>CAJOGB010000061.1:0-6347 GCA_905233835.1 uncultured Lachnospiraceae bacterium
AATCACATCTTAACTCCGTTAAAAGAGCATTACGGAATCGATGTATCTGATGAAGCCATTCGAAAAGCGGTAGAAGAGCATAACGAAGTATGTCGTTTGATTCGTGAAATCGGAAACTTCAGAAAAGAAGATAATCCGAGAATCACAGGATATGAATATCACATTATTACAATGGTAACCTACTGTGTTCCGAAGCGTCTTATCATCGATAAGTTAAGAGAGACGTTAGAGGAGCTTAAGACCAGAGAGCCGGATGAGAAAAACAAATTCAGAGCTCGTGTGGTATTTGTTGGTTCCGAAGTGGATGACGTGGATGTTATTAAATTGGTAGAGGAGTCCGGTGCTTATGTATGTGCCGATCGATTCTGCTATGGTTCCTTCCCGGGACGAGATGAAATTGTTTTAAATGATGACGAAGATGCTCTTACTCAGATTTGTCGTGCATATCAGCAGCGTGGGGCTTGCCCGAGATACTGGGATACAAAGAAGGTAGTTGGACGTAGAGATTATGTTGCAAAGCTTGCAAAAGAATACAAGGCTGACGGTATCATCTACGAGCAGGTGAAGTTCTGCGATCCATGGGCATATGAGAGAATGGTCGGTACCGTAGTACTTCGTGATGACTATGGTTATCCGGTACTTCAGGTAGACAGACCGTACTCCATCGGTTCTTCCGGACAGATGCGAACACGAGTACAGGCATTTGTAGAGAGTATTGAGATTAAAAAGATTCAGGGAGGTGTTCACAATGGCTAAAGAAATCGGCGGTGAAGCCTTAGGAAGATTTTTTGTGGAAGGCAAGCGTGTCAGAAGCAGACGTGAATGGCGTGGTTTAAAAGATACGTTATACGATTATTCCAGATGGTTGTATATCATGGCTCAGCTTTCCAAGTTTGTTATGAAGCCAAGAAACGTTAAGGCAATGTTTCGTTATCGCTGGATGGCAAATTATTTGGCGGTGCCTATGATGGTGGACAAGCACACCCAGGGTCTTCGCGGACCTTACCTTCGTATGTGTCACTTAGAGCAGGACTTGGTTGTATATGACGTGGCGAAGTTATTGAATAATTTGTTCCGCGGTGACAGAAGAATCGGAAACGATAAGAAGTTCTCCGATAAGGTCGTACTTGTGGATGAAAACGAAATGACGGCAGTAATGATGGGATTTCCGACCTTAAAGGGATTGTCCCGTGAAACACCGTCTACCTATGTATCCGTTCTTTTGAATCAAAGGGCAGCAGAACATTACATTGATGTGGCTCAGGAATACGGACTTCCGGGTGACGTTTGCCCGATGCCGGAAGCGGAAGCCGGAGTTTCCATTGATGATGACGCACCGGTCTTAGGTGCTTGTGCAGTACAGTGTAACACTACCTGCGACGGTTCTTTATTAGGAAACGGAGTAATCGGAAAGCGTTTGGAATTGGAAGACGGTGTGCCGATTTTCCAGTTGGCAACTCCGATGCGTCATAGGGAAGAAGATGTTCAGGAATATGCCGCAAACGAAATCAAAAACTGTATCAAGTTTATTGAAGAACACACCGGCGAGAAATGGGATTGGAAGTATTACTTCGAATGCGCTCACCGTGTAAACGTAGCTACCCGTTGCAGAAACGAGTGGTTGGATATGAACAAAACCGATTACCCACAGGTATTTGGTTCCAACCTTGCTTTATATACCGAGACCAACTACATGGCAATCTGCGGTAAGGTGCCGGAGTTTGAAACAGTAGATAAAAAGCTTACAGAACTTGCAGAAAAAGCCTTCAAAGAAAAGAAGATGATGGCAAAAGAATATCGTCATCGTGCCATTGTTTGGGGCGTTCAGTCTCACTACTATATGGACTTCTTGCTTTGGATCTTAAACTGCTGGGGAATTGTTCCTCTTACAGATATGCTTTCCATGGTAAATACGGAGATGATCGCAGAAGAAGATACTCCGGAAAATCGTGAGCAGGCATACTACGATATGGCAATGCTTACCGAGAACATGATCATGAGAAACCGTACTCACGGTGGATACAAAGTGTTACTTGATGAGCTTTGGGAGTACTGCGAAGAGTTTAACGCAGACATGGTAATTCTTTGGGAGCACATGGCATGCAAGGCCTTAGACGGAATGCATGGTATGTTTGAACAGAAGGCCAGAGAAAAAGGAATCCATCTTGTATGGGTATCTCACGACTTATTTGATGCACGTATCATTACCCGTCAGGGCGTACGTGATCAGATCAACCGTTACATGAGAACCGTATTTAATGAGGAGCCTTTGGATCCTTCATTGGAAGTATTACCGGATGATGCTTCTTGGTAGAATAGGAGGAATATAAAAAATGAAATACTTTGGTGGATGTGATTCAGGATCTACTTATACAAAATGTGTCATCATTGATGAAAACGGAAAAATGGTGGCAGACGTTACGTTAAGAAGCCGTATCAATGCGGTTGCTTCTTGTGAGGAGTCTTTGGAAAAAGCTATCGCACAGGTTCCGGAATTAAACAGTGCACAGGATTTAACTTATCTTGTAGGTACCGGATACGGAAGAAACAAAGTTCCTTTTGCGGATGAAAATATTTCCGAGATTTCCTGCCATGCTATGGGCGTACATATGGCTGACCCAAGCGTAAAGGCTATCATCGATATCGGTGGTCAGGACGTAAAGGGTATTGCAATCGATAAAGACGGAACTGTTTTAAACTTTGCCATGAACGATAAATGTGCGGCAGGTACCGGACGATTCTTCGAAGCTATGGCTCGTGCCTTTGAAATGTCTTTGGATGATTTCTCAAGCCTTTCTTTAAAGGCAAAGAACGTAATCCCCATTACCGCACAGTGTACAGTATTTGCGGAGTCTGAGGTTATTTCTTTGGTTGGTGAAGGAAAGCCTATGGATGAAATCGCAGCAGGTATCGAACTTTCAGTAGCAAAGAGATGCTTTGTTATGTCAAAGAAGGCAGGTGCCGTTGACGCTATCACACTTACCGGTGGATGCGCAAAGAATGCGGGATTAAAGGAAGCCATCGAAAAGGTATTAAATTTAAAAGTTATCGATCTTCCAATCGATCCGCAGTTAATGGGAGCGCTTGGTGCTGCAGAGTTCGCTCGTCAGAAAGGACTTGCTCGCGGTTAGTATAGAAAAGAAAAGGAGATAAAACATGGCAACATTATTACATGTACTCTTGATTATCGCGATCATAATCGTATGCTTTTTTGTTCTTACATTTACGGTTTACTTCTTCAATCTTGATATGAAGCTGATGGCGCTTATGGAGCCGATTTTTTTAAAACACTACGATAAAATTAAGAGAGATAAACACTTATAAAACAAACGGGGACGGTTCTTT
Source organism: uncultured Lachnospiraceae bacterium (assembly GCA_905233835.1). Lineage (GTDB taxonomy): Bacteria > Bacillota > Clostridia > Lachnospirales > Lachnospiraceae > JAILEN01. The sequence goes on from CAJOGB010000061.1 coordinate 3,346, forward strand.
CAAGTCTCCCTTTAGGGAGACAGAAAAGAACCGTCCCCTCTATAATTAGGATTAAATATGAAATTATACGATGACGTTATAAATAAATGGAATACTAAAATCGAGAATTTTGATAAGGAAAGCTTGCATTTTGAACATGTACCTGCGTGGGAAGATGCGGGAAAGAATAATATGATTCTTCGCGCCGACATGGCGTATGAATTGGGCGGATCCGAAAAAAGCATATATGCGTTGGGATCTACTGTGATTACCGCGAATGAAGCATTGGTGCCAAAGGATGAGATAGTTCTTGTGGGAAAAGATTTGCAGGAGATTTCCGGCGACACTTCCTATGCCCGCCTTACCGTGGTGCTTGTGGATGAAGAAGCGATGGGTGAGGGAGATGCTCTTTATAATGCGATTCGAAATATAGAGTACGTTCGCTATCAGATTAGTCCGAAGGGATTTATGATGCGTGTATCCACTTCGCATCACCGCGAGAGTGTCCGCGTATCGAAGGATGCATTGACAGAAGGAATGACATTTGCGGTTGTCGGAAAGACATTTATAAATCATTTGAAAAAGAATCCGAAGGTAAAGGCGGTAAAGGTGTATTTTATTACCGAAAAGGATTTTGATTATAAAGGCCTGGAAAAGGATGTGCTTCAGGCAGAGGCGATTACAAAGGCGATTGACCATGTCTTTAAGGATATGAGCACTGACTGTAATACCTGTAACTTAAAACAGATTTGTGATGAAGTGGAAGGTATGCGTGAGTTGCATTTCAAAAATGCAAGCAAGGAAGAATAATAATCCGGTTGCATTGCAAAAGTGAAAGTGTTATTGTGAGATTGCAATACAATACGTGATATATCTCATTATGAGATGGTTTAATATGAACAAAAAGGGGGAGAGACTTATGTTTAAAAAACACATCCGGGCACGACTTATCGCAACCATAGCGATTATGGTTCTTGCCCTTTTCGTGGTGAATGCATTTGTCAGCACGAAAAATGTCAGAAGTTATTTTACCGTTTTAAGTGATGAAAAATGTGTACAGGAAGCTAATTACTACGCCGAAGTGGCAAATAACTGGTTTTCGTACAACGAAGCGGTGTTGAAAACCGCAGCGGATTCTGCCGGAGTGAATCAGGGAGACATTTCTGTTTTGCGTCCGATGTTTGCAAAGATAGTGGATGCAAACGATTCCGTAAGTGAAATTTATTATGTAAAAGATAATAACGAGATGGTCTTCGGATATTACGAAGCACCGGAAGATTTCGTTGCGATTGAGCGTCCGTGGTTTATCGGCGCGAAGAATACAAGCGGTGTATATTATACCGAGCCGTATGTGGATCAGATTTCCGGAGATTTATGTATCACTATGGCGGTGGCTACCGAAGGTGGAGTTGTTGGTGCGGATTTAAACATGTCCATGCTTACGTCCAGCTTGCCGGAACCGTCGGATGGATATTTGATGGTTGTAACAAACGAGGGAAGTATCGTTGTTCATCCGAGTGAAGAATTTGCTCTTTCCGCAGATAATTGCGTAACGCTTGCGGATGCAGTGGACGGAATGTATGTAAACGCAATGGAAAACGATGAAGAGTTTAAGGATTATGATGGTACGGTAAGTTATATTACGTCGTCTACGGTTGCCGCAAATGATTGGACAACCTCCATTATTCTTCCAAAGGCCAGCTATGAAAAACCGATTAATAGCTTGGTTCGAACCTTTGTTGTTTTGACGGTCGTATTTTTGGCATTGGCTGTCCTTACGGTATATATTTTAAGTACGAATATTACCAAGCCGATTCTTGCCATGACTCAAACGGTGCAAAAAATTGTTGCGGATATTAAAGACGGTCACGGAGATTTGGCAGCCAGAGTCGATGTCAGGGCCGAGGACGAGATTAAGACCACGGCAGATGGTATTAACTCATTGCTGGAGGAATTGGATCGCTTGATTCCGGAGTCAAAGAGTGCAGCTACCACTGTAAGTGGACAGTCGGAAGGTCTGGTTGAAATCACCGGTCAGTTATCGGATGCAATGGATGGTATTTCTTCCGCAGTAGAAGATATTGCGAACGGAGCAACACAGCAGGCTCAGGATGTGGCTTCTGCTACGGAAAATGTGGAGCAAATCGGTGTTGCCATCGACAATGTTGTTAATTCCACGACAGAGTTGGATCACATTGCAAAAGAAATGCACAATGCATCGATTGAGTCGGAAGAACAGATTCGAAATCTTCAGTCTTCTACGGATACTATGGTGGAAGGTATTAATCGAATTTCCGAGCAGATTAAAGACACCAGCAATGCGGTGGATATTATCAATGAGAAGGTTGCAGCGATTACAGAGATTGCAACACAAACCAACCTGCTTTCTTTAAACGCTTCAATCGAAGCGGCTCGCGCAGGCGAAATGGGTAAGGGATTTGCGGTAGTTGCAGAAGAAATTGGAAAACTTGCAATTAATTCCGCGGATACGGCAGCCGGAATCAAGGATGAGATGGATGCGCTTTTGCATTCTTCCCAGAGAACCGTGGATGAGTCTACGAAGGTTCATGAACTTACCGTACAGCAGCAGGAAGTACTCGGAAATACCACACAGACCATTCATGCACTTTTGGAGCAGATTGATCGAACGGTAGAACATATCAGTGATATTGAGACGGATGTGGCGCAGTGCGTAGAAGCCAGAAAGGTTATCGCAGCGGCGATGGAATCCTTATCTGCCATTTCGGAAGAGAATGCAGCTTCTTCCGAAGAGACTTCCGCAACCACCATGGAGGTTTCAAACACCATCGGAAACCTGTCTGATTCTGCAAAGGAGTTAAATGATATAGCTTTAGGATTAAACGATTCTTTGAGCATTTTTCAATAAAGAATAATAAAATGCCGGTGCTTATGTTGTAAGCATCGGCATTTTTATTTGTGAAAGTATTCTATTTTTTGCGTTCGATTCCATCGTAACCTTTGACCATGAGTTTGCCTGCATAGTCGATTAATTCGTCCAGCGG
>CAJOGB010000061.1:6362-7100 GCA_905233835.1 uncultured Lachnospiraceae bacterium
GTACGGAACATGGATGTGATTCCCACACAGAATGCTCGTACAATGGATGGATGCTCGCAGATTACATAGAACTTCTGGAAGAAATCGCTATCCAAAATATCCTGTGTCACCTTATTGTAGAAGAAGGTGTACTCCGGATCGCAGAGAAGCTTTCTCTGAATCGGACTTCCTTCGTCCATGAAGTGGTAGAATACGGAAATACATCCGGCAACGTCTAACACATTTGCGTTAGCTGCCAATGAGTTTAAGAGTTCGTCAACGAATTCCTGCTCGATTTCTTCTACCAAATCCTCTAAGGAAGTATAATGCAAATAAAAGGTCTTTCTGTTGATGTCTGCACGTTCGGTAAGTTCGGTAATGGAAATCTGGGAAAAATCCTTTTCCATAATCAATTCGTAAAAAGCATCCCGGATACATTTTAAGGTGCGTCGTACACGCAAATCTGAACTTTCGTGTTTCATTGTTCGCCTCCATTATTTATTTCACACGTGTGTATTATACATTTCAACTGTGCATTATGCAACACATAATTTTGTGTTGTGGAGAAAAGAACGCATTGACCCCCTTACAAAATATTTAAAAATCTGATATATAGATATACAAAGGAGTAGAAAGGAAAAAAGATATGGTTAAGAAACTGCTTTCTTATGTAAAAGAATATAAAACGGCCGCGCTCTTAACGCCCGTCTTTATGCTTTTGGAAGTAGCTATGGAAATGGTGATTCCGAAGATGATGGC
>CAJOGB010000062.1 GCA_905233835.1 uncultured Lachnospiraceae bacterium
TTATTTCTTTTTGAATCCCTGTTTTTGTTTCTGTAATATTCTTTTCCAGTTTTTTAATACGTTTTAACGCATCCTTATTCCCACTGTTTTCATATTCTTTTTTACTCTCCTCTATGGTTTTTTCCATAGTTTCCAGTCTCTCTAACATGGCATCCAAATCATCCCTGTCCGGGACCTCCACCACTTCCTTGGTTTCCGTAACCGTCTCGGTTTCCTTCGCATAACTCTTTGGCGAAAAATGCTTTCCCAAAAGAAGTAAAAGTATTATTAAAACCGCCAAGGCGATTAATGCCAACTTAAAAATCGTATCTTTCTTCATATTTTTCGTATTCTTGTTATTCTTTATCGTTCTTTCTTTTGTTTGATCCATTTCATTCCTCCTCTTCAAAACCTTTCTGAATCATCTTTACCAGCTTCGGGTCAAGGTACCATTTGGAATAAGGTTCCATTCCCCCGTTTTCATAAGCTGCAAGCGCTTCCTTATAGTTTTTTTCTTCTAAGATCCAAATCGCATATTCCTTGCATAACCTTTCATATTCCTCATCCGACAGATTCCGATTTTCTCCATTTTCTAATGCCTTATTCCAAAAGGGATTTTTCATCCAATTCTTTTTACTTACAAAGCGATAGTAAATGGGAGACTCTTTTGATGCTGTCTTCGTACGAATGGTTTTCTCCGACGTTATATGGCAAACAATGGGATACGTTGAAACGCAGCCTGCCCCATCGGTTGCTTGGATTGTAATCTCAAACTCTTCTTCGTCTTTCCCTCCGGGGATGTTCCAATCTCCCACCGATAAAAACCGATTGAAATCATAATTCAATACCGTCAACTCCACATCGGATCCATCCTCATAATCCATGACATAGACCCCTTCTTTCGCAGAATCATCCGCCGGTTTTAACAACTCTTTTAAAAACGAATCCTCATTAAAAGCTCGAACTTGCTCTCCCGTGAAAGAGACATCATAAGCCCAAAGTATGGGATGCTCATCCCAAATTGCAAAAAGCTTTATCCCTGTTCGTCCGTTTTCATAGATTACATTTCCGCTTCCTTCACAGGCTTTAAAAAGTTCCGATCCCGACATAGACAGATCATCCACTTCCGTAAATACCTTTTTTGTAATATCTTCGTTTTCTTTATCCTTATAAGTAGCATCCGGATTCAATGACCACCCTATAAAAGAATACTCATAGGTGTAATCCCTAGGATTTTCTTCCTCCTGATAAATCTTTGGCGGGTTATCAAAATCCGTAACGGTACGTGTCTTTTTTAAATCCTCTTTCGCATACACCGTAAGCGCAGGCTGAAACGCAAAGCCCATGACGATCAATGCGGGTACTATAATTAACCGAAAAAATAACTTTCTCATATGTCTTCTTCCTCTTCCAACACAACCACACCCATGCTTTCAAGTTTTCCCGTCTGTCCGTTTAGATGGGAATACTCTTCCGTTACTTTTAAACTAAGAATCCCCTCCGCCATATCACGGGCATATAAAAAAACATGAAACTCTCCTTCTTCCGAAATTCTCTCCTTAATAGCCGCTTCAAAATAAGATACAAACTCCTCATCCGTTTGATTTTTAAACTCGAAATTCCAGAAAGCGCTGTCCATATATTCCTTCATGATTTCCGTCCTGGCATTATCCAGTTTCGTTTGCCGAATCTCTCTTTGCTGCAAAGAAAACAAAATACAAAATACCAAAACCGCGATCACACTTCCGGATAGCATAAGAATCGTCTGTTTCAAACATCCATCCTCCCAATCACTTCACATAAACATAAAAATGCCGCTTCCCGGAGACATCCTTTTGATCTAAGAAGCTTACGGTAATCCGATACATCCCTCTCTTTTCAAAAAACATTTCCCGGCCCTCCGATATAATATACTCCGGCATTTTTTCATTCGTATCCTTTCGTTCCACATCACACACCCGTATGTCCAGAAGTGGCTCATCAGACACGAAACAATCCTCCACTCGAATCACTTTCCCGGAGTATATTTTTCCCACCACCTTCACTTCCGCTTCCGGCAGTAAAAGATACTCCTCATAGCTTTGATTCAAAACCGGCTTTTCTACAAAACCGCATTTAACGCCGTCAAAAACTGCCCCGGAAATACTCCCCGGTCGAAAAAAAAACATGTGGTTAAAATCGTCATAACCCCGGCCAGGGCAATTCCGTCCAATAATAAATCCCCGTATTCCTCAATAATTTCCTTCATAAACTACACACCACCTTTAATACTTCTATAAAAAAAGAACTGATAATCATTCCCAAAAGAAGGTACAAAAGTCCTTCGCCATATTCTTCAATGATTTCTTTCATCTTTCATCCTTACCAGACATCACTTTTTAAATCGTATTCTTTTTCAATCCCCAAAATCGGTAACGAAAAAGGATAGGTCATGGATACCACTCCGTGTTTTCTTTTCGATCCGTTTACGTAATAGGTATCCACACAAAGCCCATACCCTCTCTCCGTTGCATGTTTTTTACACTCTGAAATCACAGCATCGGAAAAGTTGCTTTCACTGATTTGTTTTATGGTTTCGGAATAGTATTGATCCGCCGCATTTGCTTCCATAGTTGAATGAATGATGCCGACTCCCGTGAAGGTCAAAAGCAAAAGGATAAACACTCCTCCAAATCCTTTAAAAATAATATCCATAAACCCTCCTGTTTCTTACGCAAATCCTTTGGTAAAATAAACCGCCATTACCAGCACCAAATCCACCACCATCTTTACTCCGGCCGTGATCTGTGGCGCCAAAAAAAGCCCGTATAACCCCGCCAGGGAATCCTCTGTTTTTAACTGTTCCGATCGATGCAGCATCCGTTGATTTCGATCCAAAATCTCTGCAATTTGATGCTCATAATTTCCTCCGTATCCTTCGGAAACGGAATACAGCATCTTCATGGCCGAGTGCACCTCCGGAAGAGTAAACTCCTCCAAAAAAGAAACGTAAGGTTCGATTCCGTCCGGATTTTCCCGAAGGCTTGATATCAAATCTTTAAGGGCAGGTTTTAAAATCAAAGGCGCATCATCATAGGACCGATAAATGGCCACCTGCACGTTTTCCGATTGAAGCAAAAGAGAAACCACCATAAGCCACCGAGAAAAAGCCTTTTCCAACTCCTGTGTCACCACCTTTTTATAGGTGTGATACTTTAACTTCTGCCAGGGACTTTTCGGTGTCGTCTCTTTTAAATACCTGTAGTAGTCCACATAGATTTCTTCATCCTTTTTCTCCTCTGAATAGCCAAAGCTTAATTGGACATCCGCTTTATAAAAAATGAAAAAATCCAATCCTAAAACAATAACGGTAATTACCTGCGCCACAGGATGATTTTCGATTCCCAACTTCATACGATAGGAAATCATATAAATCAAAAGACAAATCAAAATCGATACCGCCACGGAGATTAAAATATCCATTCGTTTTTTCTTACGAATCTGCTGGTTTTCATAAATCCGATCCGTCCAAATTCGTCTCGACTCCAAAAGGATCTGTAAGGTGGAAGAATATTCGCCGCCCAAGGATTCCGCCTGCAAACAAAACCGATGAATCAGAGAAAGAATATAGTTTTCATATTCATCCTCAATGATTTTTAAAGCCTTTTTCTCCACATCCTCTTCATCGTAGGTATGAAGAATATACTCCTTTGCTTCCTCGATTTTTTCTTTGATTTCCTCTTTTTCAAAAACAAGGGATAAATCCTCCAGGGTAGCTAAAATCTTTCCTGTCTTTAAAAAAGAATAAATAAACTGCTCCATATACAGATTCAAATCCGAAAAGCGTTTCTGATAATACTGATTTTTTAAGGAATTTCTTAAAAAGAAAGGAAAAAAGAAAAGACCGATGATACAAAGTGAGATTTGCTCATACAGATGCAAAGAAAAGAGTCGTCCCAAACCCAACAATCCGGAAAAGGCGATTAAATATAACACTCCCGTTTTTTTCACGGAAAAGACATATCCGTATCGGCTTAATTCATCCGACAGCCGTTTTTCGCCCATGATACATACCTCCCTGATAATCATCGAAGTATCGCTTTATCCTTTGAGCCGGCGCATATGAAAAGGGATCGTCGATTCCGAATGCGTTCATCTTTTTTCGAATCCGCTTGGGAAGTTCCCGATTTACAATCTCACCGTTTTCCACCATCATATACACCATATTTTCTCCATCTTCTCTGTCATAGAAACACACCTGATCGATGAACCGTCGCACAACCGATTTCCCGTTTTCATCACGATACTCCCGTCGATTAATCAACACACCCACATCTATAAAGTTATAGATATCGTTTTCCATATCCTTTCCGGACTTTTCTCTCCCTGCCATGTTAAGCATTCGATCCGGAACATTTCTTACGTCATCACTGTGCAGCGTAGTCATTCCCCGAACCCCGGTGGAAAAACACTCCAATAAATACACCACTTCCTTTGACCTAGTCTCGGAAAGCATAATCCATTTGGGGTTTAAGCGAAGGGATGTCTTAATGGCCTCCGTATACCCCATGACGGGATTTACCTTTAACTCCACACAATCCTTTCCCGGATTTACTTTTTTGTAATGCCACTCCAAGGTATCTTCTATGGTGATCACTCGCTCGTTATCCGGAATAAACGTAGAAAAGAACTTTGCGCATTCGGTCTTTCCCACCGAAGGTTCTCCGCAATACACCAAATTCATCCGCGCCGCCACACAATTTTTCAAAAGATTTAAAACTTCCCTGCTGCAATAATTGTTTTCCAATATATTCTCCTCCGTAAGCCTTACATAAGGCAGTGATTTTCGAATGGATACGGTTCTTCCCGACACCGATACCGACTCATGTACAATGGTGATACGTAAATTTGACGTTTCCGCTTCCAAAACAGGCGACTGTTTATGAAAAGGCCTGCTGACAGAATTGGCCACTCGCTTTGAAAACGCCTCCACAAATCCTCCCGAAAAATCACACATCTCTTTGTAACGCAGATTCTTTGAATTCGTAAGCCACACCGTACCGTATGACGCTTCCGACGTGGATTCGCAAATATCGATATCCGTAATATCATCATCTGTCACATAAGGATACAGCGGTCCGAAATACTGCATGGGCTCCGTAATCTCTAACTGTTCCATCAGCCCACAGCCCCCATGCTTCCGCTGGCCTGTTCAAAGAAATAATTGATTAAATTCGTAAAGGCGGTACCCACCACACTGGACGAGTCCGATCCGATTAAAAAAAGAATCAATGATATTAAGTTAATAATTGAGATAACTGCAATAAGTGCAGGACCGTATTCTTTAATAATCTCCTGCATACCTTCTCCTCCTTTTTATTATTCGTTTGTAAATAAATGGAATTTCTCGGCGATGCGCCGTATGATCAGAACTATTTTAGAAGGTGATAAAATCATAACCTCTGAAAAAGAAAAAATCCAATTAAGAAATTATGAAAAATTTCCCAATTGGATTTTATAGATTTTTTATTTTTTGTTAATAGAATTTTAAAAATTAGTTTATAAAATTTTAATAATTAGCATTTCTCCGGTTCCGGATACTCTACTCCGAAGGTTTCCACCGTTACCTTCTTCATTCTCTGAACATTCAGCGGACGATCACTGTAATCCGTATCTGTTTCTGCGATTTTATTAACTACATCCATGCCTTCGATTACCTTACCGAAAGCGGCATAATCACCGTCCAAATGAGGAGAGGTCTGATGCATGATAAAGAACTGGCTTCCCGCAGAATCCGGGAACATGGTACGTGCCATGGAAAGTACTCCCGGCTCATGCTTTAAATCGTTCTTAAATCCGTTGCTTGTAAATTCACCCTTAATGGAATATCCCGGGCCACCCATTCCTGTGCCGTCCGGATCTCCGCCCTGAAGCATGAATCCGCGAATGACACGATGGAAAATCACACCGTCATAGTAACCCTTTTGAATTAAGCTGATAAAGTTGTTTACGGTATTCGGTGCGATTTCCGGATAAAGTTCCGCCTTCATCACATCACCGTTTTCCATTTCAATGGTAACAATTGGTAAATCTGCCATTTTAATAATCTCCTTTATTTATCGTAGTCGGTTAATAAACTTTCCAATTTCTTTACTGCCGGCGCCATCTCCGGAAGATCGATGTCAAAGCAAACACCACAGTCCGCTTTCTTAGCAAACTCCGGATTGATTGGAAGCTTTCCTAATACATCAAGTCCCAACTCGCCTGCCACTTCATCCACATGGGATTCTCCGAATACGGATAGTTTCTTTCCGCAGTCCGGGCAAGTCATATAACTGTAGTTTTCTACCACACCAAACCCATCATGCCTGCCATGTTGTAGGCTTTTTTTACAATCATCTTTACCAAATCCTGGGGAGAGGTAACGATGACGATTCCATCAATTGGCAATGACTGGAATACGGTTAAAGGTACATCACCGGTTCCCGGAGGCATGTCCACAAACATGTAGTCAATATCACCCCACAAAACATCGGTCCAGAACTGCTTTACGGTTCCTGCGATAACAGGTCCGCGCCAAACCACCGGTGCCTCTTCGTCCTGCAAAAGCAAATTAATGGACATAATCTTTACACCGTTTCGTGCCACTTCCGGATAGGTTCCGTTTTCATTTCCCATAGCCGGTCCGTGTACATCATACATCTTTGGAATGGAAGGACCGGTGATATCCGCATCCATAATGGCTACTTTGTATCCTTTTTTTGCCATTGCATTTGCCATAGCCGCGGTAACGAAAGACTTTCCTACGCCACCCTTACCGGATACTACACCGATCACATGTTTAATATGAGAAAATGGATTATCGTCTGCCGCAAATTCCGCATTCAAACGGTTTCTTGCTTCCTCGGTACCGGAGATTCGCTCAGTAGCCAAAGGCGCGTTTCCACCCATTCCCGGAACCCCCTTTTCCTCATGGGGTTTGTTTACCGGTTCTTCTTCCACCGGCTGCTGTTTGGATTTCAAACGGGCAATGGCCTCGTCGATTTTTTTCTGCTTTTCTTCTTCTGTCATGACAACCTCATTTCTTTCTTTTTCTCAAAGATTTCTTTTAATGATTCGGTATACGGTGCACGAGCGATTCCATATTCCGTTACGATTCCCGCGATCAGTTCATTATCGGTAACATCAAAGGCCGGATTAAATACCTTAACCCCCGCAGGCGCCATGGGCTTTTCATACCACATATCCGTCACTTCTTTTCCGTCACGCTGTTCGATTATAATATCATCGCCGGTTTTACAATTCATATCAATGGTGGAGGTAGGCGCCGCGATATACACGGGTACGCCGTATCTGGCCGCCACCGTAGCTACCACGGAGGTTCCGATTTTATTGGCCGTATCTCCGTTTGCCGCCACACGGTCACATCCCACAAAAATGGCATTTACCTTTCCCTGCTTCATAAGTGCCGCCGACATGTTATCACACAAAAGTGTGGTATCGATTCCCGACTCGAATAACTCAAAGGAAGTAAGTCTGGCTCCCTGTAACAGCGGTCTTGTTTCATCGCAGTAAACCCGAAGCTTCATGCCTCGCTCCGCTGCTACATAAATCGGCGATGTAGCGGTACCGTAGCGAATGGTTGCCAGTTTTCCCGCATTACAGTGGGTAAGCACTCCGTCACCGTCTTTAATGAGTTCCACTCCGTATTCGCCGATTTTTTTGCAAACTCGGATATCCTCATCACGAATCTCTATAGACTCATTCTTTAAGGCCTCAACCATTGCAGGCACTCCCTGTCCCAGGTGGGCCTTTAAACAATCCTCCATGCGGTTTAGCGCCCAAGACAGATTTACAGCCGTCGGTCTGGAAGAATTCAAATACTCTTTTTGCTCAACAAAGGCCTTGCAAAATCCTTCTTCATCCGAAGAAAACTTTTCGGATAAATCCTGTGCGATCACATAGATTCCAAAGGCCGCAGCCACACCAATGGCAGGTGCTCCTCGAACCTCCAATTTATAAATGGCTTCCCAGATTTCCTTTGGGTCTCTTAAATCCTTAAGCACCACTTCGTTGGGAAGCTTTGTTTGATCAATGATCACTACCGCATTTTTCTCTAAATCGATATCTACGGTATCAATCTCCATGATATTCATTTTAAAAATCTCCAACTTAATAAACAAATTCGTTGTCAAAATATTCTTGGCAACACAACGCTTATTATAACAAAAACGGAGTGGTCAAACCACCCCGTTTATCATTTAAAAACATATCACTCTACGCGCTTTTTAAGCCGCTTTTAAAATCTCTCTTTTACCGATGTTTACAATCTGTACGATTACGGTACTTAACACCAAATTGATTACGAGCTCAACGACGAAGTTTACGCCGATCATACCGGTGAAGATGAAAACGGTAGCGTTTTCAAATCCTGCACCCTCTGCCCATGTAGAAATGGTGTCCATAAAGAATAAGAAGCAACCTAACACGAAGATTCCTGTATTAACCACCGGTGCTACAATACCGGCCACAACGGTTGCAATCATCTGGTTGGTCTTCTTAGCAAGTGCCGCATAAACTGCTCCGGCAGCCAAACCTGCTACCGTACCTTTTACCAAAACGGTAATGATGGTTCCCGGGATGTTAACTGCCAAGAATGCGCCTGCATCTGTAAAGAGTACAACCACACCAAAGACAAATCCGAGCCAAGCGCCTGCCTGCCATCCGTAAAGAGCTGCACCTACGATAATCGGTACAAGTACCAAAGTGATTGCAAACACTCCGAAACGGATGTTAATTGCCAATGCCTGTAAGACAATGACGATCGCGGTAAGAAGTCCCATACCCACGATGGTTTTTGTGTTCATTTTCATTAAGTTTTCCTCCTTGTTTCTATTCCCTTGTCGCAAAGTAAAAAAGTGCATTTTTCCTTTCTTACGGGATATATTACAATTACGGGATTATATTAGCAGAAACTGCCGGGATATACAATGATTTGAAAGTTTTAAAACAGATACAATTTAAAGAATCTATTATAAAAATGTA
>CAJOGB010000063.1 GCA_905233835.1 uncultured Lachnospiraceae bacterium
GCGTGATTTGTCAACAATCTCGATAGCTTGGCTATCTGGCAAAGATTAAAGAACGAGACTCATGTACGGCTTTTTGTCGTGCATGAGTCTTTTATTTTTTATATAAGAGAGGTGCCCTATGAGTTTTTGGGAAATATTCCTGCTGGGTGTGGGACTGGCCATGGATGCCTTTGCGGTCTCCATTTGCAAGGGCTTGGGAATGAGTAAAGTTAACGGAAAACAGTGCCTTGTCATCGGTTTGTTTTTCGGAGGATTTCAGGCCTTAATGCCGTTTCTCGGCTGGTTTTTGGGAAGTACCTTTGCAGAAAAGATAAAGGTCATCGATCATTGGATCGCCTTTGTTCTTTTAGGTTATATCGGAATTAAAATGATCGCCGATGCTATCAAAGAATGGAAGGAAGAGACAAAGGTGGAAGAAATGGATGCCCCCCTTGATATCAAGGAAATGTTTCTTTTGGCCATCGCCACCAGCATCGATGCTTTGGCGGTGGGAATTACCTTCTCGTTTTTAGAGGTGGCCATCGCATGCGCTTGTGCCGTCATCGGCGTGGTAACCTTTGTGATTTCCTGCGGCGGTGTCTTAGCAAAAGCCCAGATTATCGGTGGTGTGATTTTGGTTGTATTGGGTCTTCGTATTTTACTTACCCATTTATTCGGAGCAGCATAAAGGAGCAGAAAGAGTTTATGGAATCGTTAAAAGTAATCGTTTTATTGTTAGTGGGATTTGTGCTTTTGATTAAGGGAGCGGACTTTTTTGTGGAAGGCGCCTCTTCGGTAGCAAAAGCCTTAAAAGTTCCCAGTATTATTATCGGTCTTACCATCGTGGCCATGGGAACATCTTTGCCGGAATTGGCGGTGTCCGTGACTGCTTCGTTATCAAATAACAATGCCTTAGCGGTAAGTAACGTGGTAGGTTCCAACCTCTTTAACCTAATGGTGGTTTTGGGTGCCTCCGCATTTATGAATCCGATTATTGTAGGAAAAGATACCATCAAAAAAGACTACCCCTTCTCCGTAGGATGTGCGATTTTGCTTTTACTTTTGGGAATCGTTGGAATGGAACTCGGAACATCCGACGGTGTGGTTTTACTTGTCATCTTTATTGGATTTATTTTGTATCAGGTGCTTTCAGCATTACAAGCGAGAAAAGCCAACAACTTTGAAAACGAAGTGTTGGAAGAAGTGGGCGAGATTAAGGAAGTTCCGATTTGGTTGTCTCTTATTTTCATCGTGGGCGGTGCAACAGCCATTAAATTCGGTGGTGACTTTGTTGTAGATTCTGCTGTTGCCATCGCAACGGCAGCAGGATTGTCCCAGACCTTAATCGGACTTACCATTGTAGCTTTAGGAACCAGCCTTCCGGAACTTGTTACTTCCGTAGTGGCAGCGAAAAAGGGCGAACTTGATATGGCAGTGGGTAACGTAGTCGGATCTAACGTGTTTAACATCCTTATGATTTTGGGTGTGGCAGCCAGCTTATCCCCCATTTCCTTCTTACAGGAAAACATCATCGATATCATCATTTTGCTGGTGTTCTCCCTCATTACCTGGGTCATGTGCTGGACCAAGGGAAAGCTTGGAAAGAAAGAAGGATTTTTCATGGTAGCGCTTTATGTTGGATATGTGGTATATATCTGCTGGCGTGCAATGGCATAAAATGGTATAATTTCACTTACATTCATGGATCGGTGCGACATTCATGAATGAATAACCCTCATTTGGGTATAGATTGGAGAATAGACATGGCAAATAAAGGACCATACTACATGACTACAGCCATCGCCTACACGTCCGGTAAACCTCATATAGGAAATACCTATGAAATCGTGTTGGCAGATGCAATCGCTCGTTTCCGCAGACAGGAAGGATATGACGTATTTTTCCAGACAGGAACCGACGAACACGGTCAGAAAATCGAAGAAAAAGCCAAAGAAAAAGGCATTACGCCGAAGGAGTACGTTGACGATGTATCCGGACAGGTAAAGGATATTTGGGCGTTAATGAATTCCTCTCACGATAAATTTATTCGTACCACAGACGAAGATCACGAGAAGCAGGTTCAGAAGATTTTCAAGAAGCTTTACGATCAGGGTGATATTTACAAAGGCTCTTACGAAGGCTGGTACTGCGTACCGGATGAAAGCTTTTGGACAGAAAGCCAGCTTGTGGACGGAAAATGTCCGGACTGCGGACGCCCGGTACAGAAGGCATCCGAGGAAGCATATTTCTTTAAAATGAGTAAATATGCCGACCGTTGAGCACATCAATTCCCATCCGGAATTCATTCAGCCTGTTAGCCGAAAGAATGAGATGATGAATAACTTCCTTCTTCCGGGACTTCAGGATCTTTGTGTTTCCAGAACTTCCTTTACATGGGGAATTCCTGTCACCTTCGATCCGAAGCACGTAACCTACGTTTGGTTGGATGCATTGACCAACTACATCACCGGAATTGGATATGATGCAGACGGAAATTCTACCGAGCAGTTTAACAAGTTCTGGCCGGCAGATTTACACTTAATCGGAAAGGATATTATCCGTTTCCATACCATTTATTGGCCGATTTTCTTAATGGCACTTGATCTTCCGCTTCCGAAGCAGGTATTCGGACATCCTTGGCTTATTCAGGCTGACGGAAAGATGTCAAAGTCCAAAGGAAATGTAATTTACGCCGATGATTTGGTAGATCTTTTCGGAGTGGATGCGGTTCGTTACTTCTTAATCCATGAGATGCCGTTTGAAAACGACGGTGTCATCTCTTGGGAACTCTTGGTAGAGCGAATCAATTCCGATTTGGCAAACACCTTAGGAAACCTTGTAAACCGTACCATCGCTATGAGCAATAAATACTTTGGCGGTATGGTAGCTGACAAAGGTGTGGCAGAAGATGTGGACGCCGACTTAAAGGCCGTTGTAACAGGCGCTCGTCAGAAGGTGGAAGCTAAGATGGCCGATCTTCGCGTGGCAGATGCGGTTACCGAAGTATTTAACGTGTTTAAGCGTTGTAATAAATATATTGATGAGACCGAGCCTTGGGTTCTTGCAAAGGACGAGGCAAAGGCAGATCGTTTGTCCACCGTTTTATATAACTTGGTGGAATCTATTACCATCGGTACAAGCCTCTTAAAGAGCTTTATGCCGGAAACCGCGGATAAGATCTTTGCACAGCTGAACGCTTCCGAAGTGGCATACGACGATTTGGACAGCTTCGGTCACTATGCAAGCGGCTCAAAGGTTACCGAGACTCCGGAAATCTTATTCGAGCGTTTGAAACTCGATGAAGTAATGGAAAAGGTTGCAGTCATCGAAGAAAAGCAAAAGGCCGCAAACGGTGTAACCGAGGAGCCGGAAGCTGAAGAAGGCGGCATTGATATCGAGGCAAAACCGGAGATTAGCTTTGACGAATTCGGAAAAATGCAGTTCCAGGTAGGCGAGATCATTAAATGTGAAGCAGTGGAAAACTCCAAGAAGCTCCTTTGCTCACAGGTTAAGATCGGCTCCCAGACAAAGCAGATTGTATCCGGAATTCGCAAATACTATTCACCGGAAGAAATGGTTGGAAAGAAAGTCATGGTTCTTGTGAACCTTAAGCCTGCAAAATTAGCGGGAGTGCTTTCCGAAGGAATGCTTCTTTGCGCAGAGGATGCAGACGGAAATCTTTCCCTTATGACACCGGAAAAGGAAATGCCCTCCGGTGCGGAGATTTGTTAAATGATTTTTGAAAGTCATGCACATTATGATGACGAGAGGTTCGATTCTGACAGAGTCGAACTTCTTTCGTTAATGAAACAAAATAATATTGAGCGAATCGTAAACGTGGGTTCTTCTTTAAAGAGCTGTCGCAGTACTTTGGAATTAGCCAAGAAATACGACTTTATATCCGCGGCCATCGGTGTTCATCCCAGCGATATTGCATGTCTTGATGAGGAGCCGGAGGGACTTTCCCTGCTCTATGATACCGCAAAGAAGAATAAAGACGTGGTAGCCATCGGCGAAATCGGCTTGGATTATTACTGGGACAAAGAAGAGGATGTGCAAAAGCGCCAAAAAGAGCGATTCTTGGAGCAGTTGGACATCGCCCATCAACTGGATTTACCGGTGATCATTCACTCCAGAGATGCAGCGGAAGAGACCTTTTCTATCATGAAAGATGCTGCCGCAAAAGGCATCCGAGGCGTTATCCACTGCTATTCCTATTCTCCGGAGTTGGCGAAGGAATACGTAAAACTTGGATACTATATCGGTGTCGGCGGGGTGGTGACCTTTAAAAACGGAAAGAAGTTAAAGGAAACCGTGAAAGAGATGCCCCTTTCCCGTATCCTTACGGAAACGGACTGCCCTTATATGGCGCCGTCACCCTTCCGCGGAGCACGAAATGATTCCACCTATATTCCTTATGTGATCCACGAAATCGCAAAACTTCGTGAGATTACGGATAAAGAAGTCATGGAAGTTACCTGCAGAAACGGATATGAATTATTTTCGCGAATCAAAAAGTAGAAAATATGATAAACTATAAAGTAAGTTGTAGTTAATAAATAAAGGGACGCGTATTGAGCAAAGTATATATATCGTCTCCGGCGCGAACTGCCGGGATAATTGAACAATATCAATTCCGCTTTCAAAAGAAATTCGGACAGAACTTTTTGATTGATGATCATATCATCGAAAAGATCTTGGATGCTGCGGAAATCGGAGACGAGGACGTGGTAGTGGAAATCGGACCAGGAATCGGTACCCTTACCGAACGACTATTGGAACGTGCCTATCACGTGTTGGCAGTGGAAATCGATTCCAACTTAATTCCTATCTTGGAAGAGACTTTAAGTTCCTATTCCAACAAGACTATTTTAAATGCGGACGTGTTAAAGGTAGATCTTCGAGGGGAAGTGGAAAAGATCAAACCTGGGGCAAAAATCAAGGTAGTTGCGAATCTTCCGTATTATATTACCACTCCAATCGTCATGGAGTTGCTAGAAGGTGACGTGGATTTTTCCTCCATTATCATCATGATTCAGAAGGAAGTGGCGGATCGCATGTGTGTGGGTCCGGGTACGAAAGACTACGGAGCACTTTCTTTGGCGGTGCAGTATTACTGCAAACCGGAGTTTATCACCATGGTGTCGCGCCATTGCTTTATGCCGGCGCCAAACGTGGATTCCGCCGTTATTACATTGAAGAAATATGAGAATAAGCCGGTACAGGCAAAGGATGAGAAGTTTTTGTTTCAAGTAATAAAAGCTTCTTTTGCCCAGAGAAGAAAGACTTTGGCAAACGGCATCGGAAATGCGGCTGATTTGCCGATTTCAAAGCAAAAAGCCATGGAAGTGTTAGCTTCCTTGGGAATGAATGAATCCATACGAGGCGAAACCCTTACATTGGAAGAGTTTGCCCGTTTATCAGATGCGCTGAAAGAACAGATTTAAGGGGAGAAGATCTCGTGGATATCAGTAAATATCGTAGTGAGATACAAAAGTTAATCACAGACATTCAGGAGAGTCGAGGAAAAGACTCGCAAAAGACCATCGCCTGCTGTAAGGAATTGGAGCAGTACGGTCTTTCTCATAATGAAAACGAGCTTATTGGGTTTGCCCGGTTTTCCTTGGGTGAAACCTATTATCTTATGAATGATACCGCCAGTTTCTATCGTGAGATGATTATGTGCCTGGATCCTTTAAAGGAAATCAAGGAATGGGGCTATCTTACCATGGCAAACAATATGCTTGGTATCATGTCTTTAAACCGCGGAAATGCGCCTTTTGCCATGGATTATTATATGCAGGCCATCCACTACTGTCAGGAGTATCATCTTCCGGACTTGGAATGGGTGGTGCATATGAATCTGGGAAATCTCTATTTAAACATCGGAGATCCCCAAAGCGCCATCGACAACTTTGAAAGCGGTTATCACTACATTCACACCCATCCGGATACGAAAAACTATATCTCCACCTTTACGGCGGCTTGTGTGGGAATGGGAAAAGCCTATCTTGAAATGGATAAAGTAGACGATGCAAACGAGTTTAACCATCGCCTGCTTTCCGAGTGCATGCCGAACCTTGTACCCATGGAAAAGCTTGTAGTTTATTGCTTTGAGGCTAGACTTTACCACGCCATGGGTCGTAAAGAGGAATGCGAAAGCTGCGTCAAACTCATCCGAGAAAGCTTTAACGAGGACGTTCCTGTGTTGGATGTCTTCGATGATTTTTACGACTACATGAAGATGCTTCTTCAGATGGAAAGCTATGATGACTTTTTGGCTATCATGGAACAAATGGAGAAATCCACCCATCGTTCCGGCATCCGAAATTTGGAAAAGCAGCTTCTGATTTTGAAACTGAAATACTATAAGGCGACAAAAGACGAGGAGTCTTATAAGTCGGCGGCGGTTCGTTTCTTTGAAATCGACCAACTCATGGATCAGGAAAACGCCATGATGATCGCCAACACCATCGAGCTTCGAAGCCGCTTAAACGATTTGACCACCATCACAAAAGAAGTAGAGATGGAGAACCGTGCCCTTCAAAGAAAATCCGAAACCGATGCTCTAACCGGTATTTACAACCGCCTGAAACTAAACGAATACGGTGACGTGGCCTTCCAGAGAGCCATGAAAAACCAGGTGGGATTCGCGGTTGAGATTTTGGATATCGACTACTTTAAGGAGTACAATGATAACTACGGCCACCAAGCAGGTGATAAGTGCATCCGATTCATCGCGGATTGCCTCGTTTCCTTAAAGTCTCATGGTGGTGTATTTGTCAGCCGTTACGGTGGTGACGAGTTTGTCATTATCTATGAGGGATATTCCGACACGGAAGTGTTTGCTATCGCAAAAGAATTAAAACAAAAAATCGTAAACACCGCCTATGAGCATAAGTTTTCCAAGGTTCCTCTTAAAGTGGTAACTATTTCCCAGGGAATCTTTTGGGGCGTTCCTTCAGGTGAACATACCATTTGGAATTATTTGCATTCCGCGGACGATATGCTCTATAAGGTAAAGGTGAAGAGCAGAAACAGCATTCTTCTCGGACACAGCATGATTGATGATTCGGATGTTTTGGAAGAGGACAATTAAGAATTAGAGGTTTGTAATCGGTTCTCGAAAAAACTATAATAGAACTACCAAGGATTAGGAGGATGAACTATGGATTTCTTAAATAAGATTGGGGATACCGTTGTTTCCGTAGGAAAGGAAGCATCCGAGAAAGTAAAGGACGGCGTGGATGCAACCCGTCTTTCCTATGATATCAGCAAAAAGAAATCCGAGATTAACGATAAGTATCGTAGCCTCGGAAAGAAGTATTACGCAGAGCACAGGGATGAAAAGGATGATATGATTGTTGCAATCACAGCGGCAATCGAGGAGCTTCATGAAATGGAGAAAAACCTTGCAAACGTTAAGGGCGGAGTGCGATGCGAAAAATGCGGAGCAATTGTTCCGGTTGGTTCGGCATATTGCAGCAAATGTGGAGCAAAAGTTGGAGATATCTTTGAAGAAGATGAAGATATCTTTGATGGCGACGGAGAGTAGCATACATAAGGGGGACGGTGTATGGACGAAATAGCAACAATCGTCGAAGAAAAAGTAGACGAGATTTTTGGGACAGTGGTTCAGGAATACGTGGGCGAGCATCCGCTTTTGACCATGGATGAAGAGGTGAAGCAGATTGCCAGACAGAGAGCTACTTCACAGTTGATGTTTGCATTAAGTCGCTTAACGTTCCCGGAGGGAATCAGCAAAAAGGACCGTTTTGATGAGTGGTATGATGATTCCGTTCGCCGGGAAGTTGCTACCGCCTGCAAGAACTGTCTTGATGATGAAATAAAAAAGCGTGCCGGCAGTGAAGGAGAACAATTAAGCGCAATTGATCGTTATTTGGCGCTCCATGGAATGGGTGTCGGTGCAAAAGAAAAATAGTCGATACAGGTGTGTCGTTATTTTAAGTAGAAAAGTGTATAAGACTGAAAGGAGAAGAGAGGTATGGCAAAATGGGTTTGTAGCGTATGCGGTTATGTTCATGAGGGAGATGAGCCACCTGCAGAGTGTCCGGTATGCCATGTTCCTGCAGAGAAGTTTACAAAGCAGGAAGGTGAAATGACATGGGCAGCAGAGCATGTGGTTGGAGTAGCAAAGGGTGCTCCGGAGGATATTATCAAAGATCTTCGTGCAAATTTCGAGGGAGAATGCTCCGAAGTGGGTATGTATCTTGCAATGAGCCGCCAGGCATTCCGCGAAGGCTATCCGGAAATCGGTGATTACTATCACAGAGCAGCATTGGAAGAAGCTGACCACGCTGCCAA
>CAJOGB010000064.1:0-1809 GCA_905233835.1 uncultured Lachnospiraceae bacterium
AAGACTTCCTCGAAACGGTTTAATGCCTCATCGATGATTTCCGGGGTATCCGCCAAAGAAGTGTACAAGCGGCTTCCCGCCAAAGTAACGATACCGTTTGCCATATATGCGGCACCCATGCGTTCCATGGAATCTTTTCTTACATACATCATGTCCTTATGCTTTAACAAGCCAAGTGCTGATTTTGCAAAGCACATGGATGAGAAATCGAAGCTCATGGCACCGGTACATTCCAAATGTACGATGGAGCCCTGGTTATATGCCACAAAGGGCAAGCCGTAGCGATCGATTAATTCTTTTAAGCCGTCGCAAAGTCTGTCTCCCATGCGTCCAGCCACTTCGCAGGCATTGGTGCGATCGATTTCCCGGATCGCCGTATATCCTGCGATACAAGAAAGTGGGTTTGCAGATAAAGTACCGCCAACATAAGCTCTGTGCTTTCCTGTGGCAAGACCTGCCGCCATAAGCTGAGCGTACTCCTTCTTTCCTCCGACACCACCGGCAGCAGGATATCCACCTGCCACGATCTTTCCGAAGATGGTAAGATCCGGTACCACATCGAAGTAACCCTGTGCACCGGACATGGCAACACGGAATCCCGTTACTACTTCGTCAAAGATTAAAAGTGCACCATACTTATCGCAAAGTTCGCGAACACCCTTATTGTAATCATGGGCCACCGGTCTGGTTCCGCTTTCCGGTCCCACCGGCTCTAACAAAACTGCTGCCGTTCCGCCGGAAAGACGATTTCTCTTTAACATTCTTTCCAACATGTTCAAATCGTTTGGACGTACCTCATCGGTTTTACCGAAGCAGCTGCTCGGAATTCCGTGAGACTCCAAAAGATTTCGGCTACCCGGAATCTTAAGTCCGTATACCATCTGATCGGACCATCCGTGATAAGCGCCGCCGATTTTAATGATGTGCTTCTTTCCCGTAGCGATTCTTGCAATTCGAAGAGAAGCCATTACGGATTCCGTACCGCTTCCCAACATACGAAACATCTCCACGTTTGGCATATGCTTATTAATTTCTCTGGCGATAAGCATCTCGGACTCATGCAAAAGTCCGGTTACCGGTCCGCATTCATTTAAAAGTTCAATCACGCGCTGTCTAACCGGCTCATAGTTACTTCCCAAGATGGTTGGTCCGCCTGCCTGTAAAAAGTCGATGTATTTGTTTCCGTCCTTATCATAAAGATAAGCTCCGTTAGCCTTATCCATACACATGGGGAAAGGCTTGTTAAATGCCAGGTTATGCTGTACGCCGCCGGGAATGAACTTTTGTGATTCCTCAAATACCGCATGAGACTCCTTGCACTTATCATCGTAATACTTTAACACCGTATTCTGATAATAATCGTCGTCCACTTCCCAAATGGGCTGCGATGTTAAATTCTTAAGTCTGTCGTTAATCTCCTTTGGGTCATCCCATCTGCTGATTCCGCAATTTTCCATGATTTTTCCCTCCTAGTTTTCCTTTCCTTCTCTTTGTGCTCTTTTGTTTGTATCAATGGTTCCCCGAAATACCACGAATCGGTCATACAAATATTCCGTGGAAAGATTTAAGGCCATATTCAGTCCCGTCACCAGATACTCATTCCAATGCAAATCCTCTGCCAAGTGGTTTCCGAGGATCGTGGTAACCGGCGTAAAAACCGCGTAAAACAGCGCCACCAAAAGCATGGCCTTCGGTACGTTGTTTGCACTTTGGAATGTAAACTTTCGATTCAGCGTAAAGTTCCAAAGCACCGATAACACCAAAGCGACTAAATACTTTGGCCAATAATGCCAGGGTGTCAGCACGTCC
>CAJOGB010000064.1:1920-8120 GCA_905233835.1 uncultured Lachnospiraceae bacterium
AAAGATTTATTTATTCTTCTGTTTTGAATACTTTTTCTTATATACAAAGCGCATGAGAGCACAGTCAAAGGCCCCGAGGGTACATTTTTCCTTTGCTCCCCTGGTATGAATGGAGCAAATACAAGCCTTGTCCACCAAAAGCTTTAAGGCCTCCGTATCATCCTGATCCATTCCCACCACAAAGGCACCCAAATCCTTTACCAAAACGGCGTTTCTTCCGGTTTTAAACTGTAAAACCACCGCTTCGGGATTTTCTGTAGCCACGTCGATTTTCTTTCCGATCATCTGAGCCATATCGTCAAGCTGCGCCACCAAAGGCACCACCTCGTTAGAACGTTTTACCGCCGCCGGGGTATCCACCACCATAACCCCCGGATAGGACTTTTTAATCTCATACAAAAGGTCATCCTGGCGGGTTTTTAACTCGATTTTGTCGCCTTCCGAAATAGGTTTTGTTTCCGGATCGCAAAGGCGTTTGCAAACTTCTTCCAAAAGAAGAACCCTTTCATAAGCCTCTTCCTTGGAACTTCCCACTACAACAGCTCCGTGATGCTTCATCAAAACCGTATGGACACCCTGCTTAAACTGGGCTTCCACCGCTTCTTTTAACTTCGCGGTTCCCGGGAGGCCGTACTCGGCCACTCCAATTCTTCCCAACTTCTTTCCTTCGTCTTTGGATAAGCGAAGCTTTTCAAATCCTGCGAGTCCAACGGCTGACGCAAAATTCTGATGGGTGTGAATCACAAAAGCCGCATCGGGAAATGCTTCGTAAGCCGCCGCATGAATTCCCTTTTCACTGGATGGCTTTCTCGGTCCTTCCCAGGTTTTATCCTTTGCATTGTAAAGAGCCAAATCTTCATCCTGGGTCTGTAAATAGTCCAGTCCGCTTGGTGTAATAAGAAAACGATCCTTATCCACACGCGCACTCACATTTCCCCAGGTACGTGCTACAAGTCCGTCTTTTAGAAGCTCTCTACCGGTAGCTGTTACTTGGCTTCTTAATTCTTGTTCGGTCATCTTTTTCAAATACCCCCTTATCTGGCATTTAGTATTCGGTAATTCTTTTTGTTGGTTTTATAGAGACGCTTAAACACTTCGTAATTTCTGTCATATACTTCGCGGTTTTCCTCCCGCGGTACAAAGACATCTTTGACTTCCACCATTCGTTTCGCTTCTTCCAAGCTATCTATGGCATGATTTCCCACCGCTACAAGCATGGCCGCACCCAGCGCACCCACATCCTTTGCCTGCTCAATGGTTTCCACTTTTCGTCCGGTAATATCCGCCAAAATCTGGGATGTTACCTTTGATAAAGATCCTCCGCCCACAAAGCGAATGGTTTCGGAAGTTTTTATCTTTTTATCCTCACACTCCAGCATCCACCGAAGGTGATAGCAAATACCTTCCAAAACCGCACGAATCAATTCGCGCTTTTTGGTATCCAGCTTGATGTTAAAAAACATACCCGCCGCATTGGGATCCTCAAAAGGACAGCGGTTTCCGTGAAGCCAGGGCGTAAAAATTACGCCGCCGCTTCCGGGAGATACTTCCTCCACCACCTTAGACATATAATCATAAAGGCTAATATACTTTGCCTCCACGGAATGTTCCACATCCGTTTTGCTAAGGTAAACGTTAATCTCATCCAAAACCAGATGATCCTTTACCCATTCGAAGCACTTTCCTGCGGTTTCCATCTCCGCAAAATAATTGTATTTTCCTTTTTGCGCACCGACGATACCGGCAATCATGGCATTGATATCCACCACCTGCTTGTCGATGACGGTACCCACCCATCCGGAGGTTCCGGAATAGATATGGGTTTCCCCGGTTTTGGTGGCTCCTGCTCCGATGCCGATTAAGGTGGCATCACCGCCGCTTCCGTACACTTTAATTCCGGGTTTTAATCCAAGCTGTTTTGCCGGCACATCCAAAAGATCACCCGCCACTTCTTCGCATCCGATAATCCTTGGCAAATGATCCATATTTACGCCGTAGGCCTTGCACAACTCTTTGCTCCAACCTTCATGTCCGGCACGGGTATCATACAAAAATGTGGCATAGGCGGAATCCGGGGTCATAATAAACTCTCCCGTTAATCTGGCGATTAAGTATTCCTTTACATCCAACCACTTATAAACTTTTTCATAGACTTCAGGCTCGTTTTCCTGAACCCATTTATACTTCCAAAGCGGATCCTTTACGCTGGTGGATGCCGCATGGGTAATGCGAAGGGATTTTAATAAAAGAAAAGCATTTACCCCGGCCACGCTAAATCCGTAATCCTGGGATTTTCTCATAACCTCTTCTGCACGTTGATCCATGTAACTCATGGGACGACGAAGGGCATTTCCTTTTTCATCCACCAATACCAACCCCTGCATCTGGGAGCAAAAAGATATCCCGGCGATTTCATCTGAAGAAATCCCGGTCTTTTTCATCAATTCTTTGGTACATTTTGTCATGGCGCGCCACCATTCTTCCACGTCCTGTTCGGCGCCGCCGTTTTCCAAAATATATAAATTATAAGTCGCGTAATGACCGGCTACCAATTGAAGCTTTTCGTCCATGGAAAATAAGCAACACTTCAATCCCGTTGTACCGATATCATACGAAAGCACATACTTCATGTTTGATTCCCCCATAACGATTTCGTGCCCGAAAAATAACGCTTCTCATATCATAAAACCCCACTAAAAAAATTATCCTTTATTCCGAATCCTTCGTCAACAACTAATTGTTGAATCCTAGAAATATTAGGGGTATACTTCTAATCGTAAATAACAACATTATCTTACTTTTTGATAATGATGAAATAAGGAGCACATGTTATGGGTGAAAAAGTATCTCTGAAGGACAAAATCAAAAATCTTTTCGACGGTGACGATACAAATTCCAACAACGTAGTGGACCGTGTCTCTCACCAGATGACATCCCCTTCGGTGGATGAAAAAATCGACGAGATTACAAATAAGGAAAAAGAGGAGAAGTAGTATGACAAATCAGGAACTGTTTCGCATCATGGAGGAAGAGGATTTCGTCTCAAAGGAAGTCATCGACATTCTTTTGGAGCTTGACTCTACCGCATCCGTTACCACACAGGCAAGTTTGGAAGAGCTTTTAAGCACTCTGTATCACAGACTTGAGGAAGAGGATATCAGCATCGAAGATATCGGCGATCATGTGACTCAGGAAGAGTTTCGTGACTGGGTGGAAGATAACTTTGACGACTACAGCGTAAAGCTCTTTGAAGAAGAGGAATAAGAAAAAAATAAACCGGTCGGGAATTTGCTCCCGGCCGGTTTTTTGTTTCTTAAAACGGCTGTCCGAAAATCGGTAAATATTTCTTTATATCTTTGTCCTTATAAAATGCATTTACGATATAGAAGGAGCAGATCGCAGCGATTACTCCGATAATCACTCCGGCGAACACATCCGTTGGGAAGTGTACGAATAAGTACATTCTTGAAACACCGATCAGTGCTGCCAAAATAATTGCCGGCACGCCCCATTTTTTGTTTCTTGCAAAAAGTGCGCAGGCTGCCGCAAAAGCAGCTCCCGTATGTCCGGATGGGAATGAATAATCATCCGGTACCGCTACTCCATCCACAAGGGGGATGTCCGGGAAAATCCAAAACGGACGGTTTCTCTGTACCGCATTCTTTAAAATTACATTTACAAGCAAAACATCAATGAAAAGTGCGCCAACCATGGTCCAACCCATACGCTTATCTTTTACGGTAAGTAAAATGATAAGGGAAAGCACTGCCCAAAACAGGCCCTTTGCACCGAATAAGGTCATAATGCTCCAAAACTTATCACCGAAAGAGGTGTGAATGTTTTGAAACCAGTTTAAAAGGGAGATTTCCCACTCAAAATAAAAAGTAAAACCGCTCATTGGTTCCATAATAAACCTCCTTAAAGCTCTACTTTACAGAACTTTTTCTTACCCTTCTTTAATACGAAGTCTTCGGAAAAATCGCTCTTCTTAAATGTTACTTTTTCATCGGTAATCCTATCTCCGTTAACGGATACACCGCCCTGCTGAACCGCACGACGTGCTTCATTTCGACTGGTAGCAAGTTCTGCTGCCACTAAAAGTCCAAGGATATCGATTTCTTCACCGTTGAATTTATCATCGGAAAGTTTTACCTTCGGCATATTTTCCAAGCTTCCTTCTCCGGAGAAAAGTGCCTTGGAAGCTTCACGTGCCTTGTCGGCTTCTTCTTTTCCGTGAACCATCTGGGTAAGTTCATATGCCAAAATATCTTTTGCTTCGTTTAACTGAGCACCTTCCCAAGAATCCATCTTCTGGATTTCTTCAATTGGGATAAAGGTAAGCATACGAATACATTTTAATACATCCGCATCATCCACGTTTCTCCAGTACTGATAGAACTCGTATGGTGTGGTCTTATTGGCATCAAGCCATACCGCATTTCCTGCGGTCTTTCCCATCTTCTTACCCTGAGAGTCTGTAAGAAGGGTGATGGTCATAGCGTGCGCATCTTTTCCAAGCTTTCTGCGGATAAGTTCCGTACCGCCAAGCATGTTGGACCACTGGTCGTCTCCACCGAACTCCAAGTTACAATCATAATGCTGGAACATGTAATAGAAGTCATAAGACTGCATAATCATGTAGTTAAACTCTAAGAAAGAAAGTCCCTTTTCCATACGCTGCTTGTAACATTCCGCACGAAGCATGTTGTTAACGGAAAAGCATGCGCCAACCTCACGAAGAAGGTCTACGTAATTTAAATCCAAAAGCCAATCCGCATTGTTTACCATAAGGGCCTTACCCTCAGAGAAATCGATGAATCGCTCCATCTGACGCTTAAAGCATTCTGCGTTATGGTTGATGTCTTCTCTGGTAAGCATCTTTCTCATATCGGTACGTCCGGAAGGATCTCCGATCATGGTGGTTCCGCCACCGATTAAAGCGATAGGCTTATTTCCGGCCATCTGTAATCTCTTCATTAAAGTAAGAGCCATAAAATGACCTGCAGTCAAACTGTCTGCCGTACAGTCAAAACCGATATAAAACGTAGCTTTTCCTTCGTTAATCAGTTTCTTTATTTCATCTTCATCCGTAACCTGAGCAATCAATCCTCTGGCTACCAATTCGTCATAAATCGTCATTTGTGTCTCCTATCCTACTCATTCTTTTACGGGTTTTTGCAAAACCGCCATATTATATTAGCACATTTTATCCCATTGTGATATACTTTCTTTAAGAAGAGAAAGGGGGAGACGTGCTATGGTACATCCGGAGATTACATTACATTGCCAGTCCTGTGGACGAGAGTTTACATTGGCGCAGTACGAATACGACGCGATGCTGGCCAGCGATATCACGCGACCCATCTTTTGTTCCAACACCTGCTACATGCGCGGTTGGGATCCTCAGCGTGTAGCTTATGCCCATTTCGTTCATGCACAGGCACAGAAAGATAATTAAAAATAAAACCACCTCGTATGAGGTGGTTTTTTCATGTCTATTTTTATCTTTGTACTCGGGCACCTTTTCCCTTAAGAAGTGCTTCCACTTCCTCTTTGGATGCCATGGTGGTATCACCCGGAGTGGTCATGGCAAGTGCTCCATGGCAAATGCCGTAGTTGACTGCCTGGGCCGCATCATTTGTTTCCATAAGTCCGTAAATGAATCCTGACGCAAAGGAATCTCCACCGCCCACGCGATCCATAATTTCAAGTCCGTTAAACTCCATGCCCTTATAGATCTCGCTATCTGCCCAGCAAAGAGCGGACCAGTCGTTTACCGTAGCGCTCTTTACGGTTCGAAGAGTGGTGGCTACGGCCTTAAAGTTCGGATATACCTTTGCGGCTTCGCCGATCATCTTTTTATAGCCCTCGATGTTTAACTCTTTTAAGTTGGCGTCGTTTCCTTCGATTTCGAATCCCAAGCATGCGGTAAAGTCCTCTTCGTTTCCGATCATCACATCCACATATTTTGCAATTTCTTTGTTTACTTCCTGAGCTTTTGCCTGTCCGCCAATGGCTGACCACATGGAAGGACGATAATTTAAGTCGTAGGACACTACGGTGCCGTATTTCTTTGCGGTCTTAATGGCTTCGATTACCGTCTCGGAAGCGGTCTCGGAAAGCGCCGCATAGATTCCGCCGGTGTGAAGCCAACGAACCCCAAGTTCACCGAAGATATAATCGAAATCAAAATCCTTTGA
>CAJOGB010000065.1:0-3710 GCA_905233835.1 uncultured Lachnospiraceae bacterium
TCTTACCATCGGACTTTGCGGCGATTTGAAATTCGGACGTACGGTACACTCTTTGATTAACGCATTAAGCCGTTATCAAAATATTAAATTTATTTTAATTTCTCCTCCGGAGTTACAGGTTCCAAGTTACATCCGAGATGAGGTGCTTCGGAAAAATAACATTCCTTTTGAAGAAGTCATGAGCTTAGATGACGCTATGCCGTCTCTTGATATCTTATACATGACCCGTGTACAGCGTGAGCGATTCTTCAACGAGGAAGACTATGTTCGCATGAAAGACTTTTACATTTTAAATAAAGAAAAGATGGCCCTGGCTAAGGAAAACATGATGGTCTTACATCCTCTTCCGAGAGTAAACGAAATCTCCGTGGAAGTGGACGACGATCCGAGAGCCATGTATTTTACTCAGGCAAAATACGGCGTTTACATTCGTATGGCGCTGATTTTAACCTTACTTAAGGCCGCAAAGGAGGACGAAAATGCTTAATATCAGTGGAATTCACGAGGGCTATGTTCTCGATCATATTAAGGCAGGCATGAGCCTTTCCATCTATCACGATCTAAAATTAGATCAGTTGGATCATGCAACTACAGCTATCATTATGAATGCCAAGAGTAACAAAATGGGCTATAAGGACATCATTAAAGTAGAGTGTCCGGTGGATGCCATCGACCTTGATATTCTTGGATTTATCGATCATAACATCACCGTAAATATCATTGAAAACGATGAGATCGTAAAGAAGGTAAAACTTTCTCTTCCGAAGGAAGTAAAAAATGTCATTCGCTGTAAGAACCCGCGATGCATTTCCTCTATCGAGCAGGAGCTGGATCAAATCTTTATACTTACGGATCCGGAAGAAGAAGTCTACCGTTGCAAATACTGCGAAGAAAAATATAGAGGAAATATATAATTAATTAAGAAGAATGGACAGAAATCAAAAACTTCCTCGGCACCGTCTCCGCTTTACCTCATCCCGGTGAATGTCTGTCGGAAGTTTTTATTTCTTCCATTCTTCAATCCAACATTTTATTTAAGGATTATTTTATATGAGAGATTTAAAAAGACTATTTGAAAGATTAGATTATGAAATATTACAGGGGAAGCTCGAAGGTGAGATAAGCGAACTCGTGTATGACAACCGAAAAGTGGTGGAGGGATGTTTGTTCGTCTGCATTAAAGGTGCGGCGTTTGATGCCCATACCGTGGCAGGTGCGGTTGCCGATAACGGAGCGAAAGTTCTTGTTGTGGAGCATGAAGTAGATGTACGAAGTGATGTTTGTGTGGTAAAGGTAGCTGACACCAGAGAGGCTTTGGCAAAACTTTCTGCAGCATACTTTGATTATCCGGCAGATACTTTAAAGGTGGTGGGTATTACAGGAACCAAAGGAAAAACCACCACCACCTACATGGTAAAATCCATTTTGGAAAATGCAGGTTATAAGGTGGGCTTAATCGGAACCATTGAAGAAATTATCGGAGATGAGCATATTCCTGCCAACAATACCACACCGGAGTCTTACATCATTCAAAATGATTTCAGAAAGATGTTAGACGCAGGATGTGAAATCTGTGTCATGGAAGTTTCTTCTCAAGGGTTAATGATGCATCGTGTGGACGGATTTACTTTTGAAATCGGAATCTTTACAAACATCGAACCGGACCATATCGGACCGAATGAGCATAAGGATTTTGATGATTATTTGCATTGCAAATCCCTTTTATTCCAGAGATGCAAAAAGGGTATCTTTAACTGCGATGATAAACACTTTGAAGATATCTTAAAGGGTCATACCTGTGAGGTGGAGACCTTCGGATTCGATCCAAAGGCAGACTTTAATGCCAGAAATATGGAGTTTATCCGCGGTATCGGTTACCTTGGGGTCAACTATAACGTAAAGGGCTTAGAAAACTTCCACGTGGAAATTAAGGTACCGGGAAGATTTTCCGTATATAATTCTTTAACTGCCATTGCTATTTGCCACCACTTCGGTGTAAGCCAAGAGGCGATGGTGCGTGCCCTTCGTGAGGCAAAGGTTAAGGGACGTATCGAAATGATTCACGTATCCGACGAGTTTGCCCTTATGATTGACTATGCCCATAATGCCATGGCACTTGAGAGCTTGTTAAACTCCATCAAAGATTATGTGCCGGAGCGTTTGGTATGCGTCTTCGGATGCGGCGGAAACCGTTCAAAGCTTCGTCGTTATGAAATGGGCGAGGTGTCCGGCCGTTTGGCGGATCTTACCATTATCACCTCCGATAACCCACGTGATGAGGATCCGCAGGCTATTATCGACGATATCAAAACCGGTATCGAAAAAACCGATGGAAAGTACATGGAAATCATTGACCGTCGCGAGGCCATCAAATATGCCATCGAGCATGGGAAAAAAGGTGATGTCATCGTATTAGCCGGCAAAGGCCACGAGGACTATCAGGAAATCAAAGGAAAGAAATACCCCATGGATGAGCGGGTAATTATTGCAGAGATTTTAGAGGAATTAAAATAGATTTGGAAGAACAAAAACTTTACGCAGATGTAATTGTAGACATCTCTCATGAAAAATTGGATAAGACCTTTCAGTATGAGGTGCCTGCACATCTGGTGGATCAGGTTCATTTGGGAAGCCGTGTGTCAGTGTCCTTTGGAAAGGGCGAAGGCAGACGGCTTACTGCTTATGTGGTGGGCTTTTCGGAAAAGCCAAATTGGGATCCCAAGAAGATCAAACCCATTCTTGGCATTTCAAAAGAAGCCAACACCATTGAAGATGATTTAATCGAATTGGCGGCTTGGATGAAATCAAACTTTGGCGGCACCATGAACCAGGCGCTAAAGACCGTTCTTCCCATAAAGAAAAAAGAAGCGCCGCGGGACGAAAAGAAAGCGGCGGATGTTTTTACAGACCTTATTTCAAGAAAAAATCACTCTGTGGCAAAGGAGAGACTCCTTAGTGCACTTCGAGAGGATAAGGTGCTTTCCTGGGACATGATTACCCGGAAATTAAATGTGCCAAGTTCTGCTATTCGGGATTTTGAGAAGGCAGGATATGTTCGAATCACTGAAGAACGAAAGTTTCGAAACCCTACGGAGAATTTAGAGGGCACTTGGCAACATCATACCCTAAATCCTATGCAACAGGGAGTAGTTGATACATTTGTGGGCGATTATAAATCGGGAATTCGGACCCCGTATTTGCTCTACGGCGTCACCGGTTCCGGAAAAACCGAAGTCTATTTGGAGATGATTGACCATGTGTTAAATGAGGGAAAGGAAGTCATTGTTTTAATTCCGGAAATCTCTCTTACCTATCAGACTCTTGTGCGGTTTTACCGTCGCTTTGGGGACGTGGTTTCCATTATGAACTCCCGTCTTTCTCCGGGAGAGCGATTTGATCAGTTTGAACGGGCAAAAAAAGGGGATATTAAAATCATGATCGGCCCCCGTTCCGCACTCTTTACACCCTTTGAGCATTTGGGGCTAATCGTTATGGATGAGGAACACGACGATTCCTATAAGAGCGAAACCATTCCCAGATACCACGCCAGAGAAACGGCGGTGGAACGGGCACGGATTGCAAATGCGGCAGTGGTGTTAGGCTCTGCTACACCATCGGTAGAAAGCTTTACCAGAGCAAAAAACGGGGAGTACAAGCTTTTATCCATGCCAAACCGTGTGGAGGCTCGATCTTTACCGGAGTGTGAAATT
>CAJOGB010000065.1:3734-5366 GCA_905233835.1 uncultured Lachnospiraceae bacterium
CATGATAAGCCGTGAACTCTATGCGGCCATAAACGACGCATTATCGCGAAACGAGCAGGTCATGCTTTTCCTTAACCGACGGGGACTCATGGGCTCCGTTTCTTGTAGGTCATGCGGTCATGTGATAAAATGTCCTCACTGTGATGTATCTTTAAGTTTGCATCGAAACAAAAAGCTGATTTGCCATTACTGCGGCTATGAAGAGGATGAGGCAAAGACTTGCCCGAGCTGCGGTTCCAAATACATCGGTGGCTTCAAAGCCGGCACGGAAAAAATCGAAGATGCCGTAAAGGAAACCTTTCCGGGGGTACGCACCCTTCGTATGGATGCGGATACCACAAAGGGAAAGACGGGACATCAGGATATTTTAAATGCCTTTGCCAACCATGAGGCGGACGTGTTAATCGGAACTCAGATGATTGTAAAGGGCCATGATTTTTCCAATGTGACGTTAATGGGCATCATGGCGGCGGATATGTCATTAAATGCCGGAGATTATCGTGGAGCGGAGCGGACGTTTCAGATGATTACCCAGGCAGCGGGACGTGCGGGTCGCGGTGAAAAGCCGGGACGCGTGATTATTCAGACCTATCAGCCGGATAACTATAGTGTGCTTGCGGCCTCAAAGCAAAACTACGACGAGTTTTACGAGACGGAAAGCGCCTTTCGAAGCATGATGAATTATCCGCCCTTTTGCCACATGCTTTCTGTGCAGATTACATCTGAAAAGGAATCGGATGCGGCGGGCAAGGCAAAGCTTTTGGGCGAATTTATCAAAAGTAAAAACTACGGTGTTTTGATTTTCGGTCCCCAGGACGCGGGAATCGCAAAATTAAAAGATGTCTACCGAAAAGTGATTTATTTACGGGACGCAGATTACAATCGTTTGATTCAAATCAAAGACGATTTGGAAAAACAACTGTTGGATGAAAATAAGTACAGAACTGCTCATGTCAGTTTTGATTTTGACCCGACAAACGGGTTCTAGAAGGAGGATGCTATGGCATTAAGAGAAGTACGAATTCAGGGAGATCCGATTTTGGAAAAACCGTGCAGAAAGGTTACGGAAGTTACCGATCGCATTCGTACCCTGATTGATGATATGTTGGAAACCATGTACGACCATGACGGCGTGGGTTTGGCTGCACCACAGGTTGGCGTGTTAAAACGAATCGTGGTTATAGACGTGGGAGAAGGTCCTATCGTTATGATTAATCCGGAGATTTTGGAAACCGCCGGGGAGCAAACCGGAGCGGAAGGATGCCTTTCCTTACCGGGAAAATACGGAACCGTTACCCGACCAAACTACGTAAAGGCCCGGTTCTTTAATGAAGATATGGAAGAGTATGAAATCGAAGGCGAGGAACTTTTGGCCCGTGCGATCTGTCACGAATTGGACCACTTAGACGGTCATATGTATACGGAGCTTGCACAAGGACCGCTGTATACCGCAGAGGAAATGGCAGCGGAGGCCGACGAGGACGAAGAGTAGATTATTGGGAGGCACGATATGAATGTAATTTTTATGGGTACGCCGGATTTTGCGGCAACGACATTAAAGGCATTGGTTCATGCCGGACATAATGTGGTTTTATGTGTGACACAGCCGGATCGCCCGGTGGGACGTGGCGG
>CAJOGB010000065.1:5373-13700 GCA_905233835.1 uncultured Lachnospiraceae bacterium
ATTTGTAAAGGCGGTTGCGGATGAACTTGGTATCATGGTGTACCAGCCGGAAAGCATTAAAAGTCCGGAAGTGATTGCGGAGTTAAAAGAAATCAATGCGGATATTTTTGTGGTAGCCGCTTATGGACAGATTTTGCCGAAGGAACTTTTGGAAGTACCAAAGTACGGTTGCATTAACGTACATGCTTCTTTGCTTCCGAAATATCGCGGCGCGTCTCCCATTCAGTGGTCCATTTTAAACGGAGATGAGGTGACGGGTGTTACCATTATGCAGATGGGTGAAGGCTTGGATGACGGCGATATTTTAATGCAGGAAGAAGTGGTCATCGATCCGGATGAAACCGGCGGAAGCCTTTTTGATAAGTTGGCTGTAGTGGGCGGAAATCTTTGCTGTATGGCTCTGACCGCCATTGAAGAAGGGGTGGTTACCCCAATTCCACAGGATGAGTCACAGGCCACAAAGGTTGGCATGATTAAAAAGGAACTTGGACTTATTGATTTTTCAAGACCGGCGGAAGAAATCGCCCGCTACGTTCGCGGATTAAATCCATGGCCTTGTACCTATACCTTTTATAACGGAAAGATCCTTAAGGTTTGGCGTGCAAAACGAGACGTCTTTTTGGAGAACATGTTCGGCGAGGAATTAATCGGTGATACCATGGCAAAGGATACCATTCCGGGCACCGTGGTACATGTGAACGGAAAGCATCTTCTAATCCAGACCGGAGAAGGATTTTTATCCGTGGAGGAAGTCCAGATGGAAGGAAAACGCCGTATGTGGATTGAAGATTTCTTAAACGGCTATTCCTTAACCGAAGGTGAATTAATAGGAAATTAATTTATGGCAAAAGAAAATTTGCGCGCACTGTCTTTAGACGTGGTGATGGAAGTTCTTGAAAAGCAGGGGTTTTCCAACCAGGTGTTAAACGTTGTGCTTTCAAAATATCAATACTTGGAAAAACAGGAGAGAGGCTTTATCAGTCGGTTGTCTTTGGGCACCATTGAGAATGCTTTTCTTTTGGATGAAATCATAAATTCCTATTCCAAGACAAAGGTAAAAAAGCAAAAGCCCGTGATTCGAAATATCTTACGCTTAAGTGTGTATCAGATTTATTTCATGGACAGCGTGCCGGAATCCGCTATCGTAAATGAGGCGGTAAAACTCGCAAAAAAACGTGGCTTTGCGGGACTTTGTGGATTTGTAAACGGAATTCTTCGAGCAATTCTTCGGGAAGAAAAACCTTTGAAGGAATATGTGGGTGATTCCTTGTCCCTTTCTTATTCCATGCCAAATTGGATTTGCGAAAAATGGGAGAAGGATTACGGAAAAGATAGAACAAGAGAAATCTTAAACGGATTTTCACAGGATAAGGGCGTTACCGTTCGATGCGATGTGACAAAGATTGCTCCCGATAAGTTGAAAGAGACTTTGGAGACTGAGGGTATGCGTGTGTTTGATACCACGATTCCTTATGCATTCCGAATTGCGGATTATGATTATCTGGAGAAGTCACAAAGTTTTCGGGACGGACTTTTTTATGTTCAGGATTTGTCTTCCATGGAGGTGGCGGAGGCAGCAGAGTTGTTTTCGGGAGCATGCGTTTTAGATGTTTGTGCCGCACCCGGCGGAAAGAGTATCCATATGGGAGAAGTCTTGGAATCCTTAGGTGGCGGATCTGTGGAAGCCAGAGATTTATCGCCGGATAAGGTGGGCATCATTGAAGAAAATATCGCGCGCACCGGACGAAAAAACGTGACGGCACGTGTCTTTGATGCCAGAGAATTTGATGCTTCTTCCGAAGGAAAATACGACCGGGTGCTCTGCGATCTTCCCTGTTCCGGACTTGGGGTTATCGGAAAGAAACCGGAGATTCGATATCGCGTGCAGCCGGAGGATATTCTTTCTCTACAGTCTTTGCAGAGAGAAATTCTTGCCAATGCCGTTCGCTATGTAAAACCCGGCGGTCGACTGGTATACTCGACTTGTACAATTACTCGTGAAGAAAATGATGAGAACGTCAAATGGTTGTGTGAAAACTATCCGCAACTGGAACTTCTCTCGAGCACACAGTATTTTCCTGAGAAAAATATTAGAGATGGATTTTGTGTGGCCGTATTTGGATGAATGAGATATTTCCGAATAGTCACCGCGTAGCGTTCCGAATACACTTTGTTATTCCGTTGGACTGCACCGTTTACGAGTGCAGGACATTACGGAATGTCAAAGGGATGAGGTAGAGCGGAGACGGTGCCGAGGAAATATCTGCGTTCAGTCCAAATACGCTAAGAGAAAATTATGACAGATATAAAGAGTTTAAATTTAGAGGAATTAATAGAATATGTGGAGGCCTTGGGTGAGAAGAAGTTCCGAGAAACTACGACGAGATGTCAAACATCCCCAAGTCCTTGAAAGAAAAGTTGCAGCGCAATGCGGACTACGTTTCCCTCGTGCAACGGGATTGCCAGATTTCCAAGGAAGACGGCACCAGAAAGTATCTGTTTGAATTAAGTGACGGAAACTTTGTGGAAAGCGTTATGATGCGCTATGAGTACGGTATCTCCGTGTGTGTATCTTCGCAGGTTGGTTGCAAGATGGGATGCAGATTTTGCGCATCTACTTTGGACGGCTGGCTTAGAAATTTAACACCCTCTGAAATTTTGGACCAGATTTACGCGATTTCAAAGGATATGGGAGAACGCGTAGGACACGTTGTTGTTATGGGAACGGGAGAACCTTTGGATAACTTTGATAATCTTTTAAAGTTTATCGAACTTTTAACGGATGAAAACGGACTAAACATTTCCCAAAGAAACGTAACGGTTTCCACCTGCGGAATCGTACCGAAGATTTATGAATTGGCAGACAAACAGTTGCAGATTACTCTGGCGTTGTCACTTCATGCTTCTTCTCAGGAAAAACGAAAGGAACTGATGCCGGTGGCAAACTCCTTTGACTTATCGGAAGTCTTAAAAGCCTGTGATTACTATTTTGAAAAAACGGGACGCAGAATGAGCTATGAATACAGCCTCATCGCGGGTCAAAACGATCGGGATGAAGACGTGCGGGAATTGGTGGAACTTTTTGCCAAAAAGAACTGCCACATTAACCTAATTCCGGTGAATCCGATTAAGGAGAGAAACTACCAATCTTCAAGCAAAGAGGCGGTTTTTGCCTTTAAAAATAAACTTGAAAAAAACGGAATAAATGTTACCATTAGAAGAGAAATGGGCAGGGATATTGACGGTGCCTGCGGACAGCTTCGCAGACGTCATTTGGAGTCATCCCGTCCATAGGAAAGGAAAATGGAAATGATATTTTATGCCATGACAGATGAAGGTCAGGTGCGTAATAACAATCAGGATTACGTATTTGCCTCAGATGCCGATGCAGGAAGGCTTTCCAATCTGTTTATTGTAGCAGACGGAATGGGAGGTCACTTGGCAGGAGAATATGCTTCCGAGACAGCGGTAAAGACGGTGTTGGAAGATGTTCGGGCGAAACGCGAAGAAAAGCCCATTGCCATTTTGGAATCTGCAATCAAGCGTGCAAATAAAAGAATATTTTTAGAAGCCCAAAACGATCCGAAAAAGAGGGGAATGGGCACTACCATGGTTTGCGCCACCGTTTCCGGTGGACGTCTTTATGTAGCCAATGTGGGAGATAGCAGACTTTATGCGATTTCCGGTGGCAGACTGCAGCAGATCACCAGAGATCATTCTGTGGTAGAGGAGTTGGTTCGAAGCGGCGGTTTGACGAAGGAACTGGCTTCCAAGCATAAGGATAAGCACAAAATTACCAGAGCAATCGGTGCGGAGCCGGATGTAAAAGTGGACTTCTTTGACGTGGCCTTAGATGATATATCCGCAGTTTTGATGTGTACCGACGGACTTACCAATATGGTGGAGGATGCGCAGATCGAAGAGATTTTGATTTCTTCCGATAAGGTAAAACAAAAAGTTGAGAAATTGGTAAGTACAGCAAACGAAAACGGCGGAAAAGATAACATCACGGTAGTGGTGATCGATTCTTTTTTAGATGAGGTGTAAGGAATGTTTGAAAACGGAACATACGTAGGAAATCGCTACGAGATTATAGAAAAAATCGGCGCAGGCGGAATGAGCGATGTGTATAAGGCATTAGATCACGCGCTGGGCAGAGAGGTTGCGTTAAAGGTGTTAAAGCAGGAGTTTAATGAGGACTCTTCCTTTATCGCAAAATTCCGTCAGGAGGCACAGGCCGCTGCGGGATTGGAACATGCAAATATCGTTAATATCTACGATGTGGGAAATGAAAACGGAATGTACTACATCGTTATGGAATACGTAGAGGGTATTACCTTAAAGACCTATATCGCAAAGAAGGGTCGCCTTGCATTTAATGAGGTGATTTCCATCGCCATTCAGGTGGGACGCGGTATCGAAGCGGCTCATAAGAAAAATATCATTCACCGTGATATTAAGCCGCAGAATATCATGATTTCCCGTGAAGGAAAAGTAAAGGTTACAGACTTTGGTATTGCCAGAGCCGTGACATCGAATACCGTCAGTGCGGACATCATGGGAAGCGTACACTATTCTTCACCGGAGCAGGCAAGAAACGGATACGTTTCCTTCCAGAGTGATATCTATTCTTTGGGTATCGTGATGTATGAAATGGTAACCGGACGTGTACCTTTTGA
This sequence comes from uncultured Lachnospiraceae bacterium, assembly GCA_905233835.1. Lineage (GTDB taxonomy): Bacteria > Bacillota > Clostridia > Lachnospirales > Lachnospiraceae > JAILEN01. The sequence goes on from CAJOGB010000065.1 coordinate 10,053, forward strand.
CGGAGATACCACCGTAAATATTGCTTTACAGCATTTGCAGTCAGAAATGACTCCGCCAAGTGTGTATGCGGATAATATTCCAATCAGTTTGGAAAAGATTATCAAAAAAGCAACCATGAAAAACCAGGACAGAAGATATCAGTCCATGGAAGATTTGCTTACGGATTTAAAGAAAGCTTTGGTAAATCCGGATGAGGATTTTGTGACCTTAAACGATAATGATGAGGGAGATAAGACCAGAGTCATTACCGATCAGGAAGTAAAGGCCATTCAGGAAAAAATCGGACTTGTAAACGTTTTGGATGAAGACGATGACGATTACGATGACGATGATGACGAATACGAAGATGACGACGATGACGATGAAATCAATCCGAACATGGATAAGGCCTTCCGTATCATGGGAATCGTGGTGGCGGTTTTAATCGTTATCTTGGTGATTTATTTCATCGGAACCTTCCTTGGCTGGTTCAAGTTTAGCGCAAAGGATAAGGACGAGGAACAGCCGACTGAGATTACCGAAGAACAGATTGAAATGGTAAATCTTCTCGGAATGACTGAGGATGAAGCAAAGACCAAATTAAAAGAACTTGGTCTCGGATATAAAAACGTGGGTACCGCTTCTTCCGATGAGTATGAAGTCGGAAAGATTATGAGCCAGAGCGTTGCTGCAGGTGAAAAGGTTTCCGCAAACGAAACCATTAAGGTAACCGTATCCTCAGGAAAAGGACAGATTTCCATTCCGAGTGTGGTGGGATCTCCCGAGGCTTCTGCAGAGCAGACCTTAAAGGATTCCGGATTTAAAGTAAATAAAACTTACGAGTACTCCGCAGAAGTGGAGCAGGGCATAGTTATGAATCAGAACCCGGGAGCAAACTCCTCCGGTAAAGAGGGCGATACCATTACCATCGTGGTTTCTCAGGGTAAGGAATCCGTAAAAGTTCCGGATCTTACCAACAAGACCCAGGATGAGGCTACTGCCGCATTGGCTTCCGTAAAACTGAATGTTGGAAATATTACTTCCGAAAAGAGTAATAATATCGAGGCCGGCCGTGTCATTCGTCAGGGAACAGCGGCAGGCGGATACTTAGATGCGGGAAGTGCGGTTGATTTCGTGATTTCCGAAGGAAAAGAGGAAGCATTATATAAATTTACATGGACTGCTCAGTATACCGGAACCGTTAAGATTGTGGATTCTACCGGTTTTGTGGGATATGAAGGCGGTGTCACAAAAGGACAGCAGATTACCGCTTCCGGTATGAAGTCAAATACCGGTCAGGTGATCTTTAGCGGTAACGTGACGGAAAAGGATGAAAGTACCGGGGTGGAATCCACCAGAGATGTTTCTTCCACCCAGAGTGTTACCTTTGAAAAGCAATAAAGGAAGAATATGTCGTTAAAAACGGGACGAATATTAAAAGGAATTTCCGGATTTTACTACGTTTATGTGGTGGAATCCGGAATTTATGAATGTAAGGCAAAGGGTGCGTTTCGAAAAGAAAACGTAAAGCCTTTGGTGGGGGATGAAGTACGCATTCAGGTAATTTCCGAAGAGGAAATGAAGGGAAATGTGGAGGAAATTTTACCACGTTCCATGGAACTGTCCCGCCCAACCGTTGCCAATGTGGATCAGTCCTTAGTGATTTTTTCGGTAAAGGAACCGCAGATTAATCTTCGTTTGTTGGACAGCTTTCTTGTAAATATGGAAGAAAAACATCTTCCTACCGTGATTTGTTTTAATAAGGCGGAACTTGCTACAGAGGAAGAAAAAGAGGAATTAAAAAAGACCTATGAGTCTGCGGGATATACCGTGATTTTTTCTTCCATGAAAAAGGAGTATGGACTTGAAGAAATAAAGACGGTGTTGGAAGGAAAACTTACCACCGTGGCGGGACCTTCCGGAGTTGGAAAATCCACCATCATAAACGCCTTGCAGTCGGAAGTAAAAATGGAAACCGACGGCATGATGAAAAAGATGGATTCCGGGAAGCAAACCACCAGACACAGTCAACTTATTCAAATAAACGAGAATAGCTTTATCATGGATACGCCGGGCTTTGGCTCTGTGGATTTGCCAAAGGTGGAAGAAACGGAATTGGATGAATTTTTTCCGGAGATGCGGGAAGAAAAGTATGACTGTAAATTTGCGGGATGCGCACATTTAAAAGAACCGGACTGTGCCGTAAAGGAGAAACTGGCAACCGGAAATATCGCAAAAAGCCGTTATGAAAACTACACGGCATTTTATGAGGAATTAAAGGATTTAAGAAAACGGAGAAAACTATGAGTTGTTTATCACCTTCCATTTTAGCGGCGGATTTTGCAAACCTGGGACGAGACATTCGTATTGCAGACGAAGCCGGCGCACAGTATATTCACTTTGACGTGATGGACGGCGCTTTTGTAAATAACATTTCCTTCGGGATTCCGGTGTTAAAAAGTGTACGAAAGATTACGGACTGCGTGTTGGATGTACATTTGATGATTGAGCATCCGGAGCGATATGTTCATGAATTTGCGGAAGCGGGGGCCGATATCATTACGGTGCACGCGGAAGCTACCGACCATTTGGATGCGGTAATCGAGATGATCAAAAAGGAAAAAGTGATGGCGGGAGTTGCGCTAAATCCTTCCACACCTCTTTCCGAAATCGAATATATTTTGCCGAAGGTGGATATGGTTTTAATTATGAGTGTAAACCCGGGATTCGGCGGCCAGGCCTTTATTCCCTACTGTCTGGATAAGATTTCCGATTTAAGTCGCCTTTTGGATAAAAAGGGATTAAAGACGGATATCGAGGTAGACGGCGGTGTGACGCTCCAAAATGTTTCCGAAATCGTGGAAGCGGGAGCCAATATCATCGTAGCGGGAAGTGCCGTGTTTAATGGGGATATCGCAAAGAATGTATCCGATTTTTTGGATTTAATCTAAAAATTTGATAATTTCTTTGGAAAATTCAGATAAATTTGGTAAAATACTAATATATAAGGGTTTTTACTAGGAGGGAATATATGTTAGCTACATTGATACCATTGTTTGACAAGAATATGATCGTTCGATCTTATTCCATTGTCGCACAAAGAGATGACCTTCTTCGTGATGCCATTAAGGGCAGCAGCGGACGTTGGGATTCCGCTATGAGTGTAGAGGGAGTAGAAGTTCTGCAAAGCATGGGCTTAAAGACTTTAACGGACGACAGAGAAGTTTTTATCCCGGTATCGAATGTGTCTCTTTTTACAGATATTAAAGGCCAGGGTGCCAGCTCACCGGAAAAGGTGGTTTTAATCATTGACCACTATGTAGAGCCTACGGAAAAATACATTGAACGTGTAAAGGCATTACGTGAGCAGGGATTTAGATTTGCGGCCAGGAATATTCCGCTAAATCAGGTAGGCGATTATAAGCCGATTATGGATAAGATGGACTACGTGTTCTTAAATCACCATCAGGTGGATATTGAAAAGGCACGTCGTTTGTTCCATACGATTTTCCCGAATTTGAAGCTTTGCGCCGAGGATGTTTCCACTCCGGAAGAGTACGAGAAACTGGTTTCCATCGGTGGATTTGATTACTACGAAGGTGAGTTCTTCCGTATCCCGAAGAAGGGCCAGGATATCGAACTTGCACCTATGAAGGTTACTTACCTTG
>CAJOGB010000066.1:0-4391 GCA_905233835.1 uncultured Lachnospiraceae bacterium
CCCTTACCCCCGAAGGGGCGGTATATTTCTGTTGCACTGGCCTTGGAGTCACCTCCACCGGACGTTATCCGGCATCCTGCCCTGTGAAGCCCGGACTTTCCTCAAACGCGCCCTTTCGGGACTAGCGCTCGCGATCACGTGTCCTACTTACATATTTATATCATTTATTTACAAAGTTCTTCCGCACGATTTAGCGCATCATCGATATGCGGGCAGAAGTTTTCCTCACCAATCATATCATAAAATCCTGCTTTTTTCATCGTACGCATAGGCTGCTCATTTACATGAGAAAATACCAATATTACGCCGTGACGTTTACATCTTTCGTAAAGCACTTCCAAAGAATGCATAGCCGTGGCATCAAGTGCCGGTACGGAACGCATACGAATCACAAGTACCTTGGTAAAGTCCTTTAAGGACATCTGAGAAATCAAATCGCTGGCTCCGAAAAACATAGGTCCTGAAATCTCATACACGCGAACCTGAAGTGGTACCTTTTTGTACTCGATATCATCCGGATCCGTATCCTGGTCGAAGTACTTCCAACCGGTAAGTGTGGCCTCATCTGCCATTCTCTTCATAAGAAGGATACATGCAAGAACGATACCTACACCGATGGCTACTACCAAGTCAAAGCAAACGGTAAGAACAAAAGACACAACCAAAACCGCGATATCACTCTTTGGAGCCGTCTTTGACAAATGTACAAAGGTTCTCCAACCGCACATGTTATATGCCACGATAAACAAGATCGCTGCGATGGTGGGCATCGGAATCAAAGATGCATAAGGCATCAAAACAACCAGCATCAAAACCAAAACGATGGAGTGAATGATACCTGCAACAGGTGTACGTCCGCCGTTTTTAAAGGGATTCCGCCGAAAAGTGCGGAACCGATATTTCCGATACCCTGTGCGATTAACTCCTGATTACTTCTGTGATGTGCGTTAATCATAGAATCCGCAACCACGCAGGAAAGCAAAGATTCGATAGCAGCCAAAACAGCGATGGTAAATCCGTTGGATGCCGCAGCTTTCAGGCCGTCTACGGTAATCTCCGGAATCTGCAAAGACGGAAGTTCTCTTCCGATGGTATACAAATCACCGATGGTATTAACCGGAAGCTTCATTCCAAATACAACAGCGATTCCCACAAAAACAGCAATTAAAGAAGCCGGGATAATCTCTCCCAGCTTCGGAATCAAAGGCCAAAGGATTAAAACCGCCAAAGAAATAATTCCAACGATTAAAGCAGATACGTTAATTGTACCGATGCTTGCTGCGATGGCCTTTACCTTATCAATAGTCTCAATGGTTGGCATTCCCTTTACAAAGGTAAGTCCGAGGAAATCCTTAATCTGTCCGATAACGATGGTTACCGCGATACCTGCGGTAAATCCTGTGGTAATGGTATAAGGAATAAAACGGATCAAACTACCCAACCGAAGGAGTCCCATAAGAACCAGCAAGATTCCCGCAAAAATTGTTGCCAGTGCCAAGCCTGACATTCCGTTTTTTGCTACGATACCTGCCACGATGGTAGCAAATGCTGCAGTCGGTCCTGCGATTTGCACACGGCTTCCACCGAAGGCGGAAATAATAAATCCTGCGATAATGGCTGTATAGATTCCTTCACTTGGTCCTACTCCGGAAGCGATTGCCAAGGCGATGGATAAAGGAAGTGCGATGATTGCCACGATAATACCGGAAATCAAATCCTTTACAAACTGTTCTTTGGAATAAGTTTTCATGGTCGTAAAAAGAGCCGGGACCAATCTGTCGTTATTCATGAGGTACTCCTTTCAAAATAAAAAACGGGGACGGTTTAAAAACCGCCCCCATATATAATATCCCCTACTTATTTCTCAACGACGACATTATAAAAAATTCGTGTAGAATCGTCAAGACTTAAGCCACTTCTCTTCGAAATCTTTTGCCGGAATGGGTTTTCCGAAATAGAAGCCCTGAATCTGATCGCAGTCCAGTTCTTTAAGGATATCCAGCTGCTCTTTTTCTTCCACACCTTCCGCTATGGTAATAAGGTGCATGCCCTTTGCCATGTTAACGATGGCTTCCACGATAATCTTTGCATTGGTATGAATGGTTAAACTATCGATAAGTTCCTTTGCCAGTTTGATTCGATCAAACTTAAAGGTGAGCATGTTGGCAAATGCCGCATATCCCGTTCCAAAATCATCCACGGATACGGAAAGTCCCGTTTCTCTTAAGTTTGAAATAATACTGGTATTTAAAACAATGTTATTTAATGCAATGGACTCCGTCACTTCCACATCGATCCATGCAGGATTTACATCCATCTCCTTCATAATGTAGAAGAAAGTCTCCGTAAAGTACTCTTCCTGCAACTGCTTCGGAGAAATATTAATACTCATTTTTAAATCTCTGTTAAACTTCTGATTCCATTCGATAATCTGCATGAATGCGTGGTGTACAATCCACTCACCCATGGCAGGCATAATGCCCATATTTTCCGCAATCGGAATAAACTCAGAAGGAGGAATGTAACCCAAGTCCTCGTCCTTCCAACGAAGGAGTGCCTCCATACCGATGAGTTCTCCGGTTTGGGTATTTACCTGAGGCTGATAGAAAAGTTCCAATGCCTCTTCATAGTCCAGATTCTGAAGAAGATTTTCAATCAAATTCTCTCGTTGAATCTTTGGAATAATACTGGCATCAAAGAACGCACAGGTAGATGCGTTTCCGTTGGGGTTTGAAGAAGTACGTACCGACTCGGCACAACTCATCAAACGATCGATCTCCGGAGTGTCATCCGGATACATAGCCGCTCCGATACTGAAGGTAATACGAATTACCTTTTCCTTTGTTTCATATGGACGATCCAATACACCGATCAAATAATCCGCAAATCTGGCGGAATCCACTTCATGTCCTTCATCCACACAAAGGATCATAAACTGATCTCCGTCCAAACGGAAGGCGGTGATTCCCATCTCCTCGATGGATAAAAGTCTTCGTCCGATTTCTGCCAGAAGCTGATCTGCCACGGAGGTTCCGTAGGTATCATTGATCATCTTAAAGAAATTAATATCCAAAGAATATAAGATTAAACGACTGTCTTTTTGTGTTTCCTTTAATTCATCACGATAAAGATTCCAAGCTCTTCTGTTTCGAAGTCCGGTCTGAATATCCAAAACGGAAGCATTGGCCAACTTCTCATTAACCTCCGAAAGTTCCTCTTCTTTCTTGGCAATTATATTCTCATTGGCATCATTCTTTTTCAGTAACTTTAATAAAAGCAAATAAGCAACCCCGGAGATCATCAGCATCAAAAATCCAAGGATGCTTAAAGCTCCCGTCATGCATAGCCAAACACCAAACAGTAAAATCATGACGGTCAAAAGAATACCGGATGCACCGCTTCGATCGGTACTTCTCCGATCCTGAGTCTCCATAACATCTTCAATGGAACTGGTGGCATAGGCGATACCAAGTAAAACCATACTACTTAGATAAATGGCATCGAACATAATGCCGGAAGGATCTTCTCCCGCCGCTTCCAACATGGTATAGCGAATATCGCTGACACCGTAGATAAAGAAACTTGCAAGCACAAACAAACCGTATAAGCTCAGCTTATTGTCCGTGTGGTTTGTTGCGATGACAAGGAAGAACACGATGATAAACATCGCCACTACCATTCTGAAATAATAAACGAATCCAAAATCATAGGACGAAATCTTTGTATTTGTACTTAATTGGAACAAAGCCACACTGATAATCGCGGTGGCGATAGAACTTAAGAATGCATTTACAAAAAGGCGAAGCAAATCTCTTTTTGTAAACTGAACAAAGCCGAAAACCAAAAGGCCGATACAGTAGGTATAGGTGGTCATTCGATACATGGGATCCGTAATGGCAAATAAGTGCTCTTCCGTAATCACTCCCGTATCGCAAAGAACATAAAAAATATCGCCGCATACCCAAAAAACAGGTCCCAACGCAATGATGGAAATCGGCACACGATATTTTTTATTGATAAAGGAAGTTAATCCGACGGAAAGCGCGGCGGTTAAGCCACAGCAACCGGAAAGTGAATCTGAAACTACATCAGGCGCGATAAAAAGCGCGATGACATATAGAATAAAGAATATAACTGACGCCCCGGCTAAAACAAGTCGCTGTTTTCTGTACATAGATAATTTCCTCCCCCCAAAATAATACCTACTTCCCAATTATATCAAATCTGTTGCAAAAACATCAACCTTTCCCTTTTATATAACAATAGGATCCGATGATGGCATCCTTTAAAACACAAAACCCTTTTCCTCTCCAACCGTAGTGGACCACAAAATTCGGGAAAAGTCCCTCTTCTTTTTTTAATCCAAAGGCTGTCACCGCATGGTTTAAGCG
>CAJOGB010000066.1:4403-13089 GCA_905233835.1 uncultured Lachnospiraceae bacterium
CGAATAAAATCACCGGTGTACCGCACTTTACTTTTCTAAGGGCACCCAGTCGAAAAAATGAAAAGTGTGCTTTTGCGGGAATCTCATACTCTTTAAAATACAAATTTAAAACCTTTGCCACAGACCAAGCCCAGGACTTGCTTACGGATGTATATTGAATCAGCTTATCCTGCAAAGTATAACCGGTAGTTTTTAATTTCCCGTTTGGCCCGAAAAACTCCTTTGGGATCATTTTTCCCTGAAGAGGTCCCGGCAGATTATTATAATAATTTAAAAGCAAACATGCCGCCGTGTATCCACAGGTATCATGCTTATTGGTAGGATAAATCGCCCAGCGGATATAGGTCCATCCGGGGATATACCAAATGGGATTATTTTCCATTATTTAACGCCTCTTTTAACACATCCAAATTCTTTTCCATCACAGAAAGATAAGTCTCACCGGCGTCCACATCTTTTCTCGAAACGGACTGCATGGAATCTAAGGTCAAAATCTTTTGGTCCTTTGAAGCTGAATTTTGAATCACGGTATTTGCAATCTCTTCATCGGATCCGTCGATGGCCATCACCGCCGGCAAAGAAAGTTCATTCAACTTCTTTGATAAGAAAACTATGGTTTCAAATGAGGCTTCCGTCTCTGCGGAACATCCCACAAAAGCCGCATAATAATCCAAACCGTAATCATCAATTAAGTAACGGAAAGGAAAACGATCTCCGAACAAAAGGGTATCGTAAGTCGCCTCGGATACGGCAGAACCATAGGCCTCATCCAGTGCATTTAACTTTTCAATATAAGAAGCGGCATTTTTTTCATAAAGATCTTTATGTGCCGAATCCGCTTTTCCAAGAGCATCGGAGATAGCGGTCACAAAATAAGAGGCATTCTTAAGAGAAAGCCATACGTGCTCATCATACTCAATCTCTTCCTCTTCCCCTTCTTCTTCCTCTTCTTCCTCTTCCATACCCTCTTTTACTTCTTCTTCCTTTGCGGCATCTCCTAAAACATCCAAAAGATTAATAACGATCATATCTTTATTTGCCGCATTTTTAAGTACGTCATCCACCCAAGCATCGGATTCTCCGCCCACATAAATAAACACATCGCAGGTAGAGATTAAAACGATATCCTTCGGGGATGGCTGGTAAGAGTGAAGGTCCGAACCGTTATCCAAAAGAAGGGTTAAATCCACGTGATTGTTGTTTTCTCCGATGACGTTTCTTACCCAATCATATTCCGGAAAAATCGTGGCAACCACATAGACTTTATCCGAAGATTTATGATTCAAATCGGAAGATGCACTACATCCCGTAAGCATTCCAAAAACCAATATTATTGCAAGTAAGACTGCCCCTGTTTTTTTCAATGTTATTTCCTCCGTTTGTAATCTAATTTAAAAAGAGGCGTTTTCTTTAAGAAAACACCCCTTTATTTTACCTTGATATGCCTTAAACATGCAACTTTTCAATATGAACAAGCGTATTGTTTGCATCCTTAAATAAGGACGATTCGGTCTCAAACTCTTTGACCCTGGAATCAGCCTTTTTCACGTTTTTAAGATTAATCTTTGTCTCGTGTTCAAAATGATGTCGTGCCGCCGTATTTCGATACTTTCCGTACTCGCAGGCAAAATAGATGCCCCCTACAACGATACCTAAGATCACACTTAAACCGAGTCCTTTTAATTCTCCGCCGGATGAACTTGCCAAGCAGAAAAACAGTAAAAGCGCAAATGTGATAAATCCGATAAATCCGGAAACCAAAAGCATGCGCTCCTTATTTACCGGAACACTTCCGATGGTTTCTTTGGTACGGGCATTAACCGCCACATAATGAATAAGCTGATTATGCTTTCCCGGATTTTCCACGTAAGAATAAAGCCAAACCGGAAGATAAGCGGCCAACCACTTTTCTCCTTCCTTTTCCACGTGGACATTTTCCCAGGCCACACCTCTGTCATACTCGGATACACTTCGATTTAGCGCAAACTTAATGGCTTCCTCCTCTTGAGAATCCACCACTTTTTGCAAGTCCTTTCGATTGGTATCACGCTTTTCTGAGGTATAGCCGTGTAAATAATTGGAATCAAACTTTACACAGTTTTCCGTATCAAAAGGCAAAATCGCATTGATGATGTTATTGGTCTCATTCTCCTCGGATGCACCTGCACGACGGGAAGAAGATTCCACCGTTAAGTCGTCAATCTCCACATCGCATTCACGCTTAACGTTAAAGGATTCTACGGTATAAATGGTCTCCTCACGTTTGTTATCGCCGGAGCCTTTTTTCACCGTACGACGACTCTTTTCGTGTTCACCCACACCTTCAAAGGTGGCATGTCCCTTCATATCCACAAGCATGTAAGGGAAATAAACACCCATCACGTTTTCCGTGGTAAACTCACTTTTAAATTTCGGATGCGCGTAGAATTTACGCTTTCCCACAAAGTTTGAAATAAGGCTCTTTGCCTCTTCCTTTTTCATATTAAAGGGAAGAATCACATCCGGCACGGTACCGTTTGGAACCTTTGAATTAATGGAAAGCATATTTCTGCACCAGTGACATCTGGCCTGGGATGATTCGTTTAAATTAATCACCACTTCCGCACCACAGCTGCTACATTTTAAGGTCACCATAGACTCCGCATTCTTATCGATGTCTACGGCACCGCTGCCCATTTCATCTCCGGACAATTCGCCCACACCGGACTTCATATCTTCGATGACTTCTGCCTGAAAGGTAAATCGGAAATTACAACGAAGTTCTCCGGTATTTTCATTGATACTGATATCCGTGGCACCACACTTCGGGCACTTAGTCTGTCCGTCTTTGGCACCAACGGCGGTATCAATAATCTTTTGTTCTGCCATGGAAAGTCCTCCTTAACCTAAGAACTTCGCCTTTGCAGCATCAAACTCTTCCTGGGTGATGACACCTGCATCTAAGAGTTCTTTCATCTGTTTTAGTTTGGTCACAGGGTCCTCTGCAGGTGCAGAAGTCGAAGCGGCACCGAATCCTCCGGTTGCCTGTCCCTGCTGTAAGCCTGCCACGCCGTTTCCTGCGGCATTTAAGCCCATGCCCATGAATCCCATGCCAAGAGCACCTTCGCCACCGTTTTCACCGGCTGCCTGCATACCGCGAGCAACTGCCTGCTGCATGAAGGAATTTCCTCTGGCACCGGAAAGTGCGTCAGCTTTCTTAACGTCGGAAAGTAAAGCCTTAGAGTCTTCGTCGTATTCGATAGCAGCGATGGCTACCTTAACGATTTCCAAACCTCTGTCGCTCTTCCACTGGTATCCTTCTTCAACAACAGAAGAAAGCACCTTTGCAAATCCCATCTGATCGCTCTGGATCTTTGTCATACGATTCTGTCTTTCCGGATCGTTTGAGTATGCGGAAAATGCAGCGGATAAGCTTCCAACCACTTCGGTAAAGAGCTGTTCTGCCGCATCGTTGTCCATATCGGCAAAATCAAAAATTCTTCCGCTTGTAATATAGGTTACCGGAACAAATCCCTTTAAGAAGGTAATCGGATCGGTAATCTTAAGTGTATAAGTACCGCGAACCATAGCACCGACCTGTGTGTTCATGTACGCGTCATCCCAATAAATCTCGGACTGTGTGCCGAACTTGTTATTCGGAATCTCTTTTAAGTTAATGTAGATAGCGCCCTGTCTTGATCCCGGTACGCCACCAAACTTAAATCTTTCAAAAGCCTGTTTGATAATACCGTCTACCAAACCGCCGCCTGAGAAAATAGACTGAGCGTTTGTATCCTCGGATGTAAAAGTATACCCGCCCGGTTCGGAAATAAAACCGGTAACAGCATTATCCTGTAAAGTGATAAGCGCATATCCGTCCGGAACCAAAATCTTACTTCCGTTAGTGATAATGCCTTCGGAACCGTGTGTATTGGAACCGCGTCCCGCATTGGTTCCCTTCTGTACTGCAGGAATTACTCCTGCGGTTGCCGGTGCATCCATGGGCATAATCATGTCCAACCACTGGTCGGCAAATGTGCCTCCGAGAGCTCCCGCAAATGCTTTAATAAATCCCATTTCTTCCTCCTCCTTGTGAGTAAATTTTCAAACAAACTAATTATACACTAAACCTTTTTCAAATAACACCATTCTTTCTCTAAAAAAAGACAGAAAAAACCCCCGACAGACGTTCCCGCCTGCCGAGGGCAAAATAGAATATGGGTTCTATTTTTCAAGAGTTTAAAAATGAAGAAAATTTATGCATTGGCTTTTTGAGCCTTGATGCTTTCGGTAAGTGCAGGAACGATCTTATTTAAGTCACCTACGATACCGTAGTCAGCTACTTCAAAGATCGGAGCTGTCTCATCCTTGTTAATTGCAATGATGATATCAGACTCTTCCATACCTGCCACATGCTGGATAGCACCGGAAATACCGATGGCAAAGTATACATTCGGGCGAACGGTCTTACCGGTCTGTCCAACCTGTAAATCCTTTGGCTTCCAGCCGTTATCTACAACTGCACGAGAACAGGAAACGGTTCCGCCAAGTGCATCTGCCAAATCTTCCAAAAGTTTGAAGTTCTCAGGAGAGCCTACACCACGTCCGCCGGATACTAAGATCTTAGCTTCCATGATATCTACTTTCTTTCCTACTTCCTTAACGATGTCTAAGATTTCAACATACTTGCAGTTTTCTGTAAGGTCCGGCTTAAACTCGATAATGTCAGCCTTAGCACCCTTCTTCGGCTCCAACTTAATCATAACACCCGGGCGAACGGTAGCCATCTGCGGACGGTTATCCGGACAAGCGATGGTCGCGATGGTATTTCCACCGAATGCAGGACGAGTCATAAGAAGCTGATTCTTCTTCTGCTGATCCTCCGGAGCATTTAACGGGAAGTTACCGATATCAAGCTGTGTACAGTCTGCTGTAAGACCGGTCTTTACACGAGCGGATACGGTAGGACCAAGGTCACGACCGATGGCGGTTGCACCTACAAGTACGATTTCCGGTTTAAACTCATTAATAACACCGGTAAGTGCCTGAGCGTATGGCTCGGTACGATAATCCTTTAACTTCGGATCATCTACCACGATAACGTGATCTGCACCGTATTCAGCCAACTGGTCAGCCAAATCTTTTACATCGGAACCAATCAATACTGCTGTAACTTCGGTTCCCAAATCATTTGCTAATTCTTTACCTTTACCGATAAGTTCGAATGCAACGCCTTCTAATTTGTGGTCGACTTGCTGAGCAAAGGTAAATACTCCCTTATATTCTTCTAAAGACATATTCTTACCACCTTTCTTAGATTACGTGCTTCTCGGTTAACTTATCCATAATGTACTTAACGGATTCGGTAGGATCTAAGTTTACGGTTTCGCCCGCACCCTTACGAACCTTATCGGATGCCTTAGCAATCTTTGTAGGTGAACCTGCAAGACCGATATCGCCGTCATCCAAATCCTTTAAGTCATTACGTCCCCAAACGGTAACTTCTTTTTCGAACGCATCGAAAATACCGCCCGGAGTCATATAACGCGGAGTAATCTCTTCTGCAAGGCATGTAACAAGAGCCGGCATCTTAGCTTTAAGCTTATGTGTACGGTCATCATACTGACGCTGTACGATTACGCTGTCGCCTTCCACCTGAACATCAGCCGCATAGGAAATTACAGGAATTCCGAGATGCTCACCGATCTGAGGACCTACCTGAGCGGTATCACCGTCGATAGCCTGACGACCGGTAATGATCAAATCATAATCTAAGTTTCTGATTCCTGCAGCGATGGTGGAAGATGTTGCCCAAGTATCGGCACCACCAAGTACACGGTCGGTAATTAAAACACCCTTATCTGCTCCCATGGCAAATGCTTCACGCAGAACTGCATCTGCATCCGGGATACCCATGGTAACTACCGTGATCTCTGCTCCTGTTTTTTCTTTAATCTGAAGTGCAACTTCAAGGCCGGCCTTATCATCCGGGTTCATAACTTTGTCCATTGCACCTCTGTTTAAGGTTCCATCTGGGTTAAATACAACACCGTTTTTGGTATCCGGAACCTGTTTTACACATACAACGATTTTCATTTATTCGTCCTCCTATTTTAACAATGCTCCGGAAATAACCATTCTCTGTACTTCGGATGTACCTTCGTAAATCTCGGTAATCTTTGCATCACGCATCATGCGCTCAACATCGTACTCTCTGGTATAACCATATCCACCATGTAACTGAACTGCCCTTGTGGTAACTGCCATAGCGGCTTCTGCCGCAAAAAGTTTCGCCTGTGCAGCTTCTACGGAATAAACCTTCTGAGTCTGTTTTGCCATAGCAGCTTTGTAAACAAGCATCTTAGCAGCTTCCATACGTGTTGCCATATCAGCAAGCTGGAACTGTGTATTCTGGAACGCACCGATTGGACGACCAAACTGTTTTCTTTCTTTTACGAAATTGATGGTAGCTTCTAAAGCGCCTTCACCGATTCCAAGAGCCTGAGTAGCGATACCGATACGACCGCCGTCTAAGGTATGCATTGCCATACCAAAGCCCTTTCCTCTGGTTCCAAGTAAGTTTTCCTTCGGAATTCTGCAGTCTTCGAAAATTAATTCGTAGGTAGCAGATCCGCGGATACCCATCTTCTTTTCTTTTGTTCCGAAAGAAAATCCCGGGGTACCTTTTTCTACAATAAATGCTGAGAAACGTTTATTCTTACGTCCCTTTGCATCTTCAAGAACGTCAGTTACCGCAAATACAATATAGATATCTGCATATTTACCGTTTGTGATAAAACACTTAGATCCGTTTAATACCCAAGAATCTCCGTCTTCTACGGCCTTGGTCTGAGCACCCTGAGCATCTGTACCGGCACCCGGCTCGGTAAGTGCGAAAGCTCCAAGCTTTTCGCCCTTTGCCAAAGGTACTAAGTATTTCTGCTTCTGCTCTTCTGTTCCGTAAGTAAGAATCGGATCACAGCAAAGTGAAGTATGAGCAGAAACGATAACGCCTGTGGTACCGCAAACTTTTGAAAGCTCTTCTACGCAAAGAACATAAGTCAAAATATCGCAGCCCTGTCCGCCATACTCCTTCGGAATCGGAATTCCCATGAATCCAAGCTTTTGCATTTTCTTTACTGTCTCTTCAGGGAACTGCTCCAACTCGTCAGTTTCCTGAGCCAATGGCTTTACTTCCTTCTCTGCGAAATCCGCAAAAAGCTGGCGCGCCATCTCATGTTTTTTATCTAATGTAAAATCCATGTGTATTCTCCTTCCTTATTTCGCATCCATCGGTGTCTTTGTTCTGTCAGGATTGTAAATGTAGAATCCCTTTCCGCTCTTAACACCTAAGTTTCCACCGCGAACCATCTTACGAAGAAGTGGGCACGCACGATATTTAGAATCTCCCGTTTCGTTGTAAAGTACATCCATGATTGCAAGGCAAATATCCAAACCAATGAAGTCTCCCAATTCCAAAGGTCCCATCGGATGATTTGCACCAAGCTTCATAGCTGTATCGATACCTTCTACATCAGAAACACCTTCCATCTTGATGAATGCTGCTTCGTTGATTAAAGGAATCAGGATTCTGTTAACAACAAAGCCGGCTGCTTCATTTACCTGTACCGGTGTCTTTCCGATTTCCTCAGAAATCTTCTTAATGGTATCAACCGTTTCCTGTGGTGTATTTACACCTGCGATTACTTCGATTAATTTCATACGGTCTGCAGGATTGAAGAAGTGCATACCGATCATTGGACGCTTCAAGCCGTTTCCGATTTCTGTAATTGATAAAGAAGAAGTATTGGAAGCAAAAACACAAGAATCCTTGCAGATCTCATCCAACTCTTTAAATGTGGTCTTCTTTACTTCCATGTTTTCGAATGCTGCCTCAACAATAAGATCCGCATCCTTGCAAAGATCTTCCTTTAATCCCGGAGTGATCTTAGCTAAAATCGCATCTACTGCTGACTGCTCCATTTTTCCTTTTTCTACCAAACGAGCATAGCCCTTAGCGATTTTGTCTTTACCGCCGTCAGCCCATTCCTGCTTAATATCACAAAGATATACTTCATAACCTTCTGTCTGAGCAAATGCCTTAGCAATGCCCTGTCCCATGGTGCCCGCACCAATAACGCCAACTTTCATTTTCATTCCTCCTAAAAAGTATTTATAAACCGAGACAAGTTAATCACGCTCAACGATGGTTGCACATCCCATACCACCACCGATGCAAAGTGTTGCTAATCCCTTCTTTGCTCCGCTCTTTTGCATTTCATGAAGAAGTGTAACAAGGATACGGCATCCGGAAGCTCCAACCGGATGTCCGAGTGCGATTGCACCACCATTTGGATTCAACTGCTTTTCAACATCGATGCCCAAGTCTTTTCCGACTGCTACTGACTGAGCAGCGAAAGCTTCGTTTGCTTCGATGATATCGAAATCGGAAATCTTCATTCCTGTCTTAGCCATTACTTTGTTAACAGCTGCTACAGGTCCGATACCCATAACTTCCGGACGAACACCTGCAAGTGCGCCTGCTACGAAAGTAGCCATCGGAGTAACACCTAACTCTTTTGCTTTTTCTTCAGACATAACAACGATTGCTGCTGCACCGTCGTTGATTCCTGATGCATTACCTGCGGTAACAAAACCATCTTTGTTAATCGGTCTCATACTTGCAAGTTTTTGAAGAGTAACATCA
>CAJOGB010000067.1 GCA_905233835.1 uncultured Lachnospiraceae bacterium
CAATATGTAAGTCTTCTGAGATTTCCTCGGTAATGGGTAAATCAATTCTTCTATCCATAATGTTCCTCTAAAAATGATTAATTATTATGTACACAGTATCTGCATTCAGTCCAAATACGGTTATATAATACTAGTTATATGTCGGTTTACATGGCAGCAGATATTTACCGCCACAGGAAGTCCCGCGATATGTGTGGGATAGGTGCGAACGTTTACCGCCAAAGCGGTGGTGGTTCCACCTAAACCTGCAGGACCGATACCGGTAGCATTAATCTTATTAAGCATCTCCCGTTCCAAATCCAACACCCATGCAGGTTTGTTTTCATCGGAAGATTCGACTTTATCGGTCAGCGCCTGCTTTGCCATCAGCGCACATTTTTCAAAGGTTCCGCCGATACCCACACCGATAACCATGGGTGGGCAAGCGTTTGGTCCCGCATCTTTTACGGCTTTTAAAATGGCATCTTTTACACCTTCGATGCCCTGGGCCGGCTTTAACATAAAGACTTGAGACATATTCTCACTGCCGAATCCCTTGGGAGCTAAGGTTATCTTTACTTGATCTTTGGGTACAATAGAATAGTGAATCACCGCAGGGGTGTTATCCTTTGTGTTTTCACGAAGGATAGGATCACCGACAACGGATTTTCTTAAATAGCCGTCGGTATATCCACGACGAACCCCTTCATTTATCGCATCTTCCACGCTCCCACCGGTAAAATGCACATCCTGTCCCACTTCTAAAAAGATGACCGCCATGCCGGTATCCTGGCAGATGGGAATCATTTTTTCTTTAGCAATAGAAAGGTTTTCTTCCAACTGGCCTAAGACTTTTTGTCCGATGGGGGATGCTTCGCTGTTTTTCGCATTGTCTAAGGCACATTTCATATCATCGGATAAGTCGTGATTAATGGAAATGCACATTTCAGCGATGGCATCCGTAAGTTTTTCTACATTAATTTCTCTCATTTATAAATCCTTTATGCTTTCGATGGGCTGACCCCATATTCTTTCATATAAGCGCGATAGAAAACGGAGTAATCGGAAAATCCGCATTTAAAGGCAGCTTCCTTCGGGGAGTCCCCGTTTTGCATATATTGACGTGCTGTTAACAAGCGCTTCTTTTGAATGTACTGATGCACGGAAAATCCCATGGCATCTTTAAAGGTACGAAGCAAATGCTGCTTTGAAATATAGCATTCCTTAGACAAAAGATCCAAAGACAAATCTTCGTTTAAGTGCAGGTTGATGTAGTCCACGCAGTTTGCAATCTGAACCGACATACGACGATGATCTTCAACGGAAGGCGTTTGGGACGTCATACTGTGGAAGTTACATAAAAGCCAGGTAAGTAGCGTATTTGCAATGAGCGGCGAATAAATGGTATCCGTATTCATAGCGGTAGCCAGTTCATCCAAGAAGAACTGCAGCATGCCCTGTCGCTCTTCATCTATATGATAAATACGATCCGTGGTATCGGAGTGAGACTGCTTAAAGCAGGACAAAAAGGAAATCTCCGACGTGGAAAGGCTTGACAGTTTTTTTCCGTCAATCCACAAAACAATACGTTCGTAGGTGCCGCTTTGTTCCGAAAACAGGGGCTGATGTAATTCCAAAGGAGACATTAAGATTAAATCTCCCGGCTGTAAATGGTAGGTTTTGTTTTCCACCAAATAGTCTACATTTCCGGAGATAAAATAATAGATTTCATAAAAGTCATGGTGGTGCAATTGAATGGGCTGATTGTCTTTTGCTGCATGATAATCACGTAAATCATCCCGTCTATGATGGATTTCAAACTCCGGATGCACCATTTCGGAGTTAAATAATCCTGTTTCAATAATAGCCAAGGAATTTACCTCTCATTCTTTATTCATACAGGAGCCAGTAATCTTTTTGCCTTCCTAGAATACCACGACAAATTCATTTTTGCAAAATATTTGTAAAGATTCGCAATGTTTCATTGTAAAAGAATGGTGTATGATACAAAAAAGAATATTTCGTGAATTACAGGAGGTTCTTATGAAACTATCTTTTCGTTGGTACGGACCTGAGGATCCGGTTACCTTAAATCATATTCGTCAGATTCCGGGAATGGATTCTATCGTTACCGCAGTTTATGATGTGCCGGTAGGTGAGGTTTGGCCGAGAGAGTCCATTGCCAAGTTAAAAAAGCAGACGGAGGAAGCGGGACTTCACTTTGAGGTCATCGAAAGCGTTCCGGTGCACGAGGACATTAAACTGGGAAAACCTACCCGTGAAAAATATATAGAAAACTATTGTGAAAACATTCGCCGCGTGGCGGAGGCGGGAGTAAAGTGCATTTGCTATAACTTCATGCCGGTATTTGACTGGACAAGAACACAGCTTGATCATGAACTTCCCGACGGATCCACCTCTTTGGTGTATTACCAGTCCCAGGTGGATCAGGTAAATCCCTTAAACGGCGACAGCGATTTAACCCTTCCGGGTTGGGATGCCAGCTATACCAGAGAAGAGTTGGCGGCGGTTGTAGCGGAGTACAACCAAATGAGGTCGGAAGACCTTTGGGAAAACCTTCGCTATTTCATTGAGCGCGTGATCCCGGTGGCAAAAGAGTGCGACGTCTACATGGCCATTCATGAGGACGATCCCTGCTGGAGCATCTTCGGCCTTCCCCGTATCATCGTGGATGAAAAAAGCATTGACCGTTTCTTGGGACTCTATGATGACGTGCATCACGGCATCACCCTTTGCACCGGTTCCTTGGGCTGCTCCGCAAAAAACGATGTGGTAAAAATGGCCTATAAATATGCAAAAATGGGACGCATCCACTTTGCTCATTTAAGAAACGTGGCTTTGGTGGAAGACGGATTTGAAGAACGTGCCCACTTATCTTCCTGCGGATCTTTGGATATGTATGCTATCGCAAAGGCCTTACATGACGGAGGATTTAACGGATACGTAAGACCGGATCACGGACGAATGATCTGGGGCGAAAAGGGCCGGGCCGGCTACGGGCTTTTTGACAGAGCCTTGGGTGCCACCTATATCAACGGTTTATTTGAAGCCATCGAAAAAGCAGAAAAATAAAGAGGTAATAAACATGAGAGATTACAGTTTGGATATTAAAGGAAAAGTAGCGGTAGTAACGGGAGCCGGTGGTGTGCTTTGCTCCATGTTTGCGGAGACTTTGGCAGAGCAGGGCGCAAAAGTTGCACTATTGGACTTAAACTTAGAGGCTGCGGAAGGCTTTGCGGCAGCCATTCGAGAAAAAGGTTTTGAGGCAAAGGCTTATCAGGCAAACGTATTGGAAAAGGACAGCTTAAAAGCTTGTCATGAAGCGGTTTTAAAGGACTTCGGTCCCTGCGATATCTTAATTAACGGCGCCGGCGGAAATAACGCCAGAGCCAATACCACCAATGAATACTATGAGCTTGGAGACGAGGAAAAAGAGGATTTGGTATCCTTCTTTGACTTGGATGACAGCGGGGTTCAGTTTGTGTTTAACCTAAACTTTATCGGAACCTTACTTCCCACCCAGGTGTTTGCAAAGGACATGGTGGGAAAAAAAGGATGCAGTGTCATTAACATTTCATCCATGAATGCCTTTACGCCTCTTACAAAGATTCCGGCATACTCCGGAGCAAAGGCAGCCATTTCCAACTTCACCCAGTGGTTGGCGGTGCATTTTTCAAAAGTGGGCATTCGTGTAAATGCCATTGCACCGGGCTTTTTTGTGACAAAGCAAAATAAAGACTTGCTTTTTGATGAGAAAGGAAACCCAACACCCCGTACCGAAAAGATCTTGGCTGCCACACCTATGGGTCGATTCGGCGAGGCGGAGGAATTAAACGGAACGTTGCTTTATTTGTTAAATGAGAAGATGGCGGGATTTGTTACCGGTGTGGTAATCCCTATCGACGGCGGTTTTTCCGCATATTCGGGAGTGTAAGATATGAAAGCGTTTTTGGATGAAGATTTTCTTTTGCAAAACGATACCGCAAAGAAGCTATACCATACCTATGCCGAAAAGATGCCCATTATCGACTATCATAATCACCTTTTTGTAAAGGAGATTTATGAGGATAAGACCTATGATAGCATTACGGAAGTATGGTTGGGAGGAGATCATTATAAATGGAGGGCCATGCGCTCTGTGGGTGTGCCGGAGGAAAGGATTACGGGAAGCGCCGAGGCGTTTGATAAATTCAGCACCTGGGCGAAAACCGTACCGCAGCTATTCGGAAACCCGCTGTATCATTGGACGGCCTTGGAATTAAAGCGCTACTTTGAAATCAGTACGCCGCTTACCGAGAAAAATGCAAAAGAGATGTATGCCATTTGTAATGAAAAGCTGCAGCGAAAAGACTTTTCCGTTCGCGAATTGATCGCAAAAATGAATGTGGAAATTCTTTGTACCACGGACGATCCGGCAGACTCTTTGGAATATCATAAAAAACTAAAAGAAGAGGAAAGCCGCTTTAAAGTGCTTCCTACCTTCCGTCCGGAAAAGGCCATGGCCATCGGAAAGGACGGATATAAAGAGTACGTCGAAAAATTATCCGAGGTTTCCGACGTAGCGATTATAGACTTTGACAGTCTTCTATCTGCTCTTACGAAACGATTGGAATACTTCTGCGAAGTGGGATGTCGGATTACGGACCACAGCCTGGAAAGCGGTATTTATAAACCTACCGATAAAGACGAAGTGGATAAGATTTTAAAAAATCGCCTGAGCGGTGGACAAATCTCTTCCGAGGAGGAAATCAAATTCAAAGGATATTTGCTTATCGCCTTGGCAAAGGAGTATCATAGAAAAGGACTTGTAATGCAGCTTCATATCGGAGCCATGCGAAACAATGCCACCCGAATGTTTGTAGCTTTAGGCGCAGATGCGGGATTTGATTCCCAGGATGATTTTTCCTATGCAAGAGAACTTTCCGCACTGTTAAACGAAGCGGATAAAGAAGGAAAACTTCCAAAGACCGTTTTGTACTGTTTGAATCCGAAGGATACCCAAATGCTGGCTTCCATGATGGGAAACTTCCAGGACGGAAGCTGTCCCGGAAAAATCCAACTGGGACCGGCTTGGTGGTTTTTGGATCATAAATCAGGAATGGAAGCGCAGATGCAGGCCCTTATGGAGTACGGTGTATTCGGAACCTTCATCGGAATGCTTACGGACTCCCGCAGTTTTCTGTCCTTCTCCCGCCACGAGTACTTCCGCCGAATTTTATGCAACCTGGTAGGAACTTGCGTTGAAAACGGAGAATACCCATGGGATGAAACATTCCTGGGAGAGATGATACAAAACATCTGCTATTACAATGTCAAGAAGTATTTGGATGAATGAGATATTTCCGAATAGTCACCGCGGAGCATTCCGAATACACTGTGTATGTCTGTTGGACTGCACCGTTTACGAGTGCAGGACATTACAGACATTCACCGGGATGAGGTAGAGCGGAGACGGTGCCGAGGAAATATCTGCATTCAGTCCAAATACGGTTAATAATTATATAAGGAGATATCATGGATATATTTGAAAAATTAGGCGAGATTGGGATTGTTCCTGTCGTCGCATTAGATAATGCCAAGGATGCTATTCCGTTAGGAGAGGCGCTGATTAAAGGTGGCTTGCCCTGCGCCGAGATTACATTTCGAACGGCAGCAGCTGAGGAAGCCATCCGTTTAATGGCGGAAAAGTTCCCGGATATGATAATCGGTGCGGGAACCGTACTTACCACTGAGCAGGTGGATCGTGCGGTGGCTGCGGGAGCAAAGTTTATCGTAGCCCCGGGCTGTAATCCGAAAATCGTTCGTTACTGTGTGGAAAGAAACATTCCCATGGCACCCGGGGTAGCTACCGCATCCGAAATCGAGCAGGCCTTAGAGTGCGGCGTAAAGAAAGTAAAGTTTTTCCCGGCGGAACAAAACGGGGGTCTTCCTATGATGA
>CAJOGB010000068.1 GCA_905233835.1 uncultured Lachnospiraceae bacterium
TGGGTTGGAAGGTATGACCGGTTCTGTCGTCCGCATCAAAGTTTGCAGCAATAATGGCGTTATATAAAGTAGTAGAAACCTGGCAAACACCGCCGCCGTATTCCATAACGGTTTCTCCCTTATTATATGCGGGGGCTTCCTGATAACCTTTTTCCGGAGTACGCTTTCCTACAACGCCGTTAAAGGAGAACTGCTCTCCCGGCATTAAGATGGTTCCGTCCACTGCTTCAGATGCCAAACGAACATTAGTGTTTCGCGGTGTAGATGCGGTGGTGGTTGTCTTAAAGGAACCGATAATTTTATAATCGCTTTTCTGAATTCCCGTAGGAATCTCGGACATAATTACCGGGATGGCGGTATCATACTCTTTTGCGGTAAGCGCATCTAAAATCGCCTGCTGCATTGCTTCCTTATTTACTTCCGTGCCCGGCTTTCCCTCGGATAAGGTAAAGGTACGGGATGCGGCATCAAATCCGGTAATCTCACAGTCCTCGCCCGCTTCGGCCCAATCGGAAGGAATATCTTCCACTACAGATGCCACCTTTGCCTCCAAATCGGAAATTACAACTTCGCCGGTTACGGTAACGGAAGTTTCTGTATCATCGGAAGGATTGAATCGCTCCATAAAAGGACGAGCATCCCACTCTGCACGCTTTGCCTCTGCCTCTTCGTAAACGGTATTTACCGCTTCATCGATGGCAGGAGTAACCATATCCTCGATTTCATAAGTAGCCTCGCCGTTTGTGATGGCAAGGGCCCAGGGATATCTCTTTGCGAGAGCTTTTTTGGCAGCCTCTTTTGACTTGAAGCTGTAGTCCTCTCCGTCAATTAAAATGGAAACGGAAAAATTATGATTGGCATGCAACACCACGCCGACTCCTGCGGCAGCAAGCACTGCAACCACCGCACCGGTTAAAACGATGGGCAATAATTTTCCTTTTGATTTTTGGGTTTTCTTTTTTTCTGTACTCACGATTTTACCTTTTCATTACATATTCAGTCTTCGCTGAATCTCGCTAACAACTTCGCGGCCCTTAAAGATAATGGCGCCCACGAAGAAAATCACGCTAACCAAAAGTGCAACAATCCATGCAACTGGGCAGTCCTTTCCCAAAAGATAAAGAGACACATAAGGCAAAATGCCCACTAACACATTCGAAAGCAAATATACCATAGAATTACCACTTTTATCAATCATTGCCAGCACAAAATTTGCAATCATGGTTCCGATTAAGGTCACGGGTGCCACCCATTCCAAAACGTAGGTCAACATTCCAAAATAGTATGCGGTGATGCAAAGCATGACAAGTACGATGATCACAAATAAAGTTAGGATGCGGGAAGAAGAAAATCCCTTCTTAAAAAGTCGCATGATTCCAAACTCAAAAGCCAGCATCCACATAAGAAGAATGAGGCTCCAGTGGAAGCTAAAGCCCGGGAAGGGGTTTAAGCCGAATAAAAAGTCTAAGCCCAACGCCACGATCATCAATGTCCAAACAATAAAGGACTGTAATTTATAAAAGAAGGATTGGATTTTTAAAATCGTCTGGGTGGGGAAGCAAACCGGCTCCTCCGGTCCCGTTAACTTGCTCTGGCAAAGAGGGCACTTCTTTAAATTTCCGCCAACTTCGATTTTACAATACGCACATTTTTTCATTATCGAATCACCTCCGTTGCATTTACTCTCACATGCAATCCTTCCGCAGTTAACTCACGGACGAAGTTTTTCACAACGCGGGTGTTTGCGTAGGGTGAGGTGATACCTAAAACCAAGTCGCCGTCATAGCTGGACATGGTGGAAAACAAATTTGCAGAGGAGCAAAATGCACTGTAGTTTTCAATGTATTTTGCCATCTCCTTCGGTGGTTTTTGGACGCCTAAGTTGGAAAGAACGAGGGAAACTTTCTCGTCGTTTTTCTTGGAACCGTAGCGAACCACCAACTGCTTAATGAAAAGAGGTACCGCACGAACCGGCGCTACATATTCCATGGTCTCAAAATTATCCATCTGCTTTTTGATGTTTTCTTCATTTAGGTTGGTCTTTAACTGCTCGTCAAATTCCTTTGCCAAATCTTCCAAAGAAATTTCCTCCGCAAAGGTATGAGATACGTTTACGTTATTAAAGAAGTTTCTGGAAGTCTGGGACGGATAATAATTTCTTAAATTTACCGGCAAAGATACAGTAATGGGCATCTTTGCTTTTCTCGGCGGCATGTCGCTTTTTATGGCAAGCATGTAGCGCGCCCCAATGTAGCTGGTCAAAGAAACCCCAAGCTCCTTTGCCTTTGGAAGAAGATCTTCCGTACCCACATGGACTTCAAAAAACTGCAACTGATCGTAGGGAAGTTTTAAGCCGCCGGGATGGTAGGATTTTTTCAAGCCGCTGCCCTTTAATCCCATGCTTCCGAAAAACTGTTTGTAGCTGTCCTGATTTAACTCATCTTCGCCGGCGCCGGAGTGAATCATCACATCTTCCATATCGTTTGGATAATACAAATGCAAATACTCCGCCACGATGATATTTAAAAATTCCAGTGCTCCCGTTCCGTCGGAAATGGCGTGAAATAAATCCAAGTTGATGCGGTTATTAAAATAGGTAACGCGATAGTGGAGCATGGCTCTTCCCGGCACATATAAAATGGGGCAGACTCTGTCATGTTCTTCCGTTACTACCGGTTGAATGTCCGTGTCTTCCATGTAATGCCAAAAGATTCCTCTTCGAATGCGCACCTGAAACTGGGGACGCACCTGGATGGCATTTTCCACCGCTTTCTGCAGCAGTTCCGGAACGATGTTTTCTTTTAAATAACAGCTGACGCGAAGGGTTCGGGTGTCGCGCTTTGCTGCGGTTGCAAGAAACACCTTCGCAACGTTATCTACTTGGTACCAATTTTCTCTGCTCATAGTTCTCTCCTCAATATACTAAGCTCACGGAATGCACATCCTGTCTCCTCGGCACTGTCTACGCAGTGTCTACTCGGAGACATGAGTCATTCCGTGAGCATGATATCCTCACCAAACAACTCTTCGCTGACGTAGGACGCTAGGCGCTTCATGGCGCGGCCTGCCACCGGAAGGGGCATCTGCTGATACACATGCCAGCCGTCCTGCTCCACATCGATTTCTGCAAAAACGCCGGCCTTTTTTATCTTTTTATAAAGGGAAGTACTGTCGTCGTGGAGTACTTCATTTTTTCCAACCTGAATGTAGGTGGTCGGGAAATTTTCAAAGACGCCGAACAAGGGGCTAAAGCGGGAATCTGCGTAGTCGGGGTTTTCTTTGCCGGTCTCTGTCTCGTCCGTTTTTCCCGTCACGCCCACATAGGCATCCCGCACACCAAGAATAAATTCCTTATTTAGAATCGGATCTTTTCCTTCATACTTTTCGTATGACTTACTCGTAGCGGTCATGTCTGTCCAGGGGCTGAATAACAGTAGCATCCTTGGTGGGCGCTTCTTATTCGAGAGCAACTTCTGGGTAAAGCAAAGCACCAAATTTCCTCCGGCGGAATCTCCCGCCAAAAGAATTTGCTTTTCCTTATAGCCCTTTTTCTTTAAATACTTCCAAACGCTTTCGCAGTCGTTTAGCTGGGCCGGATAGGTATGCTCCGGAGCCAGACGATATTCAAAACTAATAACGGAAAAGCCGGTGGAAATGGCCAACTTTGCCGCCAAGATTCTTGCATAAGAAAGGCCACCGCAGGTATATCCCCCGCCGTGGGCATACAAAATAATATAGTTAGGATTATGGGCCAAGTCGGGCTTTACCCATTCGCAGGGGAGCGCCGCTTTCCCTTTGCCGATGGTAAAACTTTTAATGGTTACATCATCGGAAGGCGCCGCCAGTTTTCCCGCCAGCTCCATGGAGGAGCGCTGCCGTTTCAAATCCTCTTCTGTTAATGATTTTCCGCCGATGGAATTTACCGCCTTTAAGGCTCTCATCAGCGGGTCGTTTAAATTCAAATTTAATATTGCCATGATTCATTCAGTTTACAAGAAAAATCGTGATTTTTCAATGACAAACCACGCAGAAACGTTTATAATGTGAACGCGAGACTTTAAAAGTACAATTTCAAATAGATAAAACGTCAGGAGGATTTTTTATGGCAAATTGGAAAAACTTTGACAGTTTAAATTCTTACAAAAAGCTTCAGGACTGCGAATGTGTTGAGCTTTCAAAGGTTATGTCCGGTTCTGAAGGCGCTGAGCGTGTGAAAAACTACAGCGTTCCCATGGCTTGTGGCATGAACTATAACTTTGCTGCCAAAGAAGTAAATGATGAGATTTTGGGTTTACTTCAGGAATTGGCTGACGAAGCAGAATGCATTGGCAAGTACGAAGAATTATATAACGGTGCGGTTATCAACACCGGCGAAAATCGTCTCGTTTTGCACCAGCTTACTCGTGGTCAGCTTGGAAATGACGTTATAGCCGACGGCGTAAATAAGCGCGAGTTCTACCTCAATGAGCAGAAAAGAATCGCTGATTTTGCAAATAAAGTTCATAGCGGCGAGATTTCAAACGCAGCCGGCGAGAAATTTACTACCGTAGTTCAGATCGGTATCGGTGGAAGTGACCTTGGTCCTCGTGCGATGTATCTTGCACTTGAAGGTTGGGCAAAGACCAATAACAAATTTAAGATGGAAGCACAGTTTATCTCAAACGTAGATCCTGATGATGCTTCTGCAGTATTAAAGAAAATCGATCTTGCTCATTCATTATTTATTTTGGTTTCTAAGTCAGGAACCACCCTTGAAACTTTGACCAATCAGTCCTTTGTGATGGATGCGTTAAAGAAGGAAGGCCTTGATCCCGCAAAGCATATGATCGCCGTTACCTCCGAGACATCACCTCTTGCAAAGAGCGATGACTACTTGGAAGCATTCTACATGGATGACTACATCGGCGGACGTTATTCTTCTACTTCAGGGGTAGGCGGAGCTGTTTTATCTCTCGCTTTCGGACCGGAAGTATTTGCAGAGTTCTTGGACGGAGCCGCTGATGAGGATGCTCTCGCAAAGAACAAAGATATCCGCAAAAACCCGGCATTAATTGATGCGTTAATCGGTGTATATGAAAGAAATATGCTTGGATATCCTTCCACAGCAGTGTTACCGTACTCACAGGCACTTAGCCGTTTCCCTGCACACTTACAGCAGATGGATATGGAATCTAACGGAAAGAGCGTTAACCGCTTCGGCGAAGCAGTTGCTTATCCTACCGGACCGATTATCTTCGGTGAGCCGGGAACCAACGGACAGCATTCCTTCTATCAGTTATTACATCAGGGAACCGATATTATTCCGCTTCAGTTTGTGGGATACAAAAACAGCCAGTATGAAAACGATGTGGTAAGCGAGGGAAGCACTTCTCAGAAGAAGTTAAACGCAAACGTAGTTGCACAGATCGTGGCATTTGCATGTGGTAAAAAAGATGAAAACAAGAACAAAGAATTCGACGGAAACCGTCCTTCTTCCATCATCATCGGAGAGAAGCTTACACCGAAGTCACTTGGCGCACTTTTAGCTCACTTTGAAAACAAGGTAATGTTCCAGGGATTTGTATGGAACTTAAACTCCTTCGATCAGGAAGGCGTTCAGCTTGGAAAGGTGCTTGCGAAGAAGGTGCTTGCGCATGAGACTGATGGAGCGCTCGCTGAGTTCGCGAAGATATTTGATATTTAATATTTAAGATAATAAAAAAAATAACAACATACATTTTCACCGGTGACACGCTTTCGCTTCTCGAATGACATAGCGGATACTAAACTCACTTTGTTCGTTAAGTACCGATGTCATTCAAAAGTCACCTACGTGAAAAGTATGTTGTTATTTTTTATACC
>CAJOGB010000069.1 GCA_905233835.1 uncultured Lachnospiraceae bacterium
CTCCAACGACACAGAGGTTTCCGGTGCATTCGGTACATGGACAGGCGAATGGGAGCAGGAAGACTTCAAGGGCGTAAAGGTAGGCGCTGACAAGACAGTTGCTATCGACTATACATTCCCTGCAAACTTTCAATTGATCGCAGCCATGAATCCCTGTAAATGCGGGTATTTCCCTAACTTTAATAAGTGTACCTGTACGAAGCAAAGTGTAAAAAGCTATTTGTCAAAAGTATCTCAACCTCTTTTGGATCGAATTGATATCTGCGTACAAATCAAAGAGGTACCCTTTAAAGATATTTCCGATTCAAGAAAAAATGAATCTTCCGAATCCATTCGAAGTCGAGTGGAACGGGTCCATGAAATTCAAAAGAATCGTTATATAAATGAAGGCTTTTCTTACAATAATCAAATCCCGTCAAAAAAGATAGATACTTACTGTAAATTGGATGAAAGCGGTTTTTCCTTCATGGAAAAGATGTTTGAAGACGCATCTCTAACAGCTCGAACTTACCACAGGATTTTAAAAGTGGCGCGGACCATTGCGGATATGGAAGAAAGTGAGGATATTAAACTTTGTCATTTACAGGAGGCGTTTTTATATCGAAGCATGGATAAACGCTATTGGGAGAAGGTGATTTGATGTATCGATTCTATTTGGCATGCAATTATGGGTTTTCCAATAAAGAAAAACGGATGCTGCTTAAGTGTGTTTCGGATTATGAAGCTATTTATAGAATGACAAAGGAAGAACTTATTCAATATCCGTTTATCAGCGAAGAATCCGCAGAAAAAGCCATGGCGTTTAAAAAGCATTTTGATTTGGAAAAGGAGTATTCGTTTTTTAAGAATACGAATATGCATCTTTTGTGTTATTTTGATGATGATTTCCCCGAGAAGCTTAGGCATATTCATGATTGCCCCTTTCAGTTGTTTTACTACGGACGTTTCCCAAATAAAGAAGATAAAGTGATTTCTGTTGTCGGTGCCAGAAGGTGTTCCGGTTACGGAAAAGAAATGACTTTAAAATTCACGGAAGAATTGGCAAAAAAAGGTTTTTCCATTATCAGCGGGATGGCAATGGGAATAGACGGATATGCACATCAAGGTGCACTGAAAGGAAAGGGAGATACTTTTGCGGTATTAGGATGCGGCGTGGATATTTGTTATCCCAAAAATCACACTATATTATATGAAGAAATTAAATCAAGGGGAGGGATTATTTCCGAGTATGGACCCCATGTAGAACCTTTGCCTGGGTTTTTCCCAAGAAGAAATCGGATTATTTCAGGTCTTTCGGATGTACTTCTTATTATGGAGGCAAAAGAAAAAAGCGGTTCTTTAATCACAGCTGCCTTAGCATTGGAACAGGGAAAAGATATCTTTGCTTTGCCGGGGAGAATCTCGGATCCGCTCAGTTACGGTACCAATAAAATCATAGCAGAAGGGGCGGGGATTCTGGTTTCGATTCCTCGTTTGATTTCCGATATGAATGAGTTAAAAAACTGGGACTACGATCCTTTGGTCACATTACATAAGAAAAAATTGAATCTTGAAAAAGAAGAATTGTTGGTGTATAGTTGTTTCGATTTTAACTCAAAAAGCATTGATGAAATCGTAGATGAGACGGGACTTGATGTGATAACGGTACTTCGAAGCATCTTATCCCTGTCCGATCTTGGTTTGATCGAGGAGAGTTTTCTGAATCAATATATAAAGATTTAAGGGAAAAGACTGTGAAATATCTCGTTATAGTGGAGTCGCCTACCAAGGTAAAGACCATTAAAAAATTCTTAGGAAAAAATTTCGAAGTTATGGCTTCCAACGGCCATGTCCGTGATTTGCCGAAGTCTCAGCTGGGTGTGGATTGCGAAAATGATTTTGAGCCGAAGTATATTACCATTCGAGGAAAGGGAGAACTTCTTGCGGATCTTCGTAAAGAGGTGAAAAAAGCAGATAAGATTTATCTCGCAACCGACCCGGACCGCGAAGGAGAAGCGATTTCTTGGCATTTAACCAAGGCGTTGAATTTAGAAGAGGGAAAGTATGTCCGCATAACATTTAATGAAATTACAAAAAATGCGGTAAAGAATTCTTTTAAAAATCCTCGTGATATCGATATGAATTTGGTGGATGCTCAGCAGACCAGACGTATTTTGGATCGTATCGTGGGATACCGTATTTCACCGGTTCTTTGGGTGAAAGTAAAACGAGGTCTTTCTGCAGGAAGAGTGCAGTCATCCACACTTAATATTATTTGTGACAGAGAAAACGAGATTAACGATTTTATTCCGCAGGAATACTATACGTTAGATGCTACGCTTCAAAACGGAAAAAAAACGTTCCCTGTATCTTTCTACGGAAATAATAAACAAAAACTTGAAATCTCCGATAAGGAATCTTTGGAAAAGATTTTAAAAGAAATCGAAAAGAGTGATTTTAGTGTCAGTGATATTAAAACATCAAAGCGCGTAAGAAAATCACCGCTTCCGTTTACCACTTCCACCATGCAGCAGGAAGCTTCCAAAGCCCTTAATTTTTCTATTCAAAAGACCATGCAGGTGGCACAGCAGTTGTATGAGGGCGTAAATGTAAAGGGCAGTGGTACCGTTGGATTGATTACCTATCTTCGTACCGACTCCATTCGTATTTCCGATGAAGCAAAAGCCCTTGCAAAGGATTATATTACCGAAAAATACGGTGCTTCTTATTATAAGCCCTACAATCCGCCTACAAAGGGAAAGAAGGGAAATATTCAGGATGCGCATGAAGCCATTCGTCCTTCCGATATTTTAAGAACCCCTTCCACCATAGCGGATTCTTTGACAAAGGATCAGTTGAAACTGTATTCTTTGATTTATTTCAGATTTTTGGCAAGCCAGATGCAGGATTGCGAATATGATGTGTTGTCCGTTCGTTTTGAGGCAAAGGATTATATCTTTACTCAGTCCGAATCAAAGAAAACTTTTGATGGATTTACCGCCATCTACGAAGAAGCGGACGAAAAGGATGTGGAGACAAAGTATCAGCTTTCTTCCCTTAAAGTGGGAGATCGATTAAAATGTGTGGAACTTCTGGAAAAACAGCATTTCACACAGGCACCGGCGCATTTTACCGAAGCGTCATTGGTACATATCTTAGAGGAACTGGGTATCGGACGTCCCAGTACCTATTCTCCGATTATTACGACGCTTTTAAAACGTCGTTATATCACAAAAGAAGGACGCCAGATTTACGTTACCGAACTTGGTGAAATTGTAAATGACATTATGAAAAAGTCCTTCCCGTCCATCGTAAATCAAAATTTTACCGCTAATTTGGAAAGCCTTTTGGATGGGGTGGAAGACGGATCTGTAGAGTGGAAGAGCGTTGTAAGAAACTTCTATCCGGATTTGGACGAACAGGTGCGTCAGGCTGAGAAAGAACTGGAAAAGGTTAAGATTGAGCCTGAAGTTACGGATGTGGTCTGTGAAAAATGCGGACGAAAGATGATTGTAAAATATGGACCGAAGGGTAAGTTTTTGGGATGCCCGGGCTATCCGGAGTGCGTTAACGCGAAACCGTATTTAAAAAAGATCGGCGTAAATTGTCCGAAATGCGGAAAAGAACTGGTAGAACGCCGTTCGAAAAAGGGCAGAAAGTTCTTTGGATGCGAGGGGTATCCGGATTGCGATTTTTCAAGTTGGCAGATGCCGGTAAAGAAACCCTGTCCGAAATGTGGCAGTTATATGGTACATAAAGGAAATAAAATCGTTTGTTCTTCCGAAACCTGTGGTTACAGTGAATCGTCAAAAAATGAGGGTTAATTTTTCGGAATATACATAAAAATTGTATTTTTGTAGAATAATTATACTAAATTGATTGAAAATTCCGCCATATAATGCTAAAATGATAACACTTATGGAGGAATTTTTATGAGTGTACAGTTATTAGACAAAACCCGTAAAATTGGTAAATTATTACATAACAATAATAGCTCAAAAGTAGTATTTAACGATATCTGTCAGGTACTTACCGAGATTTTGGATTCCAATATCTTGGTTATTTCCAAGAAAGGAAAAGCTCTCGGAATCTCTCATTCCGAGCATACCGAAGATATTACGGAACTCATGGTTGGAAAAGTGGGTGGCTTTATCGATCCCGAATTAAACGAGAGATTGCTTTCTATTTTATCCACGAAAGAGAATGTAAATCTGGCTACATTAGGATTTGAAAAGACCGATATTCATCGCTATGCCGCCATTATCACCCCTATTGATATAGCGGGTGAGCGTTTGGGAACCCTTTTTGTTTATCGTTTCGATCGTCAATATGATATTGATGATATCATTCTTTCCGAATACGGAACCACGGTTGTGGGACTTGAAATGATGCGTTCCGTTAACGAAGAAAATGCGGAAGAGAATCGTAAAAAACAGATTGTAAAATCTGCCATCAATACACTTTCATTCTCCGAGCAGGAAGCCATCGTTCATATTTTTGACGAAATGGACGGAAATGAGGGTATTTTGGTTGCATCAAAGATTGCAGATCGTGTGGGAATTACCAGATCTGTAATCGTAAATGCCCTTCGTAAATTCGAAAGTGCAGGAGTTATCGAATCACGTTCCTCCGGCATGAAGGGAACCTACATTAAAGTATTAAACGATGTGGTCTTTGACGAACTCGAAAATCTTAAGAATAACGATTAATCTGCCGATATACTGATAAAGTATATTCATGGATGATATCTTTTAAAAGGATTTATAGTTTTACTATAAATCCTTTTTGCATTTCAAACACAAAAACAAGGTGGCCGCTTATGGATAAAATCCATAAATCTTGTGGGTGGATGAAATTAAAGACACAATATAATGTAAAAACCACTTGTCTTTTTATGAAATTACTTTATAATATTAGAAGAGTGGGTTAGTGAAAATAGGAGGATATTATGATTAATTCTAACGCATTTTCTTATATTAATGTGATGGATAAAGCAGCGGACGCCACATTAATCGCCAATAATATTGCCAATGCAGATACTCCCACCTATAAAAGAAAAGATTTGGATTTCCAGAGTGTGTTGGAGCACGAACTTCGTACCGGATGCACCAAATATCCGAACTTAGATGGTGTGGTAAAGCACTTGGACACCACGAATCTTAACCCAAAAGAATACAGAGATTATGAGTATTATTCCTATCGAATCGATAAGAATAATGTGGATCCGGATACCGAAAATGTGGAACTTGCATCTGAACAGTTACGCTATCAGGAACTTACCACATCCATTTCACAGGATTTTTCTCATTTTAAAACAGCAATCGGAAGCTAATTATAGGAGGCGCTTATGGGATTATTTCAAAGTTTTGATATTGCCGCAAGCGGTATGACCGCACAGCGTTTCCGTATGGATACGATTGCGGAAAATATCGCAAATATTAATACAACCAGAGACGAAAACGGTGAACCTTATCGCCGTAAAATCGTTACCTTTGAAGAGAAAAACTTAACGGCTATGTCTTTTCGTGACACCTTAAGTTATGTGAATGCTTATAAAGGAAACGGTGTAAAAGTATCTCGGGTTTATGAGGATACGGAGACCGATTTTGTGATGGAATACGATCCTTCTCACCCGGATGCGGACGAGAACGGTTATGTTACCTATCCCAATGTAAATACCGTTACGGAGATGACGAATTTGATTGATGCTTCCCGTGGTTATCAGGCAAATGTTACCGCTTTTAATGCATTAAAGGCCATGACAAGCCAAGGGATTACCATCGGTACATCATAAAAATAGGAGAGTATAGATTATGGATATTACCGCCATTACAAACCTCTACCAAAACACACCGGTAAAGGATTATAAAAATACGGTTTCCATTCCCACCAATAATTCCGAGGACTTCGGAGCGATTTTTGATTCCGTTATGAATATGGTGGGCGAAACCAACACTTTACAGAACAAAGCTTCCGCTGAAGAGATTAAATTTGCTTTGGGAGAAGCGGATAATGCACACGATTTAATGATTGCTCAGCAAAAAGCAGGGATAGCTTTACAGTATACGGTAGCCGTGAGAGATAGATTCTTACAGAGTTATCAGACCATTATGAATATGCAGATATAATTTTTAGGTTTAGGAGAGTAGGAAAATGCCTGAACAATTGCAAAACATCATCAACAAAATCAAGGACTGGTGGTCTAAATACGATGCCAGACAAAAGGCCATGATGATTTCCGCCGTAGCGGTTGTCGTGGTTGCATTGGCGATTCTTGGTTTTGTTGTATCACGTCCCACATGGAAGATCTTAGCCACCGTGACTTCTGCTACGGAGGCACAATCTATTCAGTCCATCTTGAGTGAAAACAATATTGATGCTCAAATGGAACAGCAGGGCGGAGCTTATGTTTTTAAAGTTAAAAGCGAAGATGAAACCCAGGCGGTTATGCTTCTCGGTACCAACAACATCCCTTCCGCTCGTTATTCCATCGATAATGTTTTTGATAGTAGCTTTACATCCACTGAAGCAGATAAGCAGAAGAAGTATTTGCAGTTTTTGCAGGATGAGTTTGCGGATTATTTGGAATCCATGGATACCATCAATTGGGCAAAAGTAACCCTTAATATTCCGGATGATGACGGAACTTTGATTGCAAACGATGCAGACTCTTATTGCTCCGTAGTTGTAGACGGTACCTTAGATGAGGAAGGCGCTGCTGCCGTTGCTCAGTATTTAGCTACCAACCTGGGAAATGATAATACCAAAAACATTACCATTTTGGATAAGAAATCAAACGTTTTATTCTCCGGCGGAGACGAGGCTACCATAGCAGGTATTGCCGCATCCAACCAAAAGGTAAAGCAGGAAGCCGAAACCTTGATGGTAAATAAAGTTAAGAATATTTTATCCGAATCCGAAAACGGTACGGCGATTTTTGATAATACACAGATTGCTGTTAACCTTAGTATGGATTTTGATGATACCAATAAGGTGAAATATGACTATTCCGTAGATGACGGTCGTACGGAGGGCTATTTAAGTTCCGAAACCCATTCGGAAGCACAGTCTAATTCCGGCATCGCAGGAACACCGGGTACGGATTCCAATGATGATACTACGTATGTAATTGAAGACGGAAGTAATACGTCATCTTCTTCTGAAGATTACACAAGGAATTACTTGCCGGATGAGGAAATTACAACTACCAACGGTGAAAAAGGGAAAGTGGACTATAATGCATCCACGCTTTCCATCGTGGCATATCGTTATGTTACCTACAATGAGGATATCATGAAGGCAAACGGGGAGTTGGGAGAGCAAACCTTCGAACAGTATGCTGCTGCAAACGGTGATATTACAAAGACGGAAGTGGATGAGGATATTATCACTGCTGTTTCCAATGCCACCAGTATTCCGACCGCGAATATTTCCGTTTTAACATATGATGTTCCTATGTTTGAGTATTCCGACAGTACATTTAAGATTACCGATTATTTGGAAATCATAATGGCGCTTCTCATTTTTGCAATGCTTGGATTTGTTGTATTCAAGACGTTACGCAAGGAAGAGGAAGAAGAAGTTGCCGAGGAAGTTTCTGTTGAGACCTTACTTGAACAGCAGGCAGCGGAAGAAAATCTCGAGGATATCGGATTTAACGAGAAGTCCGAGGCTCGTATTTTGATAGAGAAGTTTGTAGACGAAAAACCGGAAGCCGTTGCCTCCTTGTTGCGTAACTGGCTAAACGAAGATTGGGGTTAATATGGCTGATATATCTGAATTAAATGGCGTACAAAAAGCGGCGATTCTTTTGATTACATTAGGTCCGGAAAAGTCAGCAGACATTTTCAAACACCTAAAGGAAGAAGAAATCGAAGAGCTTACTCTTGAAATAGCAAATACCCGAAGCGTATCTCCGCAGATCAAGGATGAAGTAATCAACGAATTCTATCAGGTCTGCCTTGCACAGCAGTACATCGCAGAAGGTGGTATCGGATACGCAAAAGAACTTTTGGAAAAGGCTTTGGGCGACGAGGCAGCACAGGCGGTTATCACAAAACTTACCGCATCCTTACAGGTTCGTCCTTTCGAGTTTATTCGAAAGACGGAGCCTGCTCAGGTGTTAAACTTCATTCAGGAAGAACATCCGCAGACCATTGCCATGATTTTGTCTTATTTGCCGTCATCTCAAGCATCTCTTATTTTGGGTGCTTTGGGACCGGAAAAACAGGCGGATGTTGCAAAGCGTATTGCCATGATGGATCGTACGTCTCCGGAAGTCATCAAAGAAGTGGAACGTGTCTTGGAGCGTAAACTTTCAAACCTTATCAACCAGGATTACACCATCGCCGGTGGTGTGGATTCCGTTGTTGCTATCTTAAATGCGGTAGACCGTGGTACAGAAAAACGTATCATGGAGACATTGGAAATCGAAGAGCCGGAATTGGCGGAAGAAATCAGAAAGAAGATGTTCGTATTCGAGGATATCCTTCTTTTGGACGACCGTGCGATTCAGCGTGTGCTTAGAGATGTTGAAAACTCTGACCTTGGCGTTGCTCTTAAGGGTGCAAACGAAGAAGTTCAGAATGCTATCTTTAAGAACCTTTCCTCTCGTCTTGCAGCCATGATCAAAGAAGATATGGAATACATGGGCCCGGTTCGTATGAAGGACGTGGAAGAAGCACAGCAAAAGATCGTTGGTGTTATCCGAAAACTGGAAGATTCTTCCGAAATTGTTATTTCCAGAGGTGGAGGTGACGATTTAGTTGTCTAAGGTTGTTAAATGGCAGTTTATCACTCAAGAAGAAGAGGATGCGCATATTGATTCCAACGATAAGATTCGGGCAAAACTGGAAGCTTATGAAAGAAACCGAATCAAGGAAAAAGAACAGCGTTATGCTCGTTTAAAGGATGAGTTTTATTCTGCAATTACCCAGGATGAAGAAGGAAACGTGATTTTGCCTTCCGATGAAGAAGGAAACGTGGTTTTCCCTTTGGATGACGACGGAAATCCTTTGATTATCATTGACGAAGAAGGAAATGTGGTAGATGCTTCGCCTTCTTCTGATGAAGATGATGAGGAAATGCCTTCTGTCAGTGCAAAAATGCTTTTGGAAGAGGCACAGGAAGAGTCGGAAAAGATAAAACATGATGCCCGTTTTGCGGCAGATATGATTTTAGATGAAGCCAGAGATCAGGCAGAGGCTTTAAAACGCCACTATGAAGAAGAAGGGAAAAAGACCGGATATCAGGAAGGTTTATCCCAGGCGATAGAGGAATACAATAAAAAAGAAGCTCTTTTAGAAGCGGAAAATGCCAGACTAAAAGAGGAATACGAGAAAAAACGTATGGAACTGGAAGGACAGATTGTAAGTAGCGTTTGCGACACGTTAGAACAGTTTTTCTGCGTTCAATTCGGTGACTCCAAGGAACTTTTGCTTCATCTGGTGGATAATTGCCTTTTGAATATTGAAAATTCCAAAGAGTTTTTAATTAAAGTAAACGAAGAAGGTTTTTCCTTCCTTCAGGAGAATAAAGAGAAACTTCAGGAAAGAGTGGGAAGTGATGTGGTATTGGATATCGTCCGTGATCCGGTGCTTTCCGACGGAAGTTGTATTATTGAAACGGATGGAGGCGTGTTTGACTGCAGTCTGGATACGCAAATGAGGAATTTAATTAAGGATTTAAGGTCTTTAAGCGTTTAAACTTTTGGATATTAAATCCTTTTCTTAAAATAGGGGAAGAATATGGCAGACCTTGCGGTAAAACTAAACAGCATACTTTCTAACACCTACTTTGACCGCTTGGGAAAAGTGACAAAGGTGGTTGGACTTACCATTGAATCCGTAGGCCCGGAAGCAAAGTTAAACGATGTTTGTCATATTAAAATCGACGATGGAACTTATGTGTCTGCGGAAGTTGTCGGCTTTGCGGATAATCGACTTCTTTTGATGCCTTATGAAAATGTGGAAGGCATCTCAGTGGGTGCCATTGTTGAAAATACCAATCGTCCACTTGAAATCCCTGTGGGTAATGAACTTTTAGGTCATACCTTAGACGGCCTCGGTCGCCCCACAGATATGGACGAACTTTTACAGCTACATCAGGCATATCCTGTGGATGCACCACCGCCGGACCCTATGGAGAGGGTCATCATCAATGAGGTGTTACCTCTTGGGGTAAAAGCGGTAGACGGTTTGATTACCGTAGGAAAAGGTCAGCGTATCGGCATTTTTGCCGGTTCCGGTGTAGGAAAAAGTACACTGATGGGTATGTTTGCGAGAAATACCAAAGCGCAGATTAACGTAATTGCTTTAATTGGAGAGCGTGGTCGTGAGGTTCGTGAATTTGTGGAAAATGATTTGGGCCCGGAAGGCATGGCTCGTTCCGTAGTGGTGGTAGCCACCTCCGATAAACCCGCGCTTATTCGTAAAAAAGCTGCTATGACAGCTACGGCGATTGCAGAGTATTTTCGAGATCAGGGCATGGATGTGCTTCTTATGATGGATTCCTTAACACGTTTTTCCATGGCACAGCGTGAGATCGGACTGGCCTCCGGTGAACCGCCGGTTACCCGTGGATATCCGCCATCCGTTTATGCGGAAATGCCGAAGCTTTTGGAACGCGCAGGAAATTCTGCGGTAGGATCCATTACCGGATTATATACGGTGCTTGTAGACGGTGATGACTTTAATGAGCCCATTACCGATACCGCCAGATCCATTTTGGATGGCCATATTGTTTTAAATCGAAAACTTGCG
>CAJOGB010000070.1 GCA_905233835.1 uncultured Lachnospiraceae bacterium
TAAGAAAGACATCCAATGATGTATGTATCATCAAGGTTTCTTCGGCCAATGAAGAGCAGGTAAAGGAGATATGACAACTATGAAAAAACAGGTGTTTAACCCATATCTTCCAAGCTATGAGTATGTACCTGATGGGGAACCAAGGATATTTGGAGACAGATTATATGTCTATGGTAGTCATGATGCATTTAACGGAAATGACTTTTGCATAAATGATTACGTATGCTGGTCTGCACCGTTAAATGATCTGAGTGAGTGGAAATATGAGGGTGTCATCTATAAAAAAACTCAAGATCCCAGGAATGCAGACGGGAAAATGCATATGTGCGCTCCTGACTGTGTTCAGGGGAAAGATGGTCGTTTTTATCTGTATTATCAGCTTCATATATTGCAGTGCACTTCAGTAGCTGTTGCCGATAACCCGATCGGCCCGTTTGAATTTTA
This sequence comes from uncultured Lachnospiraceae bacterium, assembly GCA_905233835.1. Taxonomy (GTDB): domain Bacteria; phylum Bacillota; class Clostridia; order Lachnospirales; family Lachnospiraceae; genus JAILEN01. The sequence continues at coordinate 445 of CAJOGB010000070.1, forward strand.
CGGATATGTTCAGCACAAAGATGGAACCCCATGGGGAGAGAAAAAAGGTGATTCCTTTGTATTTGATCCCGGGGTACTTGTGGATGATGATGGAAGAAATTATCTGTATGCAGGTTTTTCTATGGCAGGGTTATTTAAGTTTGTTTATAAAATGCGCGGAAATAAGGTGGAGGAATCAGTGTGTTTAGAACTATCAGATGATATGATAACTGTTATCAGCGATGAACACGCTATTGTTCCGGGACCTGTCAAGGCTAAGGGCACACCTTACGAAGGTCATGCTTTTTTTGAAGCAAGTTCAATACGAAAGATAGATGGAAAGTATTATTATGTGTATTCTTCGGAGCTTAGTCATGAGTTGTGCTATGCAGTCAGTGATCATCCTGACAGGGACTTTAAATACGGCGGAACGCTTGTGAGCATTGCCGATATCGGCTTTAAAGGCAACAATAAGCCACTCAATTACCTTGGGAATACTCATGGCGGAATGGTTCAGATCAACGGACAGTGGTACATTTTCTATCACAGACAGACAAATAAACAAAAATGCGCAAGGCAGGGCTGTGCTGAGAAGATAAGTATCATGCCGGATGGCTCAATTCCGCAGGCAGAAGTCACAAGCTGCGGCCTAAATGATGGTCCGCTTGATGTCGTGGGCAGATATGATGCAAGGATTGCCTGTAACTTAAACGCCAAAAACGGAATCATTAAGAGCGATGATGCTTCAAAAGATAAAAAGGGCCTGTACCCATATTTTACGCAGACAGGAGCAGACAGAGAATCTGACGGGGATCAGTATATAGCAAACATGAGAGATGGTTCTTGGGCAGGGTTTAAATATTTTAAGTTTGACGGTGAAGAGCATAATATCTCCGTAAAAGTAAAGTGCAGTGGAAACGGAGTACTTAGGGTTGGTACTGATTTAAAAGATGTGTTGGCTGATATCACAATTAATCCTTCGGACCAATGGACGACATATAAGGGAACCATACATTTACCCGATGAAGTAGGAGCATTGTATTTCACGTATTTAGGTACAGATAAGATGGATTTTGACAGCTTTGAAATTGGATGAAGTGATTCGTGAAAAAATCGCACCGGTTTTTGAAAGTTTTATTTTCAACGAAAATGTATCATATTTCAACGAACAAACAGTCAACCGGTTGCTATTAGCGACCGGTTGTATTATGTTTGAAAAAGGGAATTTTTTCTACAATGGAGGGAAATGTTATGAAGGAAAAATTAGACTACAAGTTTTGGTTTTGTACCGGATCTCAGGATCTTTACGGTGATGAGTGCCTGGCTCATGTGGCAGCACATTCCAAGGAAATCGTAGAGTGTTTAAATAAGTCCGGAAATCTTCCGTTTGAGGTAGTTTGGAAACCGACCATGATTACCAACGAAGTAATCCGTCGAACCTTTAACGAAGCAAATAACGATCCGTCATGTGCCGGAGTTATTACATGGATGCATACCTTTTCACCTGCAAAGTCATGGATTTTGGGACATCAGGAATTACGCAAACCTCTTTGTCATATGCATACTCAGTACAATCGTGAAATCCCCTATGAAACCATGGATATGGATTTTATGAATGAAAACCAGGCTGCACACGGCGATCGTGAATATGCGCATATTCTTTCTCGTATGGGTGTTGAGAGAAAGACCATTGTAGGATATTGGCAGGACGAAGAGGTGCAAAAAGCACTGGGTTTGTGGATGCGTACGACAATCGGTATCGTGGAGTCCAGCCATATCCGTGTGATGCGTGTGGCAGATAATATGCGAAACGTGGCCGTTACCGAAGGCGATAAGGTAGAAGCTCAGTTAAAGTTTGGATGGGAAGTGGATGCTTACCCGGTCAATGAAATTGCTGAGGCAGTTTCTGCAGTTTCCGCATCTGACGTAAACGTACTTGTAGATGAGTATTACGATAAATACGATATTTGTTTGGAAGGCCGCGATCCGGAAGAGTTTAAGCGCCACGTTGCAGTACAGGCACAGATTGAACTTGGATTTGAGCGCTTCTTGGAAGAGAAAAACTATCAGGCAATTGTAACCCATTTCGGAGATTTAGGCGCATTACAGCAGCTTCCGGGTCTTGCAATTCAGCGCTTGATGGAAAAGGGCTATGGCTTTGGTGCAGAAGGTGACTGGAAGGTCGCTGCCATGGTTCGTTTGATGAAGATTATGACCACCGGTATGAAGGATGCAAAGGGTACCTCCATGCTTGAGGATTACACATACAATTTGGTAAAGGGCAAAGAAGGTATTATTCAGGCACACATGCTTGAGATTTGTCCGACCATTGCCGACGGCCCGATTCAGATTAAGTGTCAGCCGCTTTCTATGGGCAATCGCGAAGATCCGGCACGTTTGGTATTCCAGTCTAAGACCGGAAAAGGTATTGCAACTTCCCTTATTGATTTGGGTAACCGCTTCCGTCTTATCATTCAGGATGTGGATTGTAAGAAAGTGGAGAAGCCGCTTCCGAAGCTTCCTACCGCCATTAATTTCTGGACTCCGCAGCCGGATTTCTATACAGGAACCGAAGCTTGGTTATTGGCAGGTGGCGCACATCATACCGCATTTACTTATGATTTAACGGCAGAGCAGATGGGTGATTGGGCAGCTGCTATGGGAATTGAAGCAGTTTATATCGATAAAGATACTCGCATTCGTGACTTTAAGCGCGACTTGGCTCTCGGAAATGTAGTTTACGGTAAGTAAAAACGGAAAGGGACGGACGAAGGGATGTTTGAGGAAAAAAATACAGCCCTTGGTATTGAATTTGGTTCTACCAGAATCAAGGCTGTACTTGTAGATGAAGAAAATAAAGTTTTGGCCCAGGGGGACCATGAGTGGGAAAACCACTTGGAAAACGGCATTTGGACCTATCCTTTGGATGAGGTTTGGACCGGCCTTCAGGACTGTTATGCAAAGTTAAAAGCGGACGTAAAAGAAAAATACGGCGTGACTTTAACCCGTGTAGGTGCCATCGGTTTTTCCGCTATGATGCACGGATACTTGGTATTTAACGATAAGGACGAACTTTTGGTTCCCTTCCGTACTTGGAGAAATACCATCACGGGAGATGCCGCAAAGGAGCTATCCGAGGCATTGTCCTTTAATATTCCCCAGCGCTGGAGTATCGCACATTATTATCAGTGCATTTTGAATAAGGAGCCCCATGTAAAAGACGTCTCTTACTTTATGACCTTAGCCTGCTATGTTCACTATAAGATGACAGGCCGGAAAGTAGCGGGTGTGGGCGAAGCCAGCGGAATGTTCCCCATTGATTCAAGCACGGGAAACTATGACGCAGGTATGTTGAAAAAGTTTAATGCCTTGGCAGAAAAGCATGGCGTTACCGCAAAGGTAGAAGATTTGATGCCTCGTGTTTTAAATGCAGGCGAGGATGCGGGAACGTTGACACCGGAAGGCGCAAAACTCTTAGACCCTACAGGTGATTTGGAAGCCGGAATTCCTCTTGCTCCTCCGGAAGGAGATGCGGGAACCGGAATGGTGGCCACCAATGCGGTTTCTGTGGGAACCGGAAACGTCAGCGCCGGAACCAGTGTATTTTCCATGGTTGTTTTGGAAAAACCTTTGTCCAAACCTTACGAAGAAATCGATATGGTAACCACACCGACCGGTGAAGCGGTAGCCATGGTACACTGCAACAACTGTACCTCCGATTTAAATGCTTGGGTAAATATCTTCAAAGAGTATTCCGAGGCCATGGGAATTAACGCTTCCATGAACGATATCTACGGAACCTTATACAATAAGGCATTAACCGAGGATGCAGATTGCGGCGGTGTGATTTCCTTTAACTACTTCGGTGGTGAACCGGTGGTAGGAATTAATGAAGGACGCCCTATGATCGTTCGCAAACCGGATGCGAAATTTACATTGGCAAACTTTATGCGATCCAATCTTTACGGCGCCTTAGGCGTACTTAAGATAGGAAATGATATTCTTTTGAAAGAAGAAAAAGTATCCATCAAATCCATTACCGGACACGGCGGATTCTTTAAGACCAAAGGTGTGGGACAGTCTGTTTTGGCAGCTGCATTAAACGCCCCGATTACCGTTATGGCAACCGCCGGTGAAGGTGGTGCTTGGGGAATGGCGGTGCTTGCAAATTATTGCATCCGCGCTGATAAGTCCATGAAGCTGCAGCAGTATTTGGATGAAAAGGTATTTGCTGGACAGGAAAAGGAAACCTTAGAACCGGATCCGAAGATGGTAGCCGGATTTGATGCATACATCGCAGAGTATAAGAAAGTATTAAAAGCCGAAGCAGTTGCTGCCAAGGAGTGGTAATTATGTTAGAAGAATTAAAAAAACAAGTATATGAAGCAAATATGGAGTTGCCGAAGCGAGGTCTTGTCACCTATACCTGGGGCAATGTTTCCGGCATCGACCGAGAAAGCGGAATATTTGCCATCAAACCATCTGGTGTGGAATATGAAGATTTAAAGCCGGAAGATATGGTCCTTGTAAATTTGGACGGGGAAGTGGTGGAAGGAAACTATCGCCCAAGTTCTGATACAGCGACTCATGTGGAATTATACAAGCGTTATGACAACATCGGTGGAGTGGTGCATACCCATTCCACCTATGCGGTTGCTTGGGCTCAGGCCGGACGGGACATTCCTCTTTACGGCACTACCCATGCGGATTATTTCTGCGGACCCATTCCCTGCACCAGAAATTTAACCCCCGAGGAAATCGAAGCGGCTTATGAAGTAAACACCGGAAAGGTAATTATTGAGCGATTTGATAAAGATGGAATTGACACACGCTATGTTCCTGGCGTAATCTGTAAGAACCATGGTCCGTTTACTTGGGGAAAGGATGCCGATCAGGCAGTTTACAATGCAGTGGTACTTGAGGAAGTAGCAAAAATGGCGTTGTTTACAGAACAGGTAAATCCCCAGGTGGCACCGGCACCGGATTGCATTCGCGATAAACACTTTAATCGTAAGCATGGTGCAAACGCCTATTACGGACAAAACTAGAAGGGGTTTATAAGGGACACAATGTTAAAGGTATTTTTGGTAGAGGACGAGTATGTCGTTCGTGAATCCATCAAGAATAATATAGAATGGAGTGACTACGGTTTTGAATTCTGCGGAGAAGCGGGAGACGGCGAAGTCGCTCTTTCTTTGATTCGTAAGGAACTTCCGGATATCGTAATTACGGATATTAAAATG
>CAJOGB010000071.1:0-5645 GCA_905233835.1 uncultured Lachnospiraceae bacterium
TTCCTACGGTAACCAAATTGGTCTTGCTACCGGTTATGTAAAAGAAATCTATCATACCAATTATGTGGCAAAACGAATGGAAATCGGTGCTGTTATGGCAGCGGCCCCACGTTGTGCGGTACAGCGTTTGAATTCCGATCCGGGAGATAAGATTATCTTACTTGGCGGACGTACGGGACGAGACGGTATCGGTGGTGCCACCGGTTCATCAAAAGCTCATAATACACAGTCGACGGAACTTTGCGGTGCGGAAGTACAAAAGGGAAATCCGCCTACCGAACGAAAACTTCAGAGATTATTCCGCAGAGAAGAAGTTTCTGCTCTTATTAAAAAGTGTAATGACTTCGGTGCCGGAGGTGTTTCTGTAGCCATCGGAGAATTGGCTGACGGACTTACCATTGACTTGGATAAAGTGCCTAAGAAATATGCGGGACTTGACGGAACGGAACTTGCCATTTCCGAATCCCAGGAGAGAATGGCGGTTGTTGTCGATCCGAAAGATGTTGATGCATTCTTAAATTATGCGGCGGAAGAAAACTTAGAGGCTGTGGAAGTAGCTACGGTCACCAAGCAACCTCGTTTGGTCCTTTTCTGGAGAGGAAAGGAAGTGGTAAATCTTTCCCGTGCGTTTTTGGATACCAACGGTGCTCATCAGGAGACCACAGTTTATGTAGAGTGTCCGAAAAAGGAAGATAACTACTTTAATCACTTTGCCATTAAAGAAGTAGAAGAAGATTTTTTAAAGGGTGATTACAAATCCGGATGGCTTAAAACCTTGTCGGATTTAAATGTTTGTTCACAGAAGGGCCTGGTGGAAATGTTTGACGGATCCATCGGAGCATCCTCCGTATATATGCCTTTCGGAGGAAAGTATCAGTTGACCGAGACCCAGTCTATGGTGGCAAAGCTTCCTGTTTTAAAGGGTAAATGTGATGCGGTTACCATGATGAGTTACGGATACGATCCTTATCTTACCAGTTGGAGCCCATATCATGGTGCGATTTTTGCGGTTACCGAATCTATGTCTCGTATTGTCGCAGCAGGCGGTGATTATAAAAAGATTCGTTTTACGTTCCAGGAATATTTCCGTCGCATGAGTGAAGATCCGAAACGTTGGAGTCAGCCGTTTGCCGCGCTTTTGGGTGCCTATGAAGCCCAGATGAAGTATGGTCTTCCTTCCATCGGAGGAAAGGATTCCATGTCGGGAACCTTTAATGACATTGATGTTCCGCCGACCCTTGTTTCCTTTGCTGTGGATGTGGCAAAAGAAGATGATATTATCACACCGGAATTTAAAAATACCGACAGTGATATTTGCGTTGTAAAACTTCCGATTGGAAGGTATGATATCCCGGATTACAAGAATGTAATGAAAGTCTATGATGCGCTTCATACTTTAATCTTAAAGAAGATGATTTGCTCAGCATATGTAATGGACTCTTACGGACTTGTTCCTGCGCTTTCCAAAATGGCATTCGGAAACAAAATCGGTGTGCGTTTGGACAGCAAAATGCCGGCAAAGTATTTGTTTGCAAATCAGTTGGGCGGTTTTGTGATCGAAGTTCCAAAGGGCAAATTGGGTGCTGTGGAAAAAGAAATGAATTCCTGCAAAGTTGGAGATTTCCTTATTCGTATCGGAAATACAATGGAAGAAACTGCATTTGTTTACGGAGATCTTCGATTGGAAATGGATGAAGCTTTAACTTCATGGACATCTACATTGGAAAAGGTATTCCCAACCAGAAGTCATGAGGATACTTCTCTTGTAAACACCGGCCTTTATGAAGAAAAGAGTGTCTATGTTTGCAAGAATAAAGTGGCAAAACCAAAGGTGTTTATCCCGGTATTTCCGGGTACAAACTGTGAGTATGACAGTGCAAAAGCCTTTGAAACAGCCGGAGCCGAACCGATTGTGCGTGTATTTAAAAACCAGAATGCATCCGATATCAGAGATTCTGTAGAGGTGTTTGCAAAAGCCATCGATGACGCACAGATGATTATGTTCCCGGGTGGATTCTCTGCAGGAGATGAGCCGGAGGGATCTGCAAAGTTCTTTGCGACAGCTTTTCGAAATGAAAAGATGAAAGAAGCAGTTTGGAAACTTTTAAATGAACGTGACGGCTTATGCCTTGGTATTTGTAACGGTTTCCAAGCTTTAATCAAACTTGGGTTGGTTCCCTTTGGTGAAATCAGAACCCAAACGGCTGAGTCACCCACACTTACGTATAACACCATCGGCAGACATATTTCCAAGATGGCACATACAAAGGTGGTTTCCAATAAATCTCCTTGGCTTTCAAATGCCGAATTGGGCGGTATATATGATGTACCCGCATCTCACGGAGAGGGAAGATTTGTGGCGAATGATACTTGGTTAAAAGAACTGTTTGAAAACGGACAGGTAGCGACTCAATACGTAGACGAATTAGGTCGTCCGACCATGGACGAAGAATGGAACATCAACGGTTCCTTTATGGCCATCGAAGGTATTACTTCAAAAGACGGTCGTGTATTCGGTAAGATGTGTCACTCCGAACGAATCGGTGACAGTGTTGCTATAAATATCTACGGAAACCAGGATATGCATATCTTTGAATCCGGCGTAGCATATTTTAAATAATATATAAAGAGGTTACTTTTTTATGAAAGCATTTCTTATTCTTGAGGATGGTACGGTATTTTCCGGAGAAAGTATCGGGGCGCAAAAGGAAGTTATCAGTGAGATTGTTTTTAATACTTCCATGACCGGATATTTGGAGGTGTTGACGGATCCTTCCTATGCGGGACAGGCGGTTTGTATGACCTACCCCTTAATCGGAAACTACGGCATCACTCCGGACATGGAGTCAAAACGTTCTTGGGTGGACGGATATATTGTACGCGAACTTTCCAGAATTCCTTCAAATTTCAGATGTGAAGGTACGATTCAGGACTTCTTAAACGAACAGGGTATCCCTGGAATATCCGGTATCGATACCCGCGCCCTTACAAAGATTCTTCGTGATAAGGGTACACTAAACGGTATGATTACAACCAATGAAAACTATAATCTCGATGAAATTATTCCGAAACTGAAAGAATATAGAACCGGAGATGTGGTTTCAAAAGTAACCTGTTCTTCAAAAAAATATTATAGGGGAACCGGGAAAAAGGTTGCCGTTATGGACTTTGGTGAAAAAGAAAACATTACCAGATGTCTTTTGGAGCGTGGATGCGAAGTAACGGTTTATCCGGCCCATACATCTGCTGAAGAGATTTTAGGAGATGCTCCCGACGGAATTATGCTTTCAAACGGCCCGGGAGACCCGAAAGACTGCGGTGATATTATTAAGGAAGTAAAGAAACTTTACGATTCCGATGTTCCGATTTTTGCCATTTGTCTCGGACATCAGCTGATGGCACTGGCTACCGGTGCGGATACCCATAAATTAAAATATGGCCATCGAGGCGGAAACCATCCGGTAAAAGATTTACAAACCGGTCGCGTATATATTACGTCTCAGAACCACGGATATGTGGTGGATACGGATAAATTGGATGAAAAAGTGGCTGTGCCTGCGTTTGTAAACGTAAATGACGGTACCAATGAAGGGCTTTCCTATACGGGAAAAAATATTTTTACGGTGCAGTTTCATCCGGAAGCTTGTCCGGGTCCTTTAGACAGCGGATACTTATTTGATCGATTTATGAAGATGATGGAAAGGTAGGATATTTAAATGCCTAGAAACAAAGAAATAAAAAAAGTTTTGGTCATTGGATCCGGCCCGATTGTCATCGGTCAGGCGGCGGAATTCGATTATGCCGGTACACAGGCTTGTCGTTCTCTAAAAGAAGAGGGGGTGGAAGTATGTTTGGTAAACTCCAATCCCGCTACGATTATGACAGACAAAGAAATCGCGGATGAGGTTTATATCGAGCCTTTGACCGTTGATGTATTAAAACAAATCATCTTAAAAGAAAAGCCGGACAGTGTGCTCCCTACATTGGGTGGTCAGGCCGGATTAAACTTGGGAATGGAACTGGAAGAGTGCGGTTTCTTAAAAGAGCATGGGGTTCGATTAATCGGAACTACGGCAGAAACCATTTTCCGTGCGGAAGACCGTCAGGCATTTAAAGATACCATGGAAAAAATCCATGAGCCTGTGGCAGCTTCACAGGTTGTAAATTCCGTGGAAGACGGTGTTCGTTTTACAAATACTATCGGTTATCCTGTGGTTCTTCGTCCGGCATTTACCTTAGGCGGCTCCGGCGGTGGTATTGCTCATGATGAAAATGAACTGCGAGAGATTCTTGAAAACGGTCTTCGATTATCCCGTGTTCATGAAGTCCTGGTGGAGCGTTGCATCGCAGGTTGGAAAGAAATCGAATACGAAGTGATGCGTGATGCGGCAGGAAACTGTATCACCGTATGTAATATGGAAAACATCGATCCGGTGGGAGTGCATACCGGAGATTCCATCGTGGTAGCTCCGTCTCAGACTTTGGGAGATAAAGAGTATCAGATGCTTCGTACTTCCGCTTTAAACATTATTTCGGAACTTGGTATTACCGGCGGATGTAACGTGCAGTATGCCCTTCATCCCGAGAGTTTCGAGTATTGCGTTATCGAGGTAAACCCTCGTGTCAGCCGTTCTTCCGCGCTGGCTTCCAAAGCAACCGGTTATCCTATTGCAAAAGTAGCCGCAAAGATTGCGCTCGGCTATACCTTAGATGAAATTAAAAATGCCATTACCGGAAAGACCTATGCATCCTTTGAACCGATGCTTGATTACTGTGTGGTTAAGATTCCTCGTTTGCCCTTTGATAAATTCCTTACGGCAAAACGTACTCTTACCACCCAGATGAAAGCCACCGGAGAAGTTATGAGTATTTGCAATAACTTTGAGGGTGCTTTAATGAAGGCCATCCGTTCCTTGGAACAGCATGTGGATTCCCTTTTAAGCTACGATTTCAGTGAACTTAGCGATGAAGAGTTGGAAGAAGAACTTCAAATCGTTGACGACAGACGTATCTATCGAATTGCAGAGGCACTTCGCAGAGGTATTTCTTATGAGCATATTCATGAAATATCTTTGATTGATATTTGGTTTATCGATAAGATTGCAATCCTTGTGGAGATGGAACAGCGCTTAAAGAAAGAGGAACTTTCCGTTGATCTTCTTCGTGAGGCAAAACGAATTGAGTTCCCGGATAATGTGATTGCTTCATTAACCGGAAAAACTACAGACGAGATAAAAGAGATGCGCTACGCAAACGGAATTGTAGCTTCTTATAAGATGGTTGATACCTGTGCGGCTGAGTTTGAGGCACAGACACCCTACTATTATTCCGTATACGGCGGGGAGAATGAAGCCGACGGAAAAACCCATAAGAAAAAGGTTCTTGTTTTGGGAAGCGGTCCCATTCGTATCGGTCAGGGTATCGAATTTGATTTCTGTTCCGTACATTGTACCTGGGCCTTTGCAAAAGAAGGTTATGAGACCATTATCGTAAATAACAATCCGGAGACGGTTTCCACGGATTTTGATATTGCGGATAAATTGTATTTTGAGCCGTTGACTGCAGAAGATGTGGAAAACATCGTAAATATTGAAAAGCCGGATGGTGCGGTTGTTCAGTTTGGTGGACAGACCGCCATTAAGCTT
>CAJOGB010000071.1:5680-7983 GCA_905233835.1 uncultured Lachnospiraceae bacterium
GGAGTACCGATTTTAGGTACCGACGCAAAAGACGTGGATGCGGCGGAAGACAGAGAACTCTTTGATCAGATTCTGGAACAAACTAAGATTCCTCGTGCGGCCGGCGGTACGGTATTTACGGCGGATGAAGCCATAGAAGTTGCAAATCGCCTGGGATATCCGGTATTGGTTCGACCTTCTTACGTACTTGGCGGACAGGGAATGCAGATTGCGTTTAACGATGATGAAGTCCGTAAATTCATGGATATCATTAATCAAATTGCCCAAGACCATCCGATTCTTGTAGATAAATATTTACAGGGTAAAGAAATCGAAGTAGATGCGGTATGCGACGGTAAAGATATATTGATCCCCGGAATCATGGAACATATCGAGAGAACCGGAGTTCATTCCGGAGACAGTATTTCCGTGTATCCGGCTCATACCATCGGAGTGGACATCAAAGAAAAGATTACGGACTATACGGCTCGTCTTGCCAAGGCACTTCATGTTATCGGAATGATTAATATCCAGTTTATCGTTATGGATAACGAAGTATATGTCATCGAGGTAAATCCGCGCTCTTCCAGAACCGTGCCTTATATTTCAAAAGTAACGGGTATTCCGATTGTGGATTTGGCTACCAAGGTAATACTCGGAAAGACAATTACAGAACTTGGTTACAAACCGGGACTTCAGCCGGAGGCAGAATATGTGGCAATTAAAATGCCGGTATTCTCCTTTGAAAAACTTCGCGGTGCGGAGATTTCTTTGGGACCGGAAATGAAGTCCACCGGAGAGTGCTTAGGCATTGCTACAACATTTAATGAGGCACTTTATAAAGCATTCCTCGGAGCAGGTATTTCTTTGCCGAAGCATAAACAGATGATTATGACGGTAAATGATAAGGATAAACCGGAAGCGGTGGGAATCGCCAAACGTTTTTCCGAATTGGGTTATACCATTTATGCAACAAGAAGTACGGCGAAGTTTTTAAACGATCACGGTGTAAAAGCACGTTGGGTAAATAAGATTACTCAGGAATCGCCCAATGTAATGGATTTGATTATCGGACATAAGATTGATATGGTAATCGATACTCCGACAGAAGGCCACGGAGACAAAACACGCGACGGCTTTTTGATTCGAAGAAATGCCATTGAAACCGGCGTTTATTGTATCACCGCATTGGATACGGCGAATGCTTTGGCCACCTCTTTGGAGTCAGCATTAACGGACTTTACTTTGGTGGATATTGCCAAGGTAAAAAATGCGTAAAAAACTTTAAAAAAGTTGTTGACTTAAAAGTATAGATTTGGTATATTAATTTTCGGTCGCGAAACGGCGACTGAAATGGGATCTTAGCTCAGCTGGGAGAGCATCTGCCTTACAAGCAGAGGGTCATAGGTTCGAGCCCTATAGGTCCCATTTGGCTGTAAAGCCGTGTGGCGAAGTAGCTCAGCTGGCTAGAGCATACGGTTCATACCCGTAGTGTCGAGAGTTCGAGTCTCCCCTTCGCTACTAAGATTAAAGAGAGGTATTCCTCTCTTTTTTTTATGTTTGAATTCTATTGAAAAATAGGCTTAAAACCTATAAAATATGGGAAGTTAAGTTATTGAAAAAACGGAGTAGCGTATGCGAATCGGAAATGGATATGATGTACATCGATTGGTTCCTGATCGGGATCTTATTGTTGGTGGAGTTAAAATAGAACATGAACTGGGACTTTTGGGTCATTCGGATGCGGATGTTTTGCTGCATGCGATTTGTGATGCTTTGCTTGGAGCCTGTGCTTTGGGAGATATCGGAAAGCATTTCCCGGATACGGATGAAAGGTATAAAGGAATCTCTTCTCTTATTCTTTTGGAAAACGTTCGGGATAAAATATTGGAAAGCGGCTATGTTGTCTGTAATGTGGACGCTACCATTATTGCGCAGCGTCCGAAATTTCGTCCCTATATTGATGCCATGAGAGAGAACGTGGCAAAAGCGCTAAACGTTCCTTTAGATGTGATTAATATCAAAGCCACTACGGAAGAAGGGCTTGGCTTTACCGGAAAAGAAGAAGGTATTGCAGCCTCTGCCGTATGTTTGGTGGAATCCATTTATGAAGGAAGCCGAGATATCAGCGGTGAAAGAAATTGCTCCGCTTGTCCGGGATGCGCAAATCAAAAATAGAAAGAGGAAATATCAATGAAAATTTTTAATACATTAACAAGAACAAAAGAAGAATTTAAACCGTTGGAAGAAAACAAGGTACGTATGTATGTTTGCGGACCTACGGTTTATAACTATATCCATATCGGAAATGCCCGTCCTATGAT
>CAJOGB010000072.1 GCA_905233835.1 uncultured Lachnospiraceae bacterium
GTTGGCCTTTGCATAGTAGAATGCTTCACCTCGAGGCTGCTCCAAACGAACAAATGCTTCGCCGGTTGGGTTGCCCTTTACAGGAGTAATTAAATCGGTCTCGCTTGGCATCTTTGCGATAGCCTGTCTGATAATGTCGATAGACTGATAAATCTCCATCAAACGAACATAGCATCTTGCATAGGAGTCGCCGTCTTCGGAAGTGATTGGCTCAAAATCAATCTGATTATATGCCGCATAACCAAGAAGTCTCATGTCGGCTTTCACACCGCTGGCTCTCGCAAAAGGTCCAACGGATCCAAGCGCATTGATCTGCTCTTTTGTCATCACACCAACGCCCTTTAAACGAGAAAGAACGCTGTAGTCTTCAAAGAAGGTTTTCTGGATGACTTTTACTTCCGCTTCGATATCCGCAATGGTTTCCAAAATAGCTTTTGCGTGCTCCGGAGTTAAATCCTTTAACACACCACCAACTGCGTTGATGGAGAAAATAACGCGTCCGCCGGTTACCATTTCAAGAACATCCAAAATCTTTTCACGGATTCTCCAACACTGATAAAACAGGTTTTCAAATCCGAATCCGTCGGCAAGAAGTCCCAACCACAAAAGGTGAGAATGCAAACGGCTCATCTCAAATAAGATGGTACGAATGTACTTTGCTCTATCCGGAATTTCTACATCAAAAATCTTTTCGATGGTCTCGCAGTAGCCCATGCCGTGACCGAAACTGCAGATACCGCAGGTACGCTCAATAACGTAAGTCATCTGATTAAAGTCACGCTTTTCCACCAAGGATTCCAACCCTCTGTGAATGAATCCGATGGAAGGAATCGCTTCGATGACTCTTTCATCTTCAATAACCAAATCCAAATGAACCGGCTCCGGAAGCACCGGGTGCTGCGGTCCGTATGGAATCACACTTCTTTTTCCCATTTATGCTTCCTCCTTCTTTGGTCCAAGTGGGGTATCCACATTGATACGATATAACTTGTTCTGAAGGTCGGCGGAGATTAACTGAATCTTTACACCGAAAAGTTCCTTCATTTCGTTTTCATAAAATACGGCTGCCGGAATAATTTCCGTGATAGACATTACCACTTCCTCCGGATCCACTACCACGCGAAGGGTATGAAGCTGTAAATTCTCATAGTCCGTAAAGGAATATGAAAGCTCAAACTTTCCTTCGATGTATGCCGCATGTGCCTGAGAAAAGCGATAGCCTTTCTTTTTTAATTCCATGGCACGATCCAATAAAATGTTTTTATCGATTTCTTCTAAAATATTTTCTGTGGAGATCATCTCACTCATTTGGACACCTCCCCTTTGTTTTTCTTTAATTCATGATGCTCATCCCAACGCTTCTGGAAAATTTCAATTCCCTGAGCGATACCATCAATGATGGCCTGAGGTCTGGCTGCGCATCCCGGAACGTAAACGTCTACCGGAATCACGGTATCCACACCACCCTGGATGTTATAGCAATCTTTAAACACACCACCGGTACAAGCACAAACGCCAACTGCTACGACTACCTTCGGTCGAGGCATCTGGTCGTATAACTGTTTTACGGTCGCTGCATTTTGTGAATTGATACCGCCGGTAATTAAGAAAATATCTGCCTGCATTGGATCGCCCGTATTAATAATTCCGAGACGCTCCGCATCGTATACCGGTGTGAGGCATGCCAACACTTCGATATCGCATCCGTTACATGAAGATCCGTCATAGTGAAGGACCCATGGAGATTTTTTAATTTTTGCCATTTCCTTCACCTCCTATCGAATGACCATTAAAATAATTAAGTTTACGCCTGCTGAGAAAAGTGTTACCACCCAGCTTAACTTTAACATATCCGCCCATTTCATACGTGCGGAAGAGTTATCGATTAAGATTTCCAAGAAGTATACAAGTAAGATTGCTACGATGGCAACGATGACAGAGTATACGTTGGAGTTCACAAAGAATAATCCAACAACTCCCATCAAAAATACGTTTTCATACCACTCGGTAATCTGGAAAATCGCAAGGTTCTTGGAACCCATTTCTGTGGTGACACCTTTGATTAATTCCTGATGCGCATGATGCGAAGTAGAAATGTCAAAAGGTGACTTTCTCATCTTAATGGTTAAGATGAACACAAATGCTACGAAAAATCCCGGCAACTGAAGGAAGTAACTTAAGTGGTCGCCTCCTGCGATTTCTGCCACCTGGAAAGTTCCCGCTGCCAAATAGAATCCAACGCAGCTTAACAGTACCGCCGGCTCGTACGCCATCATCTGGATTAACTCTCTTTGTGCTCCGATGGAAGAGTACGGAGAAGAGGTAACCACTGACGCAAAATACAAAAACGTTGCACCGGTGGACATTACGAAAAAGCACATCAAAATGTCCGTTCCGTAGAAGAACATAAAGCCGGTTAAAATCATAAGCACCATGTAAGTCATGAGCAAAAATGTCTGTGCCGTCATAACGGAAATGGTCTGCTTATTTAAAAGTTTTCTTACATCGTAGAAAGGCTGCAACACCGGAGGTCCCACACGACGCTGCATACGTGCGGAAATCTTTCGATCCACACCTTCTAAGAATCCGCCCACAAAGGGTGCCAAAAGAACATAGGCGATTGCAAAAATAATTCCTTTATATATCATGCCAATACACCTCCTATGATCATACACAACATAATGACGATTACCGCTAACGAGAAGATCTGTGACGGAATCATTAACTTTCTCTGACCGATTACTTTATGGAAATAGAAGTTGGAAAGCCAAAGGGTTTTTTCCTCTCCCATTGCATCCGTAAACTTTCGGTTGTCTCCGGTATTTACACCGTTCATGTAAGAAAGTTTTGTGTTTACTTTCATGTTCTTTGCGTATAGGAATGAGATTCCCGGAACCGCAAATACGATAACGATAATGATTACCAGCATATACAAAATCGCATCGTTAAGCACGTTTTCACCGGTACCAAACATTTCGTTGATAAGCGGTGTTACATATATCTTGGACAAAAGCGGGAAGAGTACGCAAAGTGCAACCATAAGTACCGCATGAATTCCAAGAGAAATCACTTCGTTTTTCTTTGTAATATCTTTGAACGTCTTTTCTCTTAAATGAGAAGCGGAAATAATTTTTCCCATCCACTTAGTCCAGTAGAAGGATGTGGTAGCGGAACCAAAGCAGATAAAGATAACAAGTAAAATATTTCCTTCATCTACGGAAGCCTTTAATGCTGCCCACTTGGAAATTAACATACCAAAGGGTGCCAAGAACATTCCTGCAATTCCGATGAACATAAAGATTGCAAGTCTCGGTAAGATATAAAGGAGTCCATGCATATCCTCGATGTCTCTGGAGTGAAGTGCGTTTTCCGTTGCACCCACATCCTGGAAAAGTAAGGATTTTGAAATCGCATGGAAAAGCATTAAAAATACGCCTGCCCAAATGGTTTCTTCCGTACCTACGCCGGCACAAGCCACCATAAGTCCGAGGTTTGAAATCGTTGAAAACGCAAGAACCTTTTTACCGTCGCTTTGTGCGATTGCCATGATGGAAGTTACAAGGAAAGTAAAGCCTCCCACCAATGCAATCATGCTACCGGTTGTAGTTCCTCGCATGGCCGGTGACAAACGGAATAAAATATAAATACCTGCCTTAACCATTGTCGCAGAATGCAAAAGCGCAGATGACGGTGTGGGAGCCACCATAGCACCGATTAACCATGTACTAAAGGGAAGCTGTGCTGCTTTGGTTAGAGCCGCAAAAGCGATTAAAGCAACCGGAATCACCGCCAAGGTTTTTCCTGCCACACCCATATCAACTAAAGCTGTCATGGTAACTTCACCGGAGGTAAGTCCTAAGTAAACGATACCGATGGCAAGCGCACATCCGCCAAGTAAGTTCATCCACAATGCTCTGAAGCAGTTGGTAATGGCGATAGGTTCTTTTGTATAACCAATCAAAAGGAAAGAACAGATACTGGTTAATTCCCAGAAGAAATCGATCCAAAGTAAATTCTCGGATAAAACGAATCCGTACATTGCGCCTAAGAATAAGAACAACAGCGCAAAGAAATAATATCTTCTGTCCGGAATATCTGTATGATGGTGATGATAACCGTGCATGTATCCTACGGCATAAACTACAATGAGTCCGCCGATGACACCTACGATTAAGCACATAAGCATGGAAAGATGATCCACACGAATGTGGCCTGCACCTTCGTTTAACTGTACTCCGGAAAGTTCAAACCAGGTAAGTAAAATTGTTGGCAAGATAGACAACAAACTTACCCAATACTTTCTATACTTAAATGAAAGTACGGTGACCAAAAGCATCAGTACCCACTCTGCACCCAAAATCACATGGTCGTAAAGTGCCGTCTCTTGGTACACCAAAATTTCTTTAAATCCTCCCATGCCCCACTGTGCAAACAGTACACCTGTGGCAATCATGATGATGACTGCGGAGATATATGCAATCGCGTTTCTTACCTTATTTACACGAGTTACATACATCAGGAGTGATACCACAAATGGGAAGATAATTAAAAATGGTATAACTTGCATATATACTCCTCCGTTTCTCTTTTGTGAAAAATATCACAATCAAAGATTATTATACCCCTACAAACAGCAAATTTAAAGGAATACTTATGCCCCACCCGGGGATAATTTGCCTACGTATTTGAAGTGAATGAAGATCTCATTCATCCAAATACTTCTTAAACTATTCCATGGTTTGTTATTTCGTCTGTTTTGTTTTAGAATACTCACATGCATGAATTAGGATATATATCAAGAATAATCCCGCTGGCTATAGAGGCCGCGGGGGAGAATAGAATAACGAATGTCAGGGAAGTCAGTATCGCTGTCGGGGAGATGACGGGGGCGGTGCCGGAGCTGTTAGAAAAAGCGTACCGGGAAAGTACTCCGGGTACGCTCTTAGAAAACTCTGATTTGGTTGTAACTATGGTTCCTGTGACGGCGGTATGCGATGAGTGTGAAAACAACTATCATCCGTCAAAGGAAAACGACTACTGCTGCCCCTCCTGCGGTTCCAAAAAAAGTCGCATCATTTCCGGTCGCGAAGTCACGCTAGTCGCCATTAAAGAAATGTAACAATTCTGTAATGGGGTCAGACCCCTTTTAGAAATTTTCTTCGGCAGCCACGATTTTGGCGGAAGTAAATTCGCCGGAGTCATCCTTTGTAACCAAGAAGGTTAAGGTGTAATCGCGGGCGGTGGGCTCGTAAGCATCTGCCTTTGCCTGCATGGTGGAAAACAAATTGTTATAGGCCTGCTGTGCCAAAAGCACACGTACGCCGTCTTCTCCGAAAGCATCCTTATGATTCATAAGGGCTTCCTGGTTTGCATTGGCAAAATCCACCATAGCGTGATCCGCAAAAGAAATCTCTCCGGAAAAATCAATGGCATTAAAGGAACCGACTCCGGTAATGGTCATGGGAAGGGTTACCAAATATCCCTCTTCCGACTTTTTTTTCACTTCCATTTTTGAAGCATCAAAAGTAGCA
>CAJOGB010000073.1:0-5405 GCA_905233835.1 uncultured Lachnospiraceae bacterium
CAGCCATGGGAATGGCGCTCTTTGTCTTTCTCTTGGTGGGAAGCGGACTGCAAATCGCGGCTATGTTTTGGTCCAAGCATTATTACGGAAGCGAAAATGCGCCGGAATTTATGTTTTGGATTTTGGCATTTGTACCGCTTTACTGCGTGGCTTTCCCGGTTACCTGTCTTTTAATGAAGCGCATCCCGCGAGAAGATTTAAAAAGCACTACCACCTTTGGTGTTGGAAAA
This sequence comes from uncultured Lachnospiraceae bacterium, assembly GCA_905233835.1. Classification (GTDB taxonomy): domain Bacteria; phylum Bacillota; class Clostridia; order Lachnospirales; family Lachnospiraceae; genus JAILEN01. The sequence goes on from CAJOGB010000073.1 coordinate 231, forward strand.
TGGTTTTACTTTTTGGCCATTACCTTCTTTGTGATGGTAGTGGGAAGTATTATCGGATCAGTAATAGGTTTGGTGTTTAAAAACTTCGGTATCAATACCGGTGTGGCCATCGAATCCTTAACATCAAGCAGTTCATCCATCGGAACCGTGGTATTGGCTCTCTTGGCACCGATTGTCGAAGAACTTATTTTCCGTAAATTCTTAATCGATCGTATGCATATGTTCGGCGGACATGTAGCGATTATGACTTCCGCCCTAATGTTTGGTTTATTCCACGGAAACTTTGCACAGTTTTTCTACGCTTGGTTTATGGGTATTGTATGGGGCTATGTTTACTACAAAACAGGAAAAGTGATTTATACCATGCTTATGCATATGACCGTAAACTTCTTAAGCGGTGTTATCGCTCCAAAACTTTTGGCAGGCATCGATTTAACGGAAACCGACCCTATGGCACTTGTTTCTTCCCCTTCATTTGTGGGACTTTTGGTATATGAAGTATTTATGTATGGCATGGCTATTACCGGCGCGGTCTTCTTCTTCACCGGCAAAAAGAAAATCTCTTATGCCCAGGAATCTATGGAGCTTCCAAAGGGAGAAGAAAAGAAAGTATGGTGCAACCTTGGAATGATCTTATTTACCTTAGGCTGCATCGCAATGTTTATTTACAGCCTTGTCATCGGCTATAAATCTTAAAAAGGGGTCTGAACCCATTACAAAATTGTTGCAAAACAAAAGACGTCAGCAAACGCTGACGTCTTATTTTTATTACGGAATAAAAATTGTATGGTCGTTCTTATAAATGAAATAGGCTCCAATAAATACGAGAATTCCGTATATAATTATTACTATTTCCAATACAACCTGTGATATTTGAAGAGTACCGTTTAAATACAATCCGCAAAACATATCCATGGCCGTATGAAGCAAAACCGCCAGGGGGTAAAGGAAAAACTTCCTTCTGTCTCTGCATGCGTAAAACACCAAAATCGATGCACCCACATGAAATAAAAATGCACCCACACGCTCCAAAAATCCCAAGCTAAGCGTTCCGAAAGAAAAGGTCGCTATCGCATCCATCGTTTGATACACCGCGCCAAGTTGATCCGGAGCCTCGGCCATTACCTGGTCGATTACCGTTTGAAACGTTCCCGTATTTATCATCACCGCATAGGAAAGATAGGTAATATAGGTCATTCCGAGGATGATGATTACTTCGATTCCACCATGGCCGATGCCATAGGAAATCGACGTTTCTTTATTCTTTCTTTTTTTCAATACCGTTTTAAATGCGACAAATCGTCCGGTTTCTTCAAATACTCCGGGGAAAAGCCCCACTACAAACGCCCAAAGAACGGGGCGTGCATTAATAAATCGACTTACCCCATGATCCGGAAGAATCAGTGCATTTTGAATGGGCTTTTCCAACAATAAAGCGAAAAGCACAAACACTGCCGCGCCGATTAAAATCGTGGTAAAGTTTTCCTTTTTTCGTATCGTCCACCAAATGGCTATTCCCAGCGGAACAACAATTCCAAGTACCGCTCCGATACCCAGCCAAATCATGGACGAAATTCCTACATTTGTAACTTCCATTTTCCTTCCCCAAAGGGGTCTGACCCCATTACAAAATTGTTACACTTCTACTCGTTTAACGCTTTCTCAATTCCTCTTGCCAACTGGTCGGCACAGCTGGTGCCCTTCATTCCGCACTGGTTTCCCTTTAAGATTTCCACCGTTTTTGCAGCATCTGCGCCTTCCAAAAGCTTTGAAATGGCCTTTGTATTTCCGTCGCATCCCCCGATAAATTTCACGTTGTGGAGTGTGCCGTTTTCTACTTCAAAATGAATTTCTCTGGCACACACACCCTGAGGTGTATAAACATATTCTTTTGACATAAAAGTCCTCCTAAATCTAATATCTTCTTCCCGTGCTTGAGGGAATGGCACCGGATACGGTTTTTACATTTTCCTCGCCATAAACTTCGCGAAGTTTTTCCACAAACTCACTTGATGCATCAATCATCCACTTTGCGGGAAGCTTTTTAATCTGACGAGTCGCCTTAACATAAATGCTGACCGAATCATTTCCTTCATTGTCCTTTAGCAAAGACAAAAGTTTTGCCTCGTCATAATCCTCCATGGTTTCAAACTGAATCCAAAGATTCTTAGGCAAATTATAAAACGGAATTACATCACTGACAATGAGTTTTGCGTCCTTTTCTTCTTCCACGGAAACACGGCCGCGAAGGAAGACCTTTTCATCCTCATTTAAATAACGTCTCGCCTTCTCGTAATCTCTCGGGAAAACAATGGCTTCTACGGATCCGTACAAATCCTCTATGGTAATAAAGGCCATGGTCTGGTTGTTCTTGGTAAAATGCTGTTTTACTTCCGTAAGCATTCCGCCGATGACCACTTCTTTTTTATCCTCAAGTTTTGAAACGGAGATACCGGTTCCTTCCAGTTCTTCCAACACAAAATCAGAAGAAGATGCGGTTACGTTTTTCTCCATCAAATCCACGTATTCTTCCAATGGATGACCGGAGACATAGATACCTAAAACTTCCTTTTCCTTTGCTAAGAGTTCTTCTTTTTCAAACTCCTCAATATTCGGAAGTTTAAACTCAAAGGATTCTTTTTGCTCCTCTCCCACCATATCAAATAAAGACATCTGTCCTGCGATTTCGCCTTTGTTCTTAGATAGTGCGTCAACGATATCACCATAAATAATCACTTTTTGATGGCGATTTCCCGGGAGAGAATCCATGGCTCCTCCGAGAATCAAATTCTCAATGGCACGCTTATTCACGCCGGAATTTGATACACGCTTTATAAAGTCTTCCAAGGAAGTGTATTTTCCGTGTGCTTCTCGCTCTTCCACGATGGTATCGATGACCGGACGCCCCACACTCTTAATGGCATACATTCCGTAGCAAATCTTTCCATCGATTGCACGAAACGCTCCTGTGGCACTGTTTACATCCGGTGGCAAAAGATCGATTCCCATACCACGGCAAACCTGAATGTATTCCGCGATTTTCGTGGTGGTACCTCCGATTACGGAAGTCATAAGCGCCGCAAAGAATTCTGCAGGGTAATAATTACGCAAATATGCGGTCTGATATCCCACCACCGCATAACATGCCGCATGGGCTTTATTAAAGGCATACTTTGCAAAGTCGATCATATCATCGTAGATTTTATTTGCCACATTCTCGGGAATACCGTTATTAATACATCCCGGAATGCCTGCTTCTACATTTCCGTAAACAAAGCTCTGGCGTTCCTGCTCCATGACCTTTGTCTTTTTCTTAGACATGGCACGACGCACTTCATCACTTCGTCCAAGGGAAAATCCCGCCAAGTCACGCACGATCTGCATAACCTGTTCCTGGTATACGATACAGCCATAGGTAGGCTTTAAAATCGGCTCTAACTGCGGACAAGCGTAAGTCACGGAATCCTTATTATTCTTTCCTTCAATGTAGGCCGGGATAAAGTCCATCGGGCCCGGACGATACAAAGAAATTCCCGCGATAACATCTTCCAAACTCTCCGGTTTTAATTCCTTCATAAAGGATTTCATACCGGCAGATTCCAACTGGAACACACCCTCACACTTACCGGAGGAAATAAGTTTAAAAATCTCCGGATCATCGTATTCCATGGTGTCAAAATCAATGTCCACACCATGATTTGCACGCACCATATCACAGGCATCTTTAATTACCGTAAGGGTACGAAGTCCCAAAAAGTCCATCTTTAATAAGCCCAGTTCTTCGATGGTAGTCATGGTAAACTGGGTTACCGGCTGTCCTTCGGAGGAAAGCGCCAAAGGCACAAACTCATCCATAGGAGACTGTGAGATTACCACACCTGCCGCATGAGTTCCGGAGTTTCTCGGAAGTCCCTCCAAGCTCATAGCATAGTCCAAAAGACGTTTGACGTCCTCCTCGTTCTCATAGCGTTCTTTTAATTCGTAATTCTTTTCAATGGCACCGGCAATGGTAATACCAAGGTCGTTGGGAACGGCCTTTGCAATGGCATCCACATAAGCATAGGGCAAATCCAACACACGTCCCACGTCACGAATGGCATTTTTCGCCTTTAAGGTACCGAAGGTAATAATCTGAGTCACGCAGTCCGCGCCGTATTTATCCACTACGTATGCGATTACTTCGCCTCTTCGTTCGTAGCAGATATCCACGTCGATATCCGGCATGGATACACGATCCGGATTTAAGAATCGCTCAAAGAATAACTGATAGCGTACCGGATCGATATTGGTAATACCCGTGGTATAAGATACCAAAGATCCTGCCGCACTTCCTCGTCCCGGTCCCACAGGGATACCTACGCTTCTGGCATAGTTGATAAAGTCCCAAACGATTAGGAAGTAATCCACGTATCCCATGGTCTTAATGACGTTTAATTCGTACTCCAACTGTGGCTTCATCTCATCCGCTCTTTCTCCATAGCGACGAGCAAGTCCATCAAAGCATAGTTTATTCAGATAGGTCCAAGAATCATAGCCTTCCGGCACTTCGTAATGCGGTAATTTCGTATGGCCGAATTCAATCTCCACATGACAACGATCCGCGATTTTCTGGGTGTTTGCCAATGCTTCCTTCGCATATGGGAAAAGCTTTTCCATCTCCTCTTCGCTTTTTACATAAAACTGACCGCCCTCATAGCGCATACGATCTTCATCCTGCACCTTCTTTCCGGTCTGAATACAAAGAAGCAAATCATGGGATTCCGCATCCTCCGAATCCGTATAGTGACAGTCGTTTGTCACCACAAGCTCAATGCCTGTCTCCTCATGCAATCGCATAAGTCCGGTATTTACCGTACGCTGCGCAGGAATTCCGTGGTCCTGCATCTCCAAAAAATAGTTTCCTTTTCCGAAGCAGGCTTCGTACTTTAAGGCAATGGCCTTCGCACCCTCATAGTTTTCCTTTGCAAGTTCTCTGGCCACTTCACCTGCCAAGCAAGCAGACAAGCAAATCAAACCTTCGTGGTACTTTTCCAATGTCTCAAAATCCACACGAGGCTTATAGTAGAATCCGTCAATAAAACCGATGGATACGATTTTCATAAGATTTGCGTAGCCGATATCATTTTCCGCCAAAAGAATCAAATGATAATATCTGTCATCCCCTTTGGAATACTC
>CAJOGB010000073.1:5475-5924 GCA_905233835.1 uncultured Lachnospiraceae bacterium
TACATTACACCGTGATCGGTGATGGCAGCCGCATTCATGCCCATGTTTTTTACTTTTTCAACATAGTTTTTAATTTTATTGGAACCGTCCAAAAGACTGTATTCCGTATGTGTATGTAAATGAACAAATGCCATGGTTTTGCTCCTAATTTCTCAATAAAACTATCTGATACCAACCGCTTCCTTCGCCATTTTATCGGCTTCTTCGTTTCCCGGAATACCGGTATGTGCCGTCACATGCACGAAAGTAAGCTTAATTTTATCCTCAATGGAAGCTACAAAATCTGAATACTGTGCGGTTCCTTTTTTATTTCGTTTCCATTTACGTGTGGCCCACATTTCAATACCTTCGTAGTCATAGTAGACCGTAAGTTTACTTAAGCCCAACTCCAACGCCTTTTTCGCGTTAAACCACGTTTCAGCGTCCATTAACTTTGAAATTTTTTCGCG
>CAJOGB010000074.1 GCA_905233835.1 uncultured Lachnospiraceae bacterium
TGACTTTAACACATCAAAAAACTCCGCTACATCAGGTCTACTTTGCTGACTATAATACCATCCCTGCTCTGCCTCTTCGTAATCTTTGCGGTACAAATAATGCGGGATCTCCTTACCATCCACATACACATGGAACGGGGCTTTCCCCGGATGGAACACATCCAGTCGCATTACTTCCACAGCGGATTCATAGTCTCCCATGGAAACAAAGGAAACGTTAGTGTGTTCCGAACCCGTTTCTCGACCGGTAGTATACATGGATATGGCGGTTGCCTTAAATTCTCCCTTTTCGTAATCCAAAGAACATCCGTCATCCTCATAAAGCACGAAACTTCCATCTTCATCCGGAGCCATAATCAACGTCAAATCCGTTACCTTATCGCTGGTTAGATTCATGATTTCATTTTCCGCCATAGGAATAATGGCACCGCTTCGGACAAAGAGAGGAATGCTTTTTTCGTCCACATCGATTTCCAAAGTGCAGCCGCCTTCGAAGACTTCTCCGGAATAGAAATCATAGAACTTACCACCGTCATCCGGCAAATAAACGACTTTCGTGTCTGCACCCTCTTCTACTACAGGTGCCACCAAAAGAGATTCGCCAAGCATGAAATTCACATCTTCGTCGTAACAATCACAATCACATTCAAATTCCATAAAGAATGGTCGCATCATCGGAAGTCCGCCTTTTGTTGATTCATACATCAACGAATAGAAATAAGGACTTAATTGATATCTTAACTGAATTGCATCCCGAATGAGAGGAGTAATATCGCCGTACATCCAGGGCTCCGTCACCGTGTTATCCACGTTTACGGAATGGATGGAAAATCTGGGCATAAATACTCCCATCTGTACCCAACGAAGGAATAACTCCTCGGAAGGTGCCGGTCCATAGAATCCGCCTACGTCACAGCCCTGGTTGGACACTCCCGACGCACTCATGCCAAGCATGGTGGCGATATTATACTTCAGGGCCTCCCAGCAGGTTAAATTATCTCCCGCCCAAGTTTGAGCATAGTGTTGAATTCCCGCATGGCCGGAGCGACAAACCACAAAAGGTCTTACATTTCCGTGATACTCCCGTATCGCTTCATAGGCCAACTTACACATCAAAGAGGACATTACGGATTTTTGCGCTCCGATGGTGGATGTCTTTCCCTCAAAATAGACTTTGGAATCCTTATCCACTACGGAATCGTACTCGCAGTTATCGTTCCAAATCGAAGTCACTCCGTATTTTAAAAGGTTCTCCTTTAAGTATTCTTTCCAATGATCTCTGGTGGTATCCTTTGTAAAATCAACGAAATATCCGTCGCCGCCCCACCAGGTACCGACTGCAGGTTTTGCTTCCGCAAAAGGGGTATCTCCTTGCGATGCATCCTCTGACTCCAACACAAACATTTCCTTTTCTTCCATTTCAGAAAGAAGCGGATGCACCAAAAGCATACCCGGCTTTACGTTTGGAGAAACGGCAATGCCACGGTCTTTCATGGCTTTAAACCAAGCAGCAGGATCTTTAAATCGATCCTTATTCCAGGTAAAGGAGCATCTCTTTATGCCTTCTTCAGTGGGAATCGCGCAGTATCCGGAAGAAAGCTGGAATCCGTCCATAGGGATTTCTTCTTTTTTTGCGGTATCCACAAAACCTAAGATGGCATCATCGCAGTCTTTTTCCAGTTCCGGATAATACATGGAAGATCCCAAATATCCAAGGGCCGCCTTCGGCAAAAGAACACTCTTTCCCGTAAGATCTGTGTAACGAGAAATCACTTCTTTTACAGTTGGACCTGCGATAAAGAAAAGATCCACATCCCCGCTGTCTACCGTATAGGTACTGTAGCGATGCCAGTAGTTTCTCTTTTGTCTTCCCAGGTTAAACTCGCATTCGGCACTGTTATGGTAAAAATAACCTACGGCTTTGTGAGTCTTTTCGTTTAAACGAACATAAAAAGGAATATGCTTATACAAACTCTCGGTCTTTTCGGGATTGTAGCCCATGGAATCTCCCGGAGCCAAACGAAGGCTTTCTTCCGCCTTATTTAAATGACCGGACTGCTCTCCGAAGCCGAAGAAATGATCGCTTTCTTCAATTTGTACGGAATGCATGCGGCGAAGATTTCCGTCCTTACGATATGCTAAATCCGGTATATCCGCATGAAGTACATTGCCCTCTTTATCCAAAATACGGATGATGAACGGCTTTTTTTGAATCAAAATATCAAGTTTTTCTCCTGTGATAAGATAAGTATCCTCTTTCGAAGAAAGTTCTGATTTTGCGACATCAATGCGCTTTCTTTCTCCCTCAAACAGACCGTCGGTTCTCGAATCCCAGGCAGTCAGAAGAAGGGAATAACTTGCCTCATCAAAATCTCCATCAAATCCCGCACGGATACGCACAATATCATCCGTTAACATCCAGATTCTGATAGGCACCGCGTTGGTGTTTATTTCGTAAAAATTCTTTTTCTTTTTTACATCAAATGCTTCTCGTACGATTTGCATAACATCCCCCTAAAAGATTTCAATTACCTTAAGTATATCAGTTTTTTACAAAGAAAAAAGAGGCGATTCCTTGGACAATCTTTTATGTGCCATCATTTGTTCAAAACTGCTGACCGTAAGACAGCCCCTCGAATTTCGAGGGGCTGTTTAAATAAAGAGGATTATAATGAAATGAAACTTTTCACGTTGTTATCTTTCGTTCGACCTCCCGGGGAATTAGAAGAGCCATCGCTTCGCAACTTCCACAACCGCATTTAGTTGTCATATCTGTTGAAGCGCCTCTCTTCTAATTCCGAGAGGATTTTTTTATTTGGTAAACGCATTCTAACATACAAAAAGACACAGAATCGATGTATCCATTCTGTGTCCTTTTATTCACACTATTCACAATTTATTGTTAATAAGTCTGACAATTTGCTTTTCTTACAGTTTTGAGCCCTTGGAACCACCGAAGCTGGCGGTGTTTAAAATGTTGGTATCAAAGGTAAAGGTAAGGGCTTCTTCCGTACGTACACGCTTTAATGAAAGCTGAATCATACGATCTAAGAGTTCTTTATAAGGAACGCCCACCGGCTCCCAAAGATAAAATGCCAAGGATCCCGGAATGGTGTTAATTTCGTTAAAGTAAAGTTTACCGTTTTCTTCATCGATCATAAAGTCGATTCTGGAAACCCCGTTACAGCCCAATGCCTTAAAGGACTTAACGGCTAGCTCACGAACTTCTTCACGCTTCTCGAAAGAGAGTTCCGCAGGAATCTTTCTGGATACGGATGCCATTCCCTTAGAGCCCCCGTTTTTCGAACCGGATACGTATTTATCCTCATAGCTTAAGATATCTTCCGTATGAAGAGGTTCTTCACACTCGGAAGCGATGGCTTCATTTTCATCTCCAAGTACAGAGCAGTTAATCTCACGAAGTTTTGTAATGGCATGCTCTACCAATACTTTTGTGGCATAGCGGAAAGCATCATCCACAGAAGACGCCAGCTCTGCACGGTTCTTTGCCACAGAAATTCCAACAGATGATCCAAGGTTAACAGGCTTTACGATGACAGGATAACCCAAAGCACTTTCTACGGAATCCATTAACTTTTCCATATCTTCATAATCAGATAAGGTATAAAGCTTTGCGGGAAGCACAGGAACGTCTGCTTCCTTTAAGATTGCCTTCATAATAAACTTATCCATACCTACAGCGGAACTTGTAACGTCACATCCCACAAAAGGAATTCCCAAGGTCTTTAAATAGCCCTGGAAAGCACCGTCTTCCACGTTGGTCCCGTGAACCACCGGGAAAGCCACATCGATTTTTTCATCCACGCCACGGCCAAATTTTTTTAAGGGATAGCCTACCATATGGACCCCATCGTCCTCGGAAATCATAATCACTCTTTGAGAGCGTTTTAAAAGACCGTCGATGTCTTTATAGTTTTCAATCTTTCCGATGTCCTCACCGATGTACATCTCGTTTTTCTTTGTCATGTAAACGGGAATCACATCGTATTTGTCCGTATCCATGCTCATATAGGCCTGGATACCGGAAATAACGGACACCTCATGCTCTACGCTTTTTCCGCCAAAAAGTAATGCTACTCTTAACTTCATTTATAAACACCTCTTTTTAATAGTTGTCAGGAAGATCATTCTCTAAGAGAATATACTTTTGTCCCTGACCCTTTATTCTGTAGGCCTGGTTTAAGGCCTCTTCTAACTTATCAAATACGAAGAGTTTCTCCTGTGGGAAATCCTTGCTTAATACGCCGTCATAAATAGGCTTTGTGTGTTTCGCACCTACAAGCAAAATGTAATCGCAGCAGTCCGCCGCGTAAGTTCCGAACTTATAGTTGTACTCTTCCTCTTTGTCGCCTAATTCTACCATACCCGGCGTAATAAGAATACGGATTCCGTCAAACATTTTTAAAGTTTCAACTGCTGCCTTTGAACCGACAGGGTTGGAATTGTAGGCGTCATCGATAATGGTCACGTCTCCGTGAGGTTTCATTTCCATACGATGTTCCACCGGTTGAATACGACGAACCGGAACTTTTAATTCCTTAAGGCTCATGCCAAGGGAATGGGCCACGCCGATAGCTCCCACTACGTTTATAACGTTATGAGCACCGATTAATTTCATGGTAAAGCGTTCTTCTTCACCATCAGGCGTTACTACCGTAAATTCCGTTCCCATTTGCGATACACTCAAATCTTTGGCACGATACCCCTTGCCATCTTTTTCCGAATAATAGAATATTTTCTCGGAATATTCCGTGGCTTTATCCTGAATGTATTCGTTATCGCCATTTAAGAACAATAATCCGCCGGTCGGAAGTGCATCTGCAAGTTCAAACTTTGTCTTTTGGATATTCTCCATTGTAAAGAAGGTCTCCAGATGCTGGGGTCCAATGGAAGTGATAATTCCCATGTCGGGATGCGCAATATCGCAAACTTCTTTGATATCTCCCACATGTCTGGCACCCATTTCACAAAGGAAAATTTCATGGGTTGGTTTTAAATCACGACGCACCGTAATGGTAACTCCAAGAGGTGTGTTGAAATTTCCCGGAGTCATCAAAACATTATATTTATTCTGAAGCAAGGTCTTTAAGTAATACTTCATGGAAGTTTTTCCGTAGCTTCCGGTAATACCGATGACCTTTAAATTTGGCATGGAATTTAAACGCTTTTTCGCATCGTTTATATACCAGTTGGAAATTCCTTTTTCAATTGGGTGATTTACGATGTTTGCAAGGATATCAAAAAACCACTGTACACTTACAACGATAATCGCAATCCCGGAAAGAGCTTCCCATCCGAATCCGAAGAAAAGTGCAATAGACATCGCCACGCAAAGCAACACCATGGTCACTATAAGCCGTTTCACTCTGGCCGTGTACTTAAGCGATAGACCAAGATATCCATAAAAAGGGTAAGATAGATTAAGATATCAAGTCCAAGTACCGGGACAAACAGTCGAATCACACCCACTGCCAAACCAAAGTACAACAGCCACTGCTGACGCAGGTTCTTTTTTAACCAATGGATATGCTCACCGTTTTTATATCCGTTTAATTGAAACATATGCAGGTTATGACGCAGAGTAAGGGATGTCGCATACACTGCCATCGCCACTGCAATGATTACTCGAAAAATCATGTATTAAACTCCAAAATAAGACTGTATTACAGATTTAAATTTCGCAGGTTGATCTAAGAAGGAATAATGTCCGCCTTCTAAGACTACAAGTCCGGCAGAAGGAATAAGCTGTTCAAAAAGTTTACCGTCGGAAAGCGGAGTTGCAGTATCCTTGTCTCCCCAAATAAGAAGGGTGTCCTGCTTGATGTTTGGCATTAAATGGCGAAGATCTTCATTAACCGCCATCACCAAGCACTGACGCATGATTGGCGTCGCATTCCGATAATCCGCGGAGCCCTGACGGGATTTCCAGTCATCCACCAGTTCCGGGAACAATGCGTAAAAAACTTTATTAAAATACAGCTTCTTTAAAAGCTTGTAGCGTCTGATTTTCATCTTCTGTGAAAAACTTTTCTCCGGCACTATGCCGGCGGCATCCACAAAGACGATGCGCTCGATTTCAAAAGGAAGAGCCTTTCGATTGGCAAGTTTTATAATCACACGTCCGCCATAGGAATGACCGATCAAAGATGCCGAATCAATTTTTAACGCTTCCATGAACTTGATGAAAAAATCCGTGTAAGCATCCACGTTCCATGGTTCACGAGGCTCGGTGCTTTCTCCGAATCCCGGAAAATCAAACTGCACCACTTTGTACTTTGGTGCAAGGGCAGATGCGATGGAATCATAGATTCCGCAGGTGGTTCCCCAACCCTGCAAAATCACCACATACTTATCGCCGTCACCTGTGATTTTATAATTAATGTCATATCCGTCGATAGAAACAATCATCTCTTAGATATCCTCTTCACCATCTTCGTCATCTGCCATAAATTCTCTTGCAGAAACACGGTTTGCTTTACGCTCTTTTTCTACGTAATCACTTAATAATTTCTTAAGGCCCATGGCATCTTTTACGTTGATAAGGTCGATATTTCTCGCAGACTTATCGGAAGTACGAAGGGAAATGGTTCCGATTCCGAAAATTCTTTGAATAATGTTTGCGGAATATCCGATATCCAAGATTCGATACAAACGAATCTCGTCCTGCTTTTTATTTAAAAAACCGGTGTCGATGTATAAAACTTTTCCGTCACTTGAATATACGGTAAAAGTCCAAGGTAAACCGATAATCCATCTTTTGCGTTCGCGAAATAACATATACATTTCCTCCCAATCAAAAATCTTGTTCGATTATACCACTTTTGGGGTATAAAAAAAATAGGACAGGAACCTGTGATTTGCAAGTTTCATCCGCAAAAATATATAATACGATTATGTTTGAAACGTTTTTGAAATTCTTAAGTGCATATCGTGCTGCAGGAAGCCCCTGTTTGGTCCATGCCCTAACGGGATACTACTGTCCCGGATGCGGCGGCACCAGAGCATTCCTATACTTAATTCACGGGCATTTTCTTTTATCCTTCGTATACCACCCACTGGTAATCTACACCGCGGCATGCATGCTCTACATTTTGCTTCGCCACCTTTACGATTTCATAAAAAAAGGATGCTTATATAAAGCATCCTATCTTTCCGTAT
>CAJOGB010000075.1:0-5382 GCA_905233835.1 uncultured Lachnospiraceae bacterium
GGATACACCAAACGCATGCGCTTCGGCTCGATTTTATACTAGTGCATCAAAGACAAAATCTCCACCAAACGAAAAGGCCTGTGCACAAAATAACATCTGCCCTGGGGTTTTAATAACTTTGCGGTCTCCCGAATCAGATCCTCCAGTTCCATTAGGACCTCATGACGGGCAATCATCTTTGCATCATCCGGATTCTTTAATCCGTGGCCACCGATCATATAGGGCGGATTGGAGGTTACAACATCAAAAGAAGATGCCCCAAATATCTTCGACGCATCTTTTAAATCTCCTGTCACTATTTCAATTTTATCATCCAGATGATTGTAGCTTACGCTTCGTCTGGCAAGGGAAGCGCTTTCTTCCTGAATTTCCAGTCCCACAAAGGACTCACCGGCAGTCTTTGCTTCCAAAAGAATGGGAAGAATCCCATTTCCGGTGCACAAATCCAACACCCGTTCCCCTTCTTTTGCGTCCGCAAAGGAAGATAAAAGCACAGCATCCATTCCGAAGCAAAACTTCTTCGGATCCTGAATGATTCGATAGCCTTTTCTGCCAAGGTCGTCTAAGCGCTCACCGGCCCGTACCAAATCCTCCATTTAGGACTCCTTGTTTTGGTTCTGATTCTGGTTATTGTTTTTGTGTTTCTTATGTTTATTCTTCTTTTTGAAGTTTTTATTTTTATGGTTTCCGTCGCCTTTGTTTCCGTGATGGTTCTCACGGTTCTCTGCTGCCTTTTCCGCAGCCATTTCGGCTTCCTCTTTAATCTCAAGTTCTTCCAGCTTTTCCGCTTCCTGCTCTTCGATTTCTTCTTCTCTGGAAATCTTAGGCTGCTGCTGGTTCTGTCCCTTTTTCTTTTTGCCGCAAACGGTTACTTCTTCTACCTGGTATTCACGGACCTCTTTATTGTCGTTTTCTTCAAAAAGGACACGTAAAGTCTGTCGCAATACATTAACATCTATAATTTCACCTGTCTCTCCGGAGCCGGTGCGAACCAAATCTCCGCGACGGGGTGTGTTTCGATTTAAGTATTCGTAGGTATCTTCTTCATTTTTCAAACAGCACATCAGTCTTCCGCAAACCCCGGAAATCTTTGTAGGGTTTAACGACAGATTCTGCTCTTTTGCCATCTTAATGGAAACCGGAGCAAACTCGGAAAGATAGGTCTTACAGCAAAGTTCTCTTCCGCAGATACCCAGTCCGCCCAAAATCTTTGTCTCATCGCGAACACCGATCTGGCGAAGTTCGATACGTGTATGGAATACAGAAGCCAAATCCTTTACAAGTTCACGGAAATCCACGCGTCCGTCAGATGTAAAATAGAACAAAAGCTTACTTTTATCAAAGGTATATTCTGCCTGAACCAATTTCATATCCAGGTTATGCTTTGCGATTTTTTCCTGGCAAATCTTATAAGCTTCTTTTTCTGCCGCAAAATTATCGGCTTCCTTCTTTTTATCTTCTTCCGTAGCTTTACGCTTGATTCCTTTTAAGGGAGCAGTAATCTTTTCGTCCGCCACCTCCATCACCGGAATCGTCACGGTTCCAAGCTCCACGCCTCGAGCCGTTTCAACAACTACTTTATCATTTACAAAAAGCTCCATATCCTTCGGATCGAAGTAGTAGCTTTTTCCTGCATTGCGGAATCGAACTCCAACAATTTTCGTCATGTTTGTATATTCTCCTCTAATATCTCTAAGGTCTAGATTTCTTTCATTTTAAGTAACAGCGTCATCAAAACCGTTTTTTTGTCGATGTTTAACCGTAGTTGGTTTCGACAAACGCCGATTTTTTCAAGCACTTCGTTTAGGGTGTCGTATTTTGCCCGCTTTGCCTGCTTTTTTACATCCAAAAGCCGGTTTTTAAAATAGATGTGCTCCTGGTTCGCCGTTGACTTATATAATAACACATCACGATACCAAATCTCCAGTAAATCCAAATATTCTTTCAGATCCACATTGGTTTGCTTTTTTTCTTCCTCGTCCTCGTCGTCTTTTTGAATCTTAATAAGGTTATCCGCCATTTTTGAAATTTCGAACTCATCACAAGAATGAATCCGAATGGCGAGGTTTAAGACCCGATCCATAAAATCGCGAAACTCTTCATCGGAAGCCAAAGAAAAAGCTTTTCCCACATTTCCCTGGGCCAGATTAATAATCTCGTCCGCCTCATAATCCGGCATCTGATAGGTTTTGGTAAGGATTCGTTCCAGTTCATCTCGTTCTTTTACCACCGGACAAATATTTAAAAGGATACAACGGGAAAGAATGGTATCCAAAAGCGCGGATACATTCTCCGTCAAAAGAAAAATGGTTACATAAGCAGGTGGCTCTTCCAAAGATTTTAACAATGCATTTTGCGCCGCTTCATTCATAAGCTCCGCATTTTCTACGATATAAATCTTTCGCGCGCCGGCATAGGGTTTAATGTACATATCTTCCACGATCTGGTCGCGGATATCATCCACCTTGATCAGATTTGGTTTTTCGTGAGTTACATAAATCACATCCGGGTGATTGTTATGCTCCACCTTTTTACACGCGGCACATTCTCCGCAAGGTTCACTCTTTGAGTTCTCGCAAAAGAAGGCTTGCGCAAAGGTTCTTGCCAGCATCATTTTTCCGGAGTCTTTTTCTCCGTTAATGATGTAGGCATGGGAAATCTGATCCTGTTCCAATGCCTTTATCATGTGATTCTTTATTTCTGTTTGTCCTATGATGTCCTGAAATTTCATGGGCGTTTATCTCCAAAAAAATAGTGTAATGAAGATATTTTCATTACACTATTTGTCGTATCATGTATAAAAGACAAAAACATTTGTCGATTTATTTGTTTTCGACTTAGGTAGAAATATCTAAGAGCAATCCTCGTATCTCATCGACGCGACCGAGAATATCCATGTGATCTTTTTCATCCGCTACCAATGCTTCCGCCAAGTCGTTCAAATTCTTATCCACCATCTTCACCAGACCATACACTCTATGGCGGCCACGACGATCCAAGAAGTTCTCGCGAGAAAACTTATGGGAGCGGTTTACCACTTCATTTACGAACTCCTTTACCAAACTGCGATACTTTTTCATATCGCGAATGTCCATGTGCTCCGCTATCTTTTTGCCCTGCTCTTCAATGTCTCCCATTAAAGAGGTAAGCTTTTCGGAAAGCTCATGGTCTTCGATGGAGCTTGCCAGGGTAAACTTAAAGGTATCATCTTTTGGTTTTACCTCTGAGACCGCTTGTGTTTGGGTAACGGGAGTCGCTTCGTTTACTTTAATATCCATAGGATTTTCCTTCTACATAAATGCCTTGATATAGTCACTTATTTCCGAAACCGTATCCTCCAGCGAGCGATTATTAAACCGCTTTTCTATGCCGCATTCCTGCAAACGCTCCTCGGAAAAGTCTTTTGCATCTCCCAAAAAGCGACGGCACATCTCTTCGTACTTCGGCTGTGGCTGTTTCTTCTCTCGGTTTAAGGCTCGCGTCAAACGCTCACCATCTTCTACCTCTATATATATCGGCACAATTTTGTCATTGGAATAGTAATTACAAAGACTTTCGTAGGCTTCCAAGGTTCCGATCATCAAATAATTCTCTCGATCCAAGTCCACGGAACCGTCATCCACCGTAAAATAATCCCAAGGTCCGTGAACCGTTTGATAGGAACGTCGCTCGATGATTTTTCCGGCTTCTTTTAGCGCCTCTTCCTCTTCTTTTGTACAAAAATGGTACTCTTCTCCATCTTTTTCATGACGACGAATGGGGCGGGTGGTGTACAAAACCACCTTCTTTAAATCCATGCATTCCAAAAGATGTTTATAAACAGTATCCTTTCCGGTACTGCTTTTTCCCATTAAACAAAATATCTTTCCCATAAAGTCAGTATAATATAGTCCTTCCTAATCTACAACGAAAATTCCTTTTTCATCTAAGCCGCTGACGCAAAGTCCGCGACGCACTCCCTCTTTAATGACTTTTATTACACTCTCCGTTATTAATTCCCCGGGAGCCAAAATCGGAATCCCCGGCGGATAAAAGCTTACAAAATCGCCGGCCACACAGTTTTGTACGGAAGATAGGGGCCGTTTTCTTTTTTCTCCCTCTATGGCCTCTCCCATGGAAAGCACAGAAATGGGCTTTGGATAGGAGATGGAATCCTCATTCTGTGGCAGAAGCTTTTTTTGTTCCTCAGAAACGGATTCATCGATTTCCGACAGCGCTTCCGATAATCTTAAAAAACCTTCTTTCGTATCCATAAGGGATGTCATGGCCAAGCAATAATCCCCTGCTGCCATTTCAAGTTCCAATCGATATTCGTCCCGAAGGATGTCAAAAAGCCTTTTTCCGGTAAAATAGTCTTCCCCGGATATTAGAATTTTTCCCATATCCTGATTTGGAAGCCTTAAAACCTTTATTTTCTTTAAGGTATCTGCTTTTTTATAAAAGGCATCCAGATTTTTATGATATGCCACAAAAGACTTCTTTCCCTTCTTTTTCACAAATTCACAGCATTTTGCCACAGATGAAATCAAAAGATAGGAGGGTGAAGAGGTCTCAAAACAATCCAAGTAAAACATAATGTCCTTGGTAGGAATCCAGCAAGTCTTTGATTTTAGCAAAAGTGCGGTGGATGTAAATGCAGGGAGGGTCTTATGCAAACTTGTAATTACAAGATCTGCGCCCTGGGTAATGGGATTTACAAACCCGGCCTCGTCCAATCCGAAATGTGCCCCGTGGGCTGCATCTACAATAAAGTCCACTCCATGAGAATGAGCCACCTTTGCCAGTTCTTCAATGTCGGAAACAATACCTTCATAGGTTGGGGAGGTACACAAAAACGCCTTAATTCCCGGATTTTCCGATAAAGTTTTCTCCAACTCCTTCACAGAAATCTCCCCTGCGATCGGGCCTGCGGTTGTTTCCAAGGTTTCCGGATAGATATAACGAACACGTGCATTTCTTAAATAGGCCCCATGGTAGGTGCTTCTGTGGGAATTTCTGGCGATCAGCAACTCTTCATCCGGCTTTATGGAAGAAAAGATGGATGCCAAAACACCTCCCGTGGATCCGTTTACCATGACAAAGGCTTCTTTTGCCCCGTATATTTCCGCCCAGGCATCCTGAAGCTTTTTAATATCCCCGCTGGGATCATGTAAATTATCAAATCCGGTTATTTCCGTGATGTCCGATTGATAGGGATCCCCGAATCCTAAGCTTTGTCGTTTGTGTCCCGGCATATGAAAGGGATACACGTCACTTTTTCCGTAGCGTTCCAGTTTCTGATCGATCATTTTTGCTCCTAATCCAAATATCTGCCGATCTCCGGCATCCAATCTCCAAAGAAAATCACGTCCTCTTTTCCGGCCTGCCAAATCGGCGATAATA
>CAJOGB010000075.1:5417-10302 GCA_905233835.1 uncultured Lachnospiraceae bacterium
GTTTGTGGCGCCGCAAAAGAACCTTCCACTTCTTTTTCATATATCCGTAATCCCGAAATGCCAGTACTCGGGACAAATCGTCTCTATCATAGGAAAGCTTTGCTTTCTCCAATTCCAAAGCAATCGCATTTTGTAAACGCACACCCTCCAAGGAGTTTTCTGCAAAAAGCTTATATGCTTCCAGATAATGCTCCATTTCGTTGATTAATTCCAATTCCTTGCAAAGCTTTACCACGTGATGCGCCGCTTCCTGCTCCATGGGATAGGTCAGTATCTCCAAAGCTCTACCGCAAATCGGAAGGGTTATGACTTCCTGATTCGGTGTGAAATTTTCCTCTTTTAAAGGAAGGATTTCCAAAGAAAAGGGTACATACATTTCTTTGTAGTAAAGGTCAAAGGAAAGGGTCGTCTCAGAAACCTCCGGGTTTTTCACCTGAAACTCCGGTATGCTTTTTATTTCTGTTTCAAACAGATTCATTAAGAAGTCTGCATCATAGGCACATCCCGGAACAAATCCGTCACTTTTTAAAACCCGCTCATCTTCTTTATAAACAAAGGTTAAACTGCGATTCACCCTACGGGCATAGCCCTTTCTTGACAGGGCGGATTTATTTTTCAACCACAAAGATCTTCCGTATCCCTTTTCGCCCAGGGACAAAAGGATTACTTCCTTCACATATCCCACCAATGTATTCTCAAAAGCTATGTTGTTTTCTATCGCAAAGTCATGTAAGAAAGTTTCTGTCATAGCCATACCCCAATCATCATCTGAACTTTCTTTAAGACTTTTCGTTCTCTGGCATACTCCATCAGTTTTGCCACATCTTTATCTTCATCCTGAATATAGGAAAAAACTGCCTCTTTAAAATCCTTCGGCTCCATTTTCTCCTGGTACTTTAAAATATCGCAGATCAATCGTTCTTTTGAATAAACCAACATGCTGCCGTTTTCAAGCTTTGCTTCGCAAACCCCGATTTTTAACACTTCCTCTTCGGTATAAAAGGGATGAACGATTGGATAGTCCAATTTGAATCTGGACTTTGAGGTGTTTTTACTGATGGCAACGGACCAATTTGCAGGTCGTTTTTTCAAATAGCCGTAGTAATATGCCCCGCTTTCCATGGTCAAAATTCCGTCCGGGAACATACATACCACCAAATCTTCTTCGCTAAAAGGCAAAGACTTAGCGGTATAATAACCGTTTTTTACTCGGGTCAATCTGCCTTCTTCCACAAAGGCTTGGACTCTGCGTACGTCGATTCCCATTTCCTGAATCTCTTTTGTTTTAATCAATCCTTTATTTTCATCAATACGTTTTAGGATTTGTTCGTATTCGTATTCCTTTTTTTCAACTCGATCCATGGGAAAAGGTGTCTGCATTTTCCTGCTCCTTTTTTATGAAATAAATGCCACTCTAATGCTTTACGCGTGGACTATATTGTTATTATAGAATGAGGCACATCCGGTGTCAATTGACAAATTAAATTTTGGGCTATATAATAATTTCGACACTTATTTTTGTCGTTTGTTTCAAAAAGGAATATTTTTATGGACAATTATGAGAATTTAAATCCCAAATACAAGAATCCAACACGGCAGGAATGCGAAGAACAGGTTCGTCGAACTTTAATGACGGAGAACCTTCGCCACGGCGGAAACCACCATTTTAAAACCGCCAAAGACTTCATGCCGATTTTTGAAGCATTGTACCCGGCCAGCCCAAGCTTGGTTAAGCAGGTACAACGTGCCATTAAATCCATGAATATGCCGAAGGATGAAAAGGGATTCTTCCTTGTAGATAAAACAAAGTTTCAGATGGAACAGGATACGGAGTTATCCAAACTCTTACAAAAATCCGAGGCAGACCTTTCGGAAGTCGGCAGCTTCGATACCGTACTTCTTACATTAGAAGATCATTATAAGGATTACATTTTCCAATTAATCAGTGAATCTTCTACCTTATCCGGAAAGTTTATTACCGCTATAAAAACTTCCAACGGAATCCTCTTCTTTACGGATAACAAAGAATTGTTAAAAACCCTTCTAAAGGACCTGATATAATTATTTTTCATACAATACAAAAGACACGGGCTAATTTGTCAGAAAACAGTCCGTGTCTTTTATTTTGTCGTATTTGATATTTTTTGTCTTCAGATTATGTGTTTTTCGTCGTTAAAAAATCGATTTGTTCTTATATATGTCGTTTTCTCTTATCTACGACGTTTTCCGCGTCTTCTTTTTTTACGTTTAATGGTTTTGTACTTCGGCTGGTATCTCTTATGAGAAGCTCGGAAGCGATAGGCTTTTGAGATCAATCTGTCGATGCTTTTAAACAGTAAAAACAAAACCGCGATTCCTAATATCACCGCCAGAATGATTTCTATTACAAATACAAAGTTTAATTTGTAATAGGCAATTCCGCTGCCGCCTTTTTCTTCATCAATATTATAAAAAGGATAATTATATTCTCCGGCACCGGTAAACATCAAATCTCCCACACCGACCTGACGGTTTCCGTAGGTGTAAATCACGCGTCCGACAATGGAAGGATCTTTTTCGTTTTTAGTGGGTTCCACGCTGACCCTTACTTCCGAAGTATCCACCGTCTTTGGAAGCACCACATTTCCCGTCACCTTTGTCTCAATCAAATCAATGTTTTCCGCCAACACACCGATGCTATCCTCCGATTGATTTGAAAAAAGGTTTTCTAAGTTTGAAACATCTTCTACTTTGAAGTTTGCGAAGCAGTAATCGAACAAATTCGTTGTATCTTCATAGTGATACGGTTTTTCCGCACACATAACGACACAAACCAATTTCATTCCGTCCCGTTCCGCAAAAGTCACCAGCGTATTTCGCGCCGCATCCGTATATCCGGTCTTTCCACCGAGACATCCATCGTATAAATACTTACTGGTTTTATAGAAATTCAGCATCGCATGATGGTTATTTAAGGGTGTGATCTCGGTATGCTTGTTGGTGGGCGGGATTTGGTAAGTCTTTGTGGCCATAATCTGAGCGAGGGTTTCATTATTTAGCGCCGCCTGACCGATTAATGCCATATCTCTTGCAGATGTATAATGATCTTCCGACGGCAATCCGTTTGGATTTACGAAATGTGTGTTTGTACATCCCAGTTCTTTTGCCTTATCGTTCATCATCTGAAGGAAGACATTGATATCTCCTCCACCCACATGCTCACCGATGGCGTAGGCACATTCGTTTGCGGACTCCAACATCATTCCGTAGAGACACTGCTCCATGGTCATGACCTCATCCACATCACGGGCGATACTACTGGTTCCGCCTCGGGACTGGGCTACCGCATCTCTGGAGAAGGTAACTTCCTCGTCCATCTGTGAATTCTCCACTGCCACCAATCCGGTTAAAATCTTTGTGATACTGGCGGGATAATGGACCTCATCCGCATTCTTTTCGTATAAAACCGTTCCCGTGGAGGCCTCAATTACGATAGCGGACTGGGATCCCACGGAAATACCGGATGGCCAAAAGGTTTCCGATTCCGCCGCCATGGCGATTACCGTGGAAAGCAAAATGGTTAATATCATTGCAAGGGCCAAAATGAGGCAAATTACTCGCTTCATTACATCCCTGTTTTTTTGTTTTTTTGTTTTACTCATTTTTTCCTCTTTTCTGCACTTTTTACATTATAAGGGCTAGAGGTATATGGGTGCAAGTTAAAATCACTTGATTTTTTGTTCATTTTTTGTAAAATACATATGTTATGAGATTAAGAAATATACCTGCTGCGGATCCCGCCATTGAGGCCAGTCCGTATTGCTTAAAAAACTCAGAAAACTTAAAAGGAAATTGGAAGTCAAAGATTTCCGGCGGAAAACCGATTCATATCGAAATCGGTATGGGAAAGGGCCAATTTATCACAGCTATGGCAAAAGAAAACCCGGATATTTATTACCTGGGCATGGAGCAGTACTCCAGTGTTCTTTACAGAGCACTCCAGAAAATGGAAGAAGATCCCATCGAAAACTTGGCTTTTCTTTGCTATCCGGCCGAGAATTTGGAAGAATACTTTATGCCGAAAGAGCTGGATCGCATTTATTTAAACTTTTCCGATCCTTGGCCAAAGGACAGACATGCCAAACGACGTCTTACTTCCTCTCGATTCTTGGATCGATATGCCGCGGTTTTAAAACATGACGGTTTGCTGGAGTTTAAGACAGATAATGTGGGGTTGTTTGAGTTTTCTTTGGAGGAAATTAAAGAACACAAAGACTTTGAACTGATTGCGCAAACCTTTGATTTGCACAACGATCCCATGTTAAATCAAAAGAATATCATGACAGAATATGAAGAAAAGTTTTCTTCAAAAGGAAACGCCATCTGTAAGTTGGTGGCAAAACGCTTATAATTTTGCAATCAAAAAGGAGCCGAGATTTGAGGGGTCACCTCACATCTCGACTCCTTATTCTTTTAATTACTTATTCTTGAATTCGTCATAAGTAGCATAGAAATGGTTATCATCAACCTTTTCGTTCTGGATTAAAGAAATGAAAGTCTTTCCTGTGTTCAACTGGATTTCTTCTCCATCCATTGTGTAGTAGTGAGTAACCTGTCCGTCTCCGGTGTTTGCCCACATAATATCGATCATCTTTCCTCTGGTGAAGAACTTACCTGTTCCGTTTGCACCTGCGATCGGAATATTCAAGTATCCCTTATCACCCGGGTAAAGTTCCTGATGAACGTTCATGTAGATAATGTTTGTGAATGTAAGCTGTTCGCCATTTCCCTGATCTACGTGAGGACCACCGAACTCATAACGAGCATAGGTCTTTGTGTCTTCATCGTATACAAACCATGGCTGATCATGAGGATAATAAGTAGTAAGTACTACACAGTCCTCGCC
>CAJOGB010000076.1:0-5338 GCA_905233835.1 uncultured Lachnospiraceae bacterium
GTATATGATGATATCCGTATCGAAAATGCAAAGCGTATTTCTGAGATGGATTTGGACGGATATGCGGTAGGCGGATTGGCAGTTGGTGAAACCCATGAAGAAATGTATCATGTGTTGGAAGAAACCGTTCCTTATTTGCCACAGAATAAACCTACCTATTTAATGGGCGTGGGAACACCTGCAAATATTTTGGAAGGCGTGGAAAGAGGAATCGATTTCTTTGACTGTGTATACCCATCCAGAAACGGACGTCACGGACATGTTTATACCAATCACGGGAAGTTAAATCTTTTCAATCAAAAATATGAAAAGGATATGCGACCCATCGAAGAAGGGTGCGGATGTCCGGCGTGCCGTACCTATTCGAGAGCTTACATTCGCCACCTTTTAAAGGCGAAAGAAATGCTTGGTATGCGCCTTTGCGTATTGCATAATTTATACTTCTACAATCACATGATGGAAGAGATTCGAGACGCTTTGGATGCCGGTGATTTTAAGGGATATAAGAAGCGTAAATTAGAGTCCATGGAAGCGGGCGAAGAATAGAGAAATCTTAAGAAAATCTTAATGAAATCGTAAGGCAAAAGAGTTTCCTTTTGCCTTGCGATTTTTCTCATTATTGGGTACAATGAACGAAGTGAGTTTACTTTTAGGAGGATATATTAAATGTTATTAGCTAGCGCTTCAGCAACCAGTTCAATCAGCTTGATTGTATGGATTGTAGTTTTATTTGTTTTTATGTATTTCTTTATGATTCGTCCACAGCAGAAAGAGACGAAGAAGAAAAACGAGATGATGTCATCTATGGCAGTGGGAGATACCGTTCTTACCACTTCAGGATTCTACGGCGTTATCATTGATATCGCAGATGATACTGTAATCGTTGAGTTCGGTTCCAATAAGAACTGCCGTATTCCTATGCAGATTTCAGCAATCGCTGAGATTGAAAAACCGGATGATGCAACCAAATAAGGGGATTGCATAAATCTTTTTAAGGAGAAGGAACTTTGAAGGAGTTTAAAAAGAATTTCCCAACTCTTTTGTGGGCGATTGTTACTGTTTTTGAAATGATACTGGCGGCATATATGGCTTTAACGGATTTGCTTCCGCTTAATTTGCTGCTTGCCCTGGTTTTACTCTTGATTTTGATCGCGGCTTTAAACAGTTTGCTTTTGCTTACACCGGTTCGAAAGAAGAGAAAAAATGCTTGGAAAAGACCGGTGGGATATTTGCTTTCATCTGTTTTGATTTTAACATCCGTAGCGGGAGTGTTTTATTTAACCAGAACCAAAAGTGCCATTGATGCTGTGACAGCAAAGTCAAACGTGGTGGCGACTCTCGGTGTTTATACGCTTTCCGATAACAGTGCAAGTGATATTAAAGATTTAAAGGATGCCACTATCGGATTCTTGGATACCTATGATGCTTCCAGAAACGAAGAGGCGGTCAAAGAAATCAATAAAATAACCGGCGGAGATTTAATTAAAGAAAACTGCACCGGAGTATTTGAATTGGCGGGTGTACTTTATGACGGAACCGCCGATGCCATCGTATTGGATGAAGCATTTGTAACGCTTTTAACCGAAAGCGAAATCGAAGCGGATGAAGGTGCGGAAGCTGCAGAGATTCCAAACTATTCCGACTTCGGAGAAAGAACAAAATTAGTTTACGAGATACCGATTTACGGAGATGCTTCCGAAGTGGCGGATGATACTTCGGATAAGAATGTTTCAAACGAGACCTTCGTGATTTATATCAGCGGATCCGATACCAGAAATGCGAAGCTTACCACCAGTCGAAGCGACGTAAATATTTTGGCGGAAGTAAATCCGGCGACTCATGAAATCATCATGATTAACACGCCGCGAGATTACTACATCGGAAACCCGGCCGGTGGCGGAGCAAAGGATAAGCTTACCCACTTAGGTATTTACGGAATCGATAATTCCATGAAGGGATTGTCCGAACTTTACGGAGTTGATGTAGACTACTACGTTCAGATTAATTTTAACGGATTTAAAGAACTTATTAACCAGCTCGGCGGAGTTACCGTAGAAAGTCAGTATGACTTTACGTCTTACATCTATGGCGGAACCTACAGTTATACCAAGGGACTGAATACTTTAAATGCTGACGAAGCATTGGCTTTCTGTCGTGAGCGTATGGAAGTTCCGGGCGGTGACGTAACCCGTGGTGTTCACCAGATGGCCACCATCAAAGCGGTAATCGATAAGGTAACCAGTTCCGAAACCATCTTGACCAACTATTCAGGTTTGATGAGCGGTTTGGAAGGAACCTTCACCACCAGCTTTACCAGCGAGGAAATATCCAACTTGGTAAAGATGCAGCTTGAGGATAATGCGAAGTGGAATATTCATTCCTTTACCGTACAGGGTACGGGAGATAAGAATACCACCTATTCCGCACCGTCCACCTACTGCTATGTCATGAATCCGAATGAAGATCTTGTAAACTTCGCAAAGGATCTTTTGCAGAGAGTTTCCGAGGGTGAAACTCTTTCGGATGAAGATGTGATTTATCAATAGCTTTTATCTTGACAGATAACAGTTATTTGATAATATAAAACTGTAAAATAAATAAGGAAGTCTTCGGGGCAGGGTGAAATTCCCGACCGGCGGTGAGTTCGTTTTGAATAAGTCCGCGACCTGCTTTTTGGCAGCTGAACCGGTGTGATTCCGGTACCGACAGTACAGTCTGGATGGAAGAAGAATGATTAGTAATACTAAGCTAATACTATACCCCGAAACTATGGTTTCGGGGTTTTCTTTTTAGAAACGGTAAGGCTTCCCAAAAAAGAAAAGGAGGTACTTACCAATGAGTAGTACAACAGCAGAAAACAGTTTTGTAAAACCAAAAATCGGAGCGCGTCAAATCGCGGTAACGGGAATGCTTGGAGCCATCTCCATCATTTTGCAGTTCTTTGAATTCGTAATCCCCATTATGCCCGCTTTTGTTAAGTTGGACTTATCCGATTTGCCGGCACTTTTGGGTGCCTTTGCTTTGGGGCCGTGGTACGGTGTGGCAATTTGCTTAATCAAAAACATCTTCCACTTGGTAACCTCTTCTTCCGCTTTGGTGGGAGAGTTATGTAACTTTATGCTTGGTGCGTCATTCGTTCTCCCGGCAGGTTACATCTATAAATCCAAGAAAACCAAAAAGACTGCGGTTATCGGTGCAATTGTAGGTGCGGTATGTATGGCGGCATTTTCTTTCCCGTCCAACTACTTCATCACCTATCCGATGTACATCAATCTTTACGGTATGAGTGAGGAAGTGATTCTTTCCATGTATCAGGCAATTCTTCCATCCATGAAGACTCTCGCCCAGTGCCTGTTGATTTTCAACCTGCCTTTCACCTTCGTAAAGGCCATGATCTCGGTAGTCATCACATTATTAATTTATAAACCGCTCTCACCACTTCTTCACGGCAGAGAGAAATAAAATAAATAATAAAAAGTGTAAATAAAAAAATCATAACATACATTTTCGCCGGGCACGCGCTCTCGCTTATCGAATGACATAGCGGATACTAAACTCACTTCGTTCGTTAAGTACCGATGTCATTCAAAAGTGCCCTACGCGAAAAGTATGTTATGATTTTTTTTATGCTCATAAATATGCTATAATTAATTGAATTTATACTAGGAACGAGGCATAAGAAATCATGAAGTTTGATATTAAAATTACAGATAAAGATATGTACCGTTTTAACCTATATCATACGTATCACACCTTTAACGGAATCATTTCCATCGTGGTGGGTCTTTTTGTTTTTGTGGTACTGTACGTGGTACGTGATCGGTTGACACCGACAGACGTAATACTATATATTGCATTGGGCATTGCACTTCTTTTGTACAGTCCCATTTCTCTTTTCACCCGTTCCAAAGCACAGGTCGCTTCTTCAAAAGTATTGCAAAATACCTTGTCGTACGACTTTAACGATGAGGGAATTCGCGTAACGACGGAAGTGGAAGTAAACGAGGGTGAAGCCAATTCTTCTTTGCTTCCATGGAATCAGTTGTATAAAATCGTGGAGACAAAAAAACAGCTTCTCATTTATTCCGGACGCATGAATGCCTATGTGATTCCGGTGGAACAACTGGGCGGGAAAAAAGAAGAATTAAAAGAATATATTAAGGAAAGAACGGACGATTACCGTTTGAGTTTTCGTAAATGATTATAGAAACACATTCAGAAAAAGAAACATTTGAACTTGGAAAAAGCCTGGGAGAAAAAGCCCTGCCCGGAGATGTCTTTACCTTGGAAGGAGACTTAGGCGTGGGAAAAACCATTTTTACCAAAGGCTTTGCCCTGGGGCTTGGAATCAAAGAGCAGATTTCTTCTCCTACATTTACCATTGTTCAGGTGTATGAAGAGGGACGGCTTCCTTTTTATCATTTCGATGTCTATCGCATCGGCGACATCGAAGAAATGGATGAAATCGGATACGAGGATTATGTATACGGAGACGGCGTCTCCATGATAGAGTGGGCAAATTTGATTGAAGATATTTTGCCGGAGAAACGAAGAAACATTTTAATTGAAAAAGATTTGGAAAAAGGATTTGATTATCGAAAGATAACCATAGATGATTAAAAGATGAAGATTTTGGGAATTGATTCTTCCGGACTGGTGGCATCCGTAGCCGTGATGGAAGATAATTTGCTGTTAGGTGAATATACATTAAATTATAAAAAGACCCATTCACAGACTCTTCTTCCGATGCTGGATGAACTTCGGGGAATGCTGGAGATGGATATGGATAGTATCGATGCCATCGCTGTGGCTGCGGGGCCGGGCTCTTTTACAGGACTTCGCATCGGTTCCGCTACCGCAAAGGGACTTGGATTGGCACTTGAAAAGCCGCTGATTCCGGTGCCGACGGTGGATGCTTTGGCTTGGAATCTGTGGGGACATAAACAGTTTATTTGTCCCATTATGGATGCCAGAAGAAACCAGACCTATACAGGACTTTATTTCTTTGACGGAAAAAACGAATTTCATACCGTTGTTGAGCAGTGCGCGGTGGACATTCATGAGATTATTGAAAAGATAAACGAGGAGCAACACCCTGTGACCTTTTTGGGTGACGGAGTACCGGTATTTAAAGAAATCATCGCGCAGGAATGTAAGGTGGAGTATGATTTTGCTTTGGCAGGCATGAATCGCCAAAGAGCAAGTGCCCTTTGCTTACTTGGTGCAAAACTTTTTGCGGCAGGAAAAAGCGTAAGTGCCGCAGATTTTCGACCTGATTATTTGCGTTTGTCCCAGGCAGAGCGGGAACGAATGGAAGCACAGAAGAAAGAAAGTGAAT
>CAJOGB010000076.1:5389-9466 GCA_905233835.1 uncultured Lachnospiraceae bacterium
TTGGGACGAAAATGATTTTGCGACAGCACTTAAAAATCCGCAGGCAGTTGTATTTGTAAGCGAAGCAGATGATATAAACGGATATGCGGTTTGTTATTTTGCGGCGGATGAAGGAGAGATTCCATCCATAGCGGTGGATAAGGTATATCGCAGATGCGGAATCGGTGATGAGCTTTTTTACGCACTTTCTTCCTATATAATAGAAAAAGGCGTGACACGTCTTTTTTTGGAAGTGCGGGAAGGGAATGAGGCGGCGGTTTCGTTTTATGAGCATAACGGCTTTTTACAAGTCGGAAGAAGAAAGAATTTTTACGAGCGACCAAAAGAGGATGCGCTTGTTTTGGAAAAGAAAGATTTGAAAGGATAACACATGTTAGATGTTTGTCTTTTGGGCACCGGTGGCATGATGCCGTTACCGAACCGGTGGCTGACGGCACTATATACGAGATATAACGGAAGTAATTTGTTGATCGACTGCGGAGAAGGAACCCAGATTGCCATGCGGGAAGCGGGACTTTCCCCAAGACATATTGATGTGATTTGTTTTACCCATTATCACGGAGATCATGTGGCGGGGCTGCCGGGACTTTTGCTTGGTATGGGAAATGCGGATCGAACGGAGCCCTTAACCTTGATTGGACCAAAGGGGTTAACTCGTGTGGTAAATGCTCTTCGGGTTATCGCACCGGAGCTTCCCTTTGAACTTATATTTAAAGAAATCACATCTCCCGAGGAAGTGATTGAATTAAACGGATATCAGATCACTGCCTTTCGCGTAAATCATAATGTAACCTGCTACGGTTACACCATTGATATTCGCCGTGCCGGAAAGTTTGATGCCGAAGCGGCAAAGGAAAAGAACATTCCTCTTCGTGCGTGGAATCCGCTTCAAAAAGGAAATACCGTAGAGATTGACGGTGTTACTTATACGCCGGATATGGTAATGGGACCGGAGCGAAAAGGCATCAAGGTGACCTATACCACGGATACACGTCCTACGGAAAGTATTGTTTCTCATGCATACGAATCCGATTTGTTTATTTGTGAAGGTATGTACGGAGAAAAAGAGAAAGAGGAAAATGCCAGAAAGAATAAACACATGACATTCTACGAAGCGGCGGCTTTGGCCAGGGATGCTCATGTGAAAGAACTTTGGCTTACGCATTTCAGTCCTTCTTTGGTAAATGGGAAACCGTATATGAAGGAAGTGAAAAGCATTTTTGAAAACTCCCATTTGGGAAAAGACGGCAAGATGGTAGAAATAGATTTTGTTGAGGAGTAAGGGGTATGAAAAACACGGTTCGAATTGTAATTTTATCGGTGGCACTGGGATGCTTGGTTTTGGGATATTATTTTTATTTGTCCAGACGGGGAACCACGACGGAAAATTCTACGGCCACAGCGACTCAGACTGAGATGCAAAAGGTGTTGGAAAAAGATTTTGTGGGATCTTATCCGGAGACACCCCGTTCCGTTATCAAATGGTATAACCGCATCCAGATGCTTTATTATGATGAGAATACCACCAACGATGAGTTGGAAGCACTTTGCGATCAGGCCATGCTTATGATGGATTCGGATTTGTTACAGGTAAATCCGAAGGAAGTATATGTATCAAGCGTAAAACAGGATGTGGCGGATTATCAGAGCCACGGAAGAAAAATCGTATCTATCGAAGTAGCGGATACGGCAAATGTGGAATACGAGACGGCAGGCGGAAAAGATTACGCATACGTGCAAGTGTACTACTTTATAAAGGAAGGAAGTAATTTCCAAAATACCTATCAGAAATATTGTCTCAGAAAAGATGACACCGGAAAGTGGAAGATTCTTGCAATTCAACTTACCGATGCCGACGGAGATACGATAGGAAACTAACGGATTTGAGGTTTATAAAATGGAAGAGGTTAAAATCCTTGGAATCGAAAGCTCCTGTGATGAAACCGCAGCGGCTGTAGTGGTAAACGGACGAGAGTTACGCAGTAATGTTATCTCCACCCAGATACCGCTGCATACTTTGTACGGCGGTGTGGTTCCGGAGATCGCGTCCAGAAAGCATATCGAGCGCATTAATCAGGTAATTGAGGAAGCACTGAAAGAAGCAAATGCCACTTTAGATGATATGGATGCCATCGCGGTAACCTACGGTCCCGGATTGGTGGGACCCCTTCTGGTGGGAGTGGCGGAAGCAAAGGCCATCGCTTTTGCGAGAAATATTCCGCTGGTTGGTGTGCATCATATCGAAGGACATATCAGTGCAAACTACATTGAAAATAAAGATTTAAAACCACCATTTCTTTGCTTGGTGGTTTCCGGCGGACATACCCATTTGGTTCGGGTAAAGGAATACGGAGAATATGAGATTTTGGGACGCACCGTAGATGACGCGGCGGGAGAAGCCTTTGATAAAGTGGCTCGCGCCATCGGACTTGGCTATCCCGGAGGACCGAAGATTGAAAAAGCGGCTTTGGAAGGAAATCCCAATGCCATTGCCTTTCCTCGTGCAAAGGTGAACGGAAGTGAATACGATTTTTCTTTCAGCGGATTAAAGTCTGCGGTACTAAATTATATTAACGGCGAGCAGATGAAGGGAAATGAAGTCAATCCCAATGACTTGGCGGCGTCTTTCCAAAAAGCGGTTGTGGATGTGTTGGTGGATCATGCCATGCATGCGGTAGACGAATATAAGCCAAGTGCTTTTGCTATCGCGGGAGGGGTGGCATCCAACGGTACCCTTCGAGAAGCCATGAGAAGCGCCTGTGAGAAAAAGAAGATTCCGTTCTATCATCCGTCTCCCACTCTTTGTACGGATAATGCGGCCATGATTGGTGCGGCGGGATACTATGAATTTATTGCCGGCAATCGAAGCGGATGGGATTTAAATGCAGTGCCGAACTTAAAACTTGGAGAACGCTGATCTTTGAAAGAGAAGCGTTTTTCTTTTTCATTATTATATTAAGGAAGAAACCATGGAAAAATTTTCTGCGATTGTACTGGCGGCAGGTTCCGGAAGCCGCATGGGATTAAATGTAAAAAAGCAATATTTGGATCTTTGCGGTAAGCCTCTGATGTATTATGCACTGGATGCTTTTGAAAAAAGTCGCGTGGATGAAGTGGTTTTGGTGGTATCCCCCGGGGATGAAGACTTTGTGCGGGAGGAAATCCTAGAGCCATATGGTTTTACAAAGATAACTGCAATCGTACCCGGCGGAAAGGAACGCTATGATTCCGTATACGAAGGCTTAAAGGCCTGTACGGGAGATTATGTACTCATTCATGACGGGGCCAGGGCCTTTGTGACAAAGGAGATTATCAGTCATGCCATGGATGATGTGGTAAAGTACAATGCAAATGTGGTAGCGGTTCCCGCAAAGGATACCATTAAATTGGCCGATGCCCAGGGGTTTGTGTCGGATACCGTCGACAGAAGATATGCTTGGAATATCCAAACACCTCAGTGCTTTGCGTATGATTTGGTAAAGAAGGCTTATGAAGATGCATTAAAGGGAGATACAACCGGCATCACGGATGACGCCATGATTGTTGAGAAAATGACGGACCAAAAGGTGAAGTTTACCATGGGAAGTTACGATAATATAAAGGTAACAACCATCGAGGATTTAAGCCTTGGTGAAATAATATTAAAAAAGCAAAAACGTTGTTGACGCAGGTATGTACTTGTGTTATTATACTATCCGTGCCTAAGAAAGGCGATACGCAGGGGTATCGAAGTGGTCATAACGAGGCGGTCTTGAAAACCGTTTGTCCGCAAGGGCGCGTGGGTTCGAATCCCACCCCCTGCGTTTTTTTATGCCTATAATTAGACAACTGAAAAACGAAGTTTTTCGACGAGCAGAAGTACCCAAGCTGGCCGAAGGGACACCCCTGGAAAGGGTGCAGGTCGTTAATAGCGGCGCGAGGGTTCAAATCCCTCCTTCTGCGTTTTTGAATAGCCCTGAAAAAACTTTGAAATTACTGAAATTTCTTGTTGACAAGGTATATTCAAAATGCTATATTTATCTAGCTGACCCGAAAAACGGATGGCTCCGAGAAAAAAGGTCAGAAAAAAGATAAAAA
>CAJOGB010000077.1 GCA_905233835.1 uncultured Lachnospiraceae bacterium
CGAACAACCTTGATTGTTGCACAGAAGTCTTCTTTTCCAAGTCCCATCTCAAGAGCCTTGTCATAAACACGAACTGCGTTTTCTTCACCCGGCATATCTACGCCACACTCTTCTGCTAACTTTAAGCAGATGTGAACATCCTTATGCTCATTTTCAATGGAGAATGCTGTGGTGTAATCTTCTTTTGCAAGAACATCTTTCTTAGAATCCAAGTACCAGTTTCCTGCACCACCGTAAGAAATTGCTTCTGCATAGGTTAAAATGTCAATTCCGTTTGCCTTGGCAAGTGTGGATGTTTCGTTAACACCGTTCTGAATCTGAGAAACAAGTGCGTTATGGCAAATCTTCATAACCAATCCCTTGCCGTTGTCTCCCATACGAATTACATTTTCGCCCATGTAAAGAAGAATCGGACGAGCCTTTTCATAATCTTCTTCGGAACCACCAACATAGATACCAAGTTTTCCGGCAATTGCTGCAGGTTTGGATTTTACAACCGGTGCATCAATGAAGTGTGCGCCTGTTTTCTTTACCATCTCGGAAATCTCAACAGAAACACTTGGATCAATGGTAGACATATCAATACAGAACTTTGTATCGTTTAATTCAGATAAGATTCCCTCATAAACGCTTCTGGAATGCTCACTCTTCGGAACCATGGAAATGATTACGTCTGAGTTCTTTGCCAACTCAACAGAGTTTTCACAGGCAACCGCACCCTTGGATGCCAAAAGGTCAACCTTTTCTTTTACAAAATCGAAACAATAAACTGTGTCGTCATGTTTCTTAACAATGTTCTCGCACATGGATTCTCCCATGATACCTAAGCCGATAAAACCGATTTTCATTTTCTCTTCCTCCAAATCATTTGTTTTAAACTCTAAATTTACTTAAAAGCCTTTGTTCTTAGGCATTTCTCGTACATTTTCGCAATTAGTTAATTGTTTTAACTAATATAATCATACTATGTTTGAACCATTATTCAACACTTTTTTGTGCAAAAAAGAGAATTTTGACGTTTTGTTTAAAAGAGTTAATTATTTTTTGGTAAACATTGCCAATTGAAAAAACCAAACCATAGAAAACCAGTTTCCAAAAACACAAAAAAGAGACAGAGTTTCCAAAACTCTGTCTCTGTATCTATCGTGCTCTATCTGCTTTATTCATTATACAAGGATAATGGCAGTTCCAATCCATGGGCTTCCAACAGTTCTTTATCCGTAAGAATCTCTTTTGCATCCCCGTCTGCAATGATGCTGCCTTCATCCATCAAAATCACGCGATTGCAGGTATCCATAATAAAATCCAAGTCATGACTGGCTATCATCTTTAAATGTTCAAATTCATTTAACACATAGATGAGATTTCTGCGATTTCTTGGATCTAACGCCACTGAAGGTTCATCCATTAAGATTACATCCGGTGTCATGGATAAAATGGTTGCAATGCTGGCAAGCTTTTTTTCTCCACCGCTCATCTTATAGATAGGCTTTTTTCGAAGATGGGAAATATGCACCTTTTCTAATGCTTCATCCACACGACGCTGCACTTCCTCCTCCGGAAGTCCATAGTTTCTGGGTGCAAAAGCCACATCCTCTTCTACTGTGGTCATAAACAGCTGGCTGTCGGAATCCTGAAACACGTATCCGATTTTTTCACGAACCTTCCCCAATGTTTCCTGTGATAAAGGAATCTCCTCCACACGGATACTTCCCTCAAAACGCAAATCCAATCCCACCAACAGTTTTAACAGTGTGGACTTTCCCACACCATTTGCTCCTACGATTCCGATTGCATCGTTTTCGTGAGCAGTAAAAGAAATATCCTTTAAAATCGGTTGATTCTTTTCATAAGAAAAGTTTAAGTTTTCTACATTAATATGAATATGACTCATACAAAAAGTCCTCCTACGATTTCAAATACAGGATACAAACGAAAAGCAAAAAGCACAAAAAACCAAACCAAAAGATATATCAAATCTCCCTTGTTCTTTCTCTTTTTTGTCATTCTCGGAAATTCTCCGTTAAATCCTCTGATGCACATGCTTTCATAAATATCATCCGCTCGATCCATACTGCGAAGCAGCATCTGTCCCACCAAAGGCCCCCAAGCCGAGATATGGATTCCCTTTTGTCCCGGGGCACGCAAAGAATATGCCTGGGTAATTCGTTTGGTTTCAGCCATCAAAACCGTGATATAGCGATAAATCAAAAGCAACTGTGTCACCATAATCTTTGGTATATGTATCAGTCGAAGGGCATAGCAAATCTCTTCAATGCTTGTGGTAGCAATGAGCAAATAAGACGCCAACACTGTAAAGATACCCTTTATCATCAGGGTAAACATGGATATCACGCCGCCCCACACGGCTACGTCTCCGATATGGTTCACCACCGTATGATCAAAAAAAGGATTAAAAATACCCATAATGCTGACAATCGGAAGCACCACTCGCAGCCGATACAGAGCATCCCTAAAAGACAAATCTCCTAAAACAAAAACGAAAATAGGATAGATACACATGCCAAAAAGTCCTGCCATATCATACTTATGGAAGGACACAATCAGAAAAATATAATAGACAGTAAGGAAAAGCTTAATAAGCGGGTGAATATTATTCACCCACTTATCTTCTTTTGACATACTGTCTATTTTTTGAATTTCATAAATCGCTTTATTGATTTTACTCATCCGCTTTTGCTTCTTCTACCTTTGTATTCTTGAAGAATTTTAACAGAGATGCAACTCCTACGCAAAGGACAACTACAATAAGCCCACCAATAATACCGGAGAATGAAGTACCTGCTGCGGTATCACTGTTCTTAAATGCATAATCCGGAAGAAAAGATGTAGCTTCCTGGATGGATGCAAAGAAATCATATGCGCCACCGGTAGCTTCTAACTCAGATGTACCTGCAACCTTTTCCATAGACCACTCAAGTCCGTCAGGGAATGCGGAAGCAAATAAAGATACGATTCCGCCAAAAATTGCAGCGAAGATTGCAAGAACGCCTAAGGTCTTTTTAAAGGTTAAGCGACCTTCACCTGCGGTCTCGCCAACGCCCCAGAGCAATTCCGGACGTGCTTCATGTACAAAGCAAAGCACTGCTGCTGTAATTAAACCTTCCACAGCACCGATAGCCAAGTGAATGGGCTGCATGGTTGCTAAGAACACACTAAACGGAAGTTCTGTTACACCGGAAGCCAAAGTCTCCAAACAAACGGAAAATGCTCCCAGCTGAAGTGTTACCACACAACCGATAACAGAAGCTGCAATAATCTTTCCTTTTGTGGCGCCTTTTTTCATCATCGGACGCCAAATCAAAAATGATCCGATAAAGCATCCGTAAAATGCCATATTCCAAACATTACATCCCAATGCCAAAAGTCCACCATCGGCGAAGAACAGGCATTGTACCAAAAGGACGCCTATCATGGTTAAAAATCCGGCAAAAGGACCAAGTAATGCGGACAACATCATACCTCCGCATAAATGTCCGGATGAACCAGTTCCCGGAATGGTAAAGTTTAACATCTGGGTAGCAAAAACAAATGCTCCCATCACTCCCATCAATGGAATTTTCTTTGGATTGTTTTCAAGTTTTACTTCTCTTACGGACACCCCTGCCGCAATTGTAGAAGCTGCATACATCGTGCCTGCCACTGCAGGAACGATCAGTGCATCTGCCATATGCATAGTATTTTCCTCACTTATTATTTATTATTTGGATGTGTCATCCTAAGCCATAATACGCGATAAAAAACACCAGCACAAGCCTCCCGGGGGGTTATAATCCGATTTCTTTATAAGTTATTAAATATTCTTTGCAAGCTTCAATTTCTTCCTCGATAGCCTCTAACCCCGGTGCTCCCGTGGTAAGGCGCTTATTTACACAAGTCTCCAAGGAAATGGCTTCATAGATATCATTTTCAAATTCCGGGGCAAATTCCTTTAGTTCGGAAAGGCTCATTTCATCGATGGAAATACCTTTTTCAATGCAGGATACTACAATACGTCCGATGATACCGTGTGCATCTCTAAAGGGTACCCCTTTGTTTACGAGATAATCCGCCGCATCGGTGGCATTGGTAAAGCCCTTCATGGCGCTTTCTGCCATGACTTTTTTATTGAACTTCATGGTAGCAATCATTCCATCAAACAAAGCGATGCATCCTTTTACGGTATCGATGGCATCAAAGGAAAGTTCCTTATCCTCCTGCATATCTTTATTGTATGCAAGTGGAATCCCCTTCATGGTTGTAAGAAGGCTTGTTAAGGCGCCATACACTCTTCCTGTTTTTCCTCTTACCAGTTCCGCGATATCCGGATTTTTCTTTTGGGGCATAATGGAACTTCCGGTGCTGTAGGCATCGTCGATTTCCACAAAGCCGTACTCATTGGAATTCCAAATAATCACTTCCTCGGAAAAACGGGACAAGTGCATCATAATAATGGATAGCGCAGATAAAAACTCTATCAAATAATCGCGGTCGGAAACACCATCCATGGAATTGGCAGTAGGTCCGTAAAAATCCAACTCTTCTGCCACATATTCTCTGTCAAGGGGATAGGTGGTTCCTGCCAGTGCGCCGCTTCCCAAAGGACAATAATTCATACGTTCATGAATATCATTTAAACGAAGTCTGTCACGTTTAAACATTTCAAAATATGCACCAAAGTGATGGGCCAAAGTAATGGGCTGAGCCTTTTGCAAATGGGTAAAGCCCGGCATATAGGTATCCTTATTTTCTTCCATCACCTTTAAAATGGTTTCCAAAAAATGTTTTAAAAGCGCATCCACTTCCTGCACCTGTGCGCGGGTATACAAGCGCATATCCAGTGCCACCTGATCGTTTCTGCTTCGTCCGGTATGCAGTTTCTTTCCGGCAGCGCCGATGCGATCAATCAAATTCGCCTCCACAAAGCTGTGAATGTCTTCGTACTCGTCGGTAATCTCTAATTTCCCTTCATCCACATCTTTTTCAATGGAATCCAAACCCTTTAAAATCGCATCCCGTTCTTCCTCCGTCAAAATGCCCTGTTTGCTAAGCATCTTCACATGTGCGCGGCTTCCGGTAACGTCTTCATGAAAAAACTTTTGATCAAATCCAATGGATGCATTAAAGGCGTATACCAGTTTGTCGGTTTCTTTTGTGAAACGTCCACCCCAAAGTTGAGCCATAATCTTTTCTCCTTTTCCCTTGTTTCTTATTCAAAAAACGATTTACTTTCTCATCGAGAATTCACATCCGCAGTAATCCTGGCGGTACATGTTGTATTCCTTTGATATCTCACAGGAACGAAGGTATCCGTTTTTCTTTTTGAAGTCA
>CAJOGB010000078.1 GCA_905233835.1 uncultured Lachnospiraceae bacterium
GATGAGAAAAATCACCGGCATATTCGGATGTAAGTTCGCATCCGCATCTTTGGTAGTAAAGCATTTTAATTAAAGCGGTTAGTGCTTCGTCATATACGGATTTTGAAATCACAAAGGAAGGAGATTTTACATCGCCGGCTTTTATATGATAGGTGCCTTCGTCTTTTACGGATGTAAAGTCAAATAGGGCTTCTTTTTCGCCTGCGTCCGGATCGTCTGTTCCTTCTCCTATAGAGGCTTCCAGTACTGATTCACCGGTGGCTTCGTTAATGAGTTTTACCGTTTGATTTAATCCGTTTCCGGTAACGGTGGCTGCTTTGTAAGCGGATGGAAGATAACCGATTTGGTTAACGGCGATTTCACTTTTTTCATCATCTCCCGCGGCTGCAACTTTGGCGGAATCATCTTCCAAAGATAAATAGAAGTTATCAAAATAAACATGGTGTTCTGCCATGGAGGCATCCATACCGTCTAATACACCCATGTTAAAACAAAAACGTGGAGCAGGATCGGTGGTTTCTTTCATGGTAAAGGTATAGTCGAAGGAAGCATTTTTTGTGCCGATGGTAACCACTTCTTCGTAGTAGGCATGATAGTCACCGCCGTTTATTTGAAAACGCATTTGAGCCGGACGTTCCACGTCACTGTAGGCATCAAAGGTCAGACGATAGACACAGCCTTCGGAAAGTGTAAAACCATCGTGGTAAAGCTGAACACCATAGTCAACGGAACCTAAACTTTTAATATCCACATCAAGAACTTGCTCATCGTTTACGGACAGGTCACAGGAACCGTCATGGCAGTAGACATCCCAAAGGTTTTTTCCGTCGGAAAAGTCTCCGTTTTTTAAAAGATTTTCACTTCTGGTTTCATCGTTTTTGGCTACCTCGTTATAGGAAGAGGTTTCTTTCTTTCCACATCCTGCCACGGAAGTGACAGAAAAGATAACAGCCAAAGAAAGTGCAAGCATACGCTTGTACGTGCGTTTTTTCATGTTCTCATCCCTCCAAGTTTAAGCATAAAAAAGACGATCCATTTGTCCCGTATGGGAAGACAAATGAACCGTCCCCTTTTCTTATCTTATTATTTCTTATTTAATTCTGCAAGTTTCATTGCACGAACTTTTAAAGGAAGTCCGAAGAGAGTAATGAAACCTTCTGCATCATGATGATCGTATAAATCACCGGTGGTAAAACTTGCAAGTGATTCAGAGTAGAGTGAGTAGGGTGATGTAGTGCCGGCTTTAATGATATTTCCTTTGTAAAGCTTAAACTTTACTTCACCGGTTACATATTCCTGGGTAGAGGTTACAAATGCCTGAACCGCTTCACGAAGTGGGGTAAACCATTTGCCTTCGTATACGATCTGTGCCATTTTATTACCCATGTCCTTTTTTGCTTCCATGGTGGCACGATCTAACACCAATTCCTCTAATTGCTGATGAGCCTCCATAAGGATTGTTCCGCCCGGAGTTTCATATACGCCACGGCTCTTCATACCAACCACACGGTTTTCTACGATATCAACGATTCCGATGCCGTGCTTTCCGCCTAAGCGGTTTAATTCACGGATGATATCGGAAACCTTCATCTTTTTACCGTTGACGGAAGTAGGAATTCCTTTTTCAAAGGTCATGGTCACATATTCGCCCTCGTCCGGAGCTTTTTCCGGAGATACACCTAAGACAAGCAAGTGATCGAAGTTTGGCTCGTTGGCAGGATCTTCCAATTCCAAACCTTCGTGAGAGATATGCCAAAGGTTTCTGTCACGGCTGTAGGATTGGTCTGCGGAAAACGGAAGATTAATTCCGTGTGCCTTGCAGTATTCGATTTCTGACTCACGGGAATCCATGTTCCATTTGTCATCACGCCAAGCTGCGATAATCTTTAAGTCCGGTGCCAAAGCTTTGATTCCAAGTTCGAAACGAATCTGGTCGTTTCCTTTTCCGGTGGCACCGTGGCAGATAGCAGAAGCCCCTTCTTTACGAGCAACTTCAACTAACTTCTTTGCAATGCCGGGACGAGCCATAGAGGTTCCCAATAAATATTTATTCTCATAAACAGCACCGGCCTGAACACAAGGCATGATATATTCGTCGCAGAATTCATCTACGATATCTTCAATATATAATTTTGAAGCACCGGATAATTTGGCTCTTTCTTCCAAACCGTCCAATTCTTCTCCCTGTCCGCAGTCGATGCAGCAGCAGATAACTTCATAATCATAGTTTTCCTTTAACCATGGAATAATGGCGGTAGTATCCAATCCACCGGAGTATGCGAGTATTACTTTTTCCTTCATGAGATCTTCCTTTCTTTCCTATTTAAAAAATGTGAGTAAAATCTTTCTGTGGCTATGATACAACAGATGTATATTTATAGCAAGAATAAATTTAAAACTTGAGATTTTTGTATAAATATGTATAATTATGCATAATATAGCGTATGAATATTCATTCACATTTTACAAGGTAAATGAAGTATAATTTTTTAGTGTGGAAACACATAAGGAAAAGGAGATTACAAAACATGATAAAGGTTGGAATTATCGGTGCTACGGGCTATGCGGGAGCAGAGCTGGTACGCATCTTACTTTCACATAAAGATGCCAAAATTGTTTGGTACGGTTCTAAGTCCTATGTCGGACAGCGTTTCAAAGATGTATATCAGAATATGTTTGATTTGGTGGAAGATGAGTGTTTGGATGACAATATCGAAGCCATGGCAGAACAGGTGGATGTAATTTTTACCGCCACCCCGCAGGGCTATTTATCAACGATTCTTACCTCTGAGATTTTATCAAAGGTAAAAGTCATCGATTTATCCGCAGACTATCGAATTAAAGATGTGAATGTCTACGAGAAATGGTACGGAATTAAACACGGCAGTCCCGATTTGATTAAGGATTCCGTTTACGGACTTTGCGAAGTGAATCGAAAAGATATTAAAAACACCAGACTTCTTGCAAATCCGGGATGCTTTACCACATGCTCCATTTTGACTGCCTATCCTTTAATAAAGGAAGGGTATATTGACGGAAATACTTTAATCGTGGATGCAAAAAGCGGAACAAGCGGTGCAGGCCGTGGGGCAAAGATGCAGAATCTTTTTTGCGAAGTAAACGAGAGCATTAAAGCCTACGGTGTAGCGACTCATCGTCATACGCCGGAAATCGAGGAGCAGTTATCCTATGCGGCGGGAGAAGAGATTACCATTTCCTTTACACCACATTTGGTTCCTATGAATCGAGGAATTTTAGCAACGGAATATGCTTCCTTAAATAAGGTTGTTTATCCCGACGGACATGAAGATTATCCGACAGCGGATATGATTACGGCTGTATATAAAAAGTATTACGATAATGA
Source organism: uncultured Lachnospiraceae bacterium (assembly GCA_905233835.1). Lineage (GTDB taxonomy): Bacteria > Bacillota > Clostridia > Lachnospirales > Lachnospiraceae > JAILEN01. The sequence continues at coordinate 3,365 of CAJOGB010000078.1, forward strand.
GAAATTCATTCGCTTTTTAGGTGAAGGAAAAACACCGGAGACAAAATGGGTGGAAGGATCTAATTACATGGATATCGGTTTTGTCTTAGATGAACGGACGCACCGAGTTGTTATGATGGGGGTCATTGACAACTTAGTAAAAGGTGCGGCCGGTCAGGCGGTGCAAAACATGAACTTGATGTTTGACTTGGATGTGTATGGATTACCAGGAGAAGGCAGAGGTGCAGTAATCATAGGAATGGATATCATAGGAATGGGTAAGCTGACGATTGAACCTTCAAAAGGCAAGCACCACAAAGGAGAACTTATCTTCCCAACGCCATAGATATACCCAGAAGTATATTAGTTCAACACCACTCGATTATGAAAAAGATTTTATCCTTAATATTATTGACCTTGCTGCCATTAGTGGCAAGTGCCGAGTCTATTGATGAGGATGAGGCTCGGTATGCTGTTGCTGAGTTTTTCAGCTCATCGCCACAACAGAGTACAAGGCTTCGTGCCCAAGGGCAACAGCTGAAACTACGCTCCAATGGGCATGACAGGGGTTATTACATTTTTGACAGACCTGAAGGTGGTGTTGTCTTTGTTGCTGACGATGATGCTATTGGACGCACTGTGTTGGGCTATACCAATCAAGGTTGTTATGACGCAGAGAATCTTCCTGTTGGTCTGCAAGACTGGCTTGATCAAGTGGAAGTACTCATGAATGCGGTTCATAAGAGAAAGATAAACAAACGCAATATCCGGCATAAAGCTGGGACGGTTGTTATGGATCCACTTATACAAACGAAGTGGAACCAAAATACGCCATATAACAATCTATGCCCTATATATAATGGACAGAGATGCCTTACTGGCTGTGTGGCAACTGCTATGGCTCAAGTGATGAAGTATTGGAAATGGCCAAAGCATGGATATCTTTCTGTTTCATACTATGACGAGGAGGGTTGTGGCCAAACATTGAGTCATAATCTCTCTTCTGATTATTATGATTGGGACAATATGCTTAATAGCTATTCAAGTGGTTATACATCTGTACAGGCTACTGCAGTAGCCACTCTGATGCGTGACTGCGGCTACGCGGTGCATATGCACTACACGCCCCGTGAGAGCGCAGCGGGTGTGACGGCCGCCACGATGCAGCGCTTTTTCCACTACGGCCCCCTGGCCATGGACCGCTATTCGGGCAACTATTCCACGGACCAGTGGCACGACTACCTTCATGAGGATTTGGACGCAGGGCGCCCTGTGCTCTATAGCGGCCAAAGCACCAAGAGTGGCGAGGGTGGTCATGAGTTTGTCATCACCGGCTACGATGGTGACAACCTCTACTATGTCAACTGGGGTTGGGGCGGCAGCCAAAACGGCTGGTTCACGCTCACCAATCTCCTGAACTACAACCGTGACCAGTGCATGATAAATCATCTGGAGCCAGACTACACCGAGCCGGAGCCCTTCAGCTATTCCGTCAACGAAGAAGGCGTTCTGACCATCCGCGGCAAAGGCATGATGCCCGAGAACTATACCCTGATAACTGCTCCTTGGCGAGACCATTGCTCGGAGATTAAGAAGATTGTCATTGGTGAGGGTATCACGACGATTGTAGATAGCTTCGGGTTTGCCTATGAAAATGGTCAGTTCTATACCTTCTCCAACCTTGAGGAGGTCGTGCTGCCAGAAGGGTTACTTTACATTGGTAATGATGCCTTTAATAATGCTCCTCTTACTACCGTGCAGTTGCCATCCACAGTAGCCCTCATGAATTATGCATTCTTCGGGTGCTACTGTATTACCTCGATGCATCTGCCCAAAAGTTTAACAGAATACTGTGATTATCTGCCGGCGTGGATTCAACTAGCAAGTGCAAAATTACAACATCTTTTCGTAAAAGCATTGTTTCGGCGTTTCAAAATTCAATTTTTCTCTAGGTCTGGTGTTAAT
>CAJOGB010000079.1:0-5298 GCA_905233835.1 uncultured Lachnospiraceae bacterium
ATTACGGATGCATCCCACGAGATAAAAACACCCCTGGCGATTATCGGGGCCAATACGGAAGTGCTGGAGATAACGCAGGGGGATAATGAATGGCTGAAAAGTATTAAAAACCAAATTGAACGGCTTACGTCTCTCACGGAAAAACTGGTTTTTTTGTCTCGCATGGATGAAGAAAATACCAAGCTTGATATGCGGGAATTTTCTCTCTCCGAAACCGTGGAAGAAGTGGCGGAATCCTTCCTTCCTGTGGCAAAGGCAAAGGGAAAAACCTTGGATATTTCCGTAGAAGAAAATCTTTCTTTTGTGGGAAATGAGGATACGATTTCTCAAGCCCTGTCTCTTCTTTTGGATAATGCATTTAAATATGCAAACGATAAGGGACGTGTGGAAGTTCGTCTTTGCACAGCGGCGAAAAACAAAAAAGAAATCTCTGTATTTAATACTGTAGATGAGATTACAGTAGGAAATCACGATGAACTTTTTGAACGGTTTTATCGAATCGATTCTTCCCGCAGCAGTAAAACCGGGGGACACGGCATCGGACTTTCTGTGGTAAAGGCCATCGTAAACGCCCATAAAGGAAAGGTGTCTGCAGAGAGCAAAGATGCCAAATCCATTATTTTTCGGATTGTTTTATAGTTAAAATGCTATATAATAGTATAAATAGGTGTTTTTGACCTATTCGACGGTAAAGACATGGGTGTGGGGTTTGATATGGAAGCGAAGAAGCAGCACAGAGTTTTAATCATTGATGATGCTTTTACAAATCGTGAGATTTTAAAAGAGATATTAAAAGACGAAGCAGAGGTTGTCGAGTTTGATAACGGCAAAGATGCTTTGGATTATTTGATGGATCATTTCTATGATTTGGATATCGTTCTTCTTGATTTGGTAATGCCGGAGATGAACGGTTTTGAAGTCTTGGAATTCATGCGCAGAAAACATATGACGGATTATTTGCCGGTGATTATGATTTCCGCAGATGACGAAGAGCGGAACATGGAGTACGCTTTCGATTTGGGTGCCATTGACTTTATTGCCAGACCCTTCTCTGAGCGTATTGTGCTTCGACGCGTTCTTACAACCATATCCCTGTTTGAAAAACAAAAAGAATTAATTCGACAGATTGATGTTCAGTTTAAACCGGATGATCAGAAAATCGACGAGCTTACGGGACTGCCCTACAAGCAGAATTTCTACAATAAAGTTCACAGCCAACTGTTAAGCAGCGGGAACATGAAACTTTGGATGGTGGCCATTGATATCGATCATTTCAAACTGTTTAACAACTTTTACGGTTGGGAAAAAGGCGATCAATATCTTCGCCTCATGGGTCGTTATCTAAGCGAGTTTACAAGACGTCACGGCGGTATCGCGGGATACTTGGGCGGCGATGATTTTGCGGTGCTTTGTCCGAACAAATCTGCGGCCATGGAAGAACTGGAAAAGAAGATGACCCAGGATACAAAACGTCATAAGAGTTTTGGCGTGGGCTTCGGACCGAAGTTCGGGTTCTATGAAATTGAAAACAATGCGGATTCCGTAGAAAAGATTTATAACAATGCGGTTATCGCATTAGACAGTATCGCAGGGGATTATACCAAGCGAGTGGCATGGTATGATTTGGAGATGATCGGAAATGTTCAAAATGAGTTTGAACTTTTGTCCGACATTCAACGGGGCGTAGATAATAAAGAGTTTGTATTCTACCTGCAACCAAAGGTAGATATGAAGACAAAAAAGGTCGTGGGTGCCGAGGCTTTGGCTCGCTGGCAGCACCATGACAAGGGACTGATTTCCCCGGGAGTCTTTATTCCGATTTTGGAGAAGAACGGATTTGTTTCTTCCATCGATTATGATATTTGGAACATGGTCATCGAGTGGATTGCTTCCATGTTAAAGAATAATGTGAAGGTACCACCGGTTTCTATAAATATTTCTCGGGCGGATATCTATGCCATGAACGTGGCGGAAACCTTGCAGGAAATGTGTGATAAAAGCAAAGTTGACTATGAGTACCTGGAAGTGGAAATCACCGAGACCGCTTATATGGAAGACTTTGATTTGATTAATGCCATGGTGGAGAAACTTCACGCCATCGGTTTTAAGGTATCCATGGATGATTTCGGAAGCGGCTATTCATCTTTGAATGCGCTTAAGAATATGGATGTGGATATGTTAAAAATCGATATGCGATTTTTGGATTTCGATCACGAGAATCACTCCAAAGGTGTCAGCATCTTAGAGAGTGTGCTTAATATGGCAAATACTTTGGCGTTGCCTACCATAGTGGAAGGTGTGGAGACAAAGGATCAGGCCGAGATGCTGATGGAGCAGGGGTGTGAGTTGGCACAGGGCTACTATTATTATCGACCGATGCCGGTGGATGAATTTGAAAAGCTTGTAAAATAAAACGGGCACGGAGGAATCATGAACGAGAATAACAATAATAATCCAAACGGAGGAAACGAGGGAAAGAACAATAACAGACAACCCCTCATGCTTCTGATTTTATTTTCTCTGATTGCGCTTTTGATTACGACCTATTTTTGGAATAACGGAAGTTCTCAAGCCAAGAAGGAAATTACCTACAGTAAGTTTATTGAACTGGTAGAAAAAGATGAGGTAAAATCCGTTGAGATTACCAGTGATACCATTAATATCACTTTAAAGGATGATTCTAAGTTCGCGTCAAGCGACGATCAAAAAGAATTAAAAGACACATACGAAAAGAGTACGGGACAGAATCTTTCCGTTACTTATTACACCGGATACTTAAACGATCAGGAATTACTTCCCCTTTTAAAAGAGCATAAGGTAGAAGTAAAACGTGGGGCTTCCAACAATACCAGCGCCATTATTTATAATGTGTTAAGCTTTGTGCTTCCCCTTCTTATTTTATGGGTGCTCTTCGGATTCTTTATGAGAAATATGGGTGGCGGACCTTTCTCTGTTGGAAAGAGCAATGCCAAGGTCTATGTGGAGAAATCCACCGGTGTTACCTTTGCGGATGTAGCCGGACAGGATGAGGCAAAAGAGTCGCTCCAGGAGATGGTAGACTTTTTAAATAACCCGAAGAAGTATACTTCCATCGGAGCAAAGCTTCCGAAGGGTGCACTTTTAGTGGGCCCTCCGGGAACCGGTAAAACTTTACTTGCAAAGGCTGTAGCCGGAGAAGCAGGAGTTCCGTTTTTCTCTTTGGCAGGATCTGACTTTGTAGAGATGTTTGTTGGTGTGGGTGCTTCCCGTGTAAGAGATTTATTTAAAGAGGCACAGAAGCAGGCGCCGTGTATTATATTTATCGATGAGATTGATGCCATTGGAAAGAGCCGTGATTCCAGATACGGCGGTGGAAACGATGAGCGTGAACAGACATTAAATCAGCTTCTTGCGGAGATGGACGGCTTTGATTCTTCCAAGGGTGTGCTCATATTGGCGGCTACCAACCGTCCGGAAGTGTTGGATAAAGCTCTTCTTCGTCCGGGACGTTTTGACAGACGTATCATCGCAGATCGTCCGGATTTAAAGGGCCGTTTGGAAACCTTAAAGGTTCACTCCAAAGATGTTCGTATGGATGAGACCGTGGACTTGGATGCATTGGCTCTTGCAAGTGCGGGCTTGGTTGGATCCGACTTAGCAAACATCATAAACGAGGCTGCCATTATCGCGGTTAAGGCAGGCAGAGAATTCGTAAATCAGGAAGACTTGTTTGAAGCGTTTGAGTTAGTGGCTGTGGGCGGTAAGGAAAAGAAAGACCGCGCCATGAGCGATAAGGAAAGAAAGCATGTGGCATACCACGAAGTGGGACATGCTTTGGTATCCGCGTTGCAGAAAAATGCGGAGCCGGTTCAAAAGATTACCATTGTTCCCCGTACCATGGGAGCGCTGGGTTATACCTTACAGACTCCGGAAGAAGAAAAATTCTTGGAGACAAAGGAAGAACTTATCGCAAAGATTACCACTTACATGGGCGGTCGTGCTGCGGAAGAAATTGTTTTTGGCACCTATACTTCCGGTGCCGCAAACGATATTGAAAACGCCACTTCTATCGCCAGAAACATGGTAACCCGTTTCGGTATGAGCGAGAAGTTTGGTATGATGGGACTTGCTACGGTGGAGAGCCAGTATTTGGAGGGACGTGCGTCCCTTACCTGCGGCGAAGAAACCGCTGCCGAGATTGATAAAGAGGTCCTTGCAATGATTCAAAACTGCTATGAAAGTGCCTATGCCATGTTGGATGAGCACCGGGAGGTTTTGGATAAGATTGCGGATTATCTCTATGAGCATGAAACCATTTCCGGTAAGGAATTTATGAATCTCTTCCGTGAACTTACGGGTATTGAACCGGAGGAAGAGGAAGAAGAAAAAGAGGAGGAGATGTTTATCGACGAAGAGAAAGTAGACATTTCCGAACAAGCAAAAGGCGGACATATCGATTTCACTGCAGGGGATTAATATGTTTCAAATTGAAGAAGAACTAAAAAAACTCCCGGATCAACCGGGAGTTTATATTATGCACGATGAAAAGGATGCGATTATCTACATCGGAAAAGCGCTGAGTCTAACCAAGCGTGTGCATCAGTATTTTCAGGCGTCTCACGACGAGGGCATTCGGAAAAAACAGATGGTATCTCACATCAAACGGTTTGAGTATATCGTGACGGATTCCGAATTGGAAGCTTTGGTATTAGAGTGCAATCTTATTAAAGAGCACCGCCCGAAATACAATACGCTGCTTCGGGACGATAAAACCTATCCTTACATCAAAGTAACCTTGGGAGAAAAATATCCCAGGGTTTTGTTTTCACGGGAATTAAAAAAAGACAAGTCCAAATATTTCGGTCCCTTTACCAGTGCGGGCTCTGTAAGAGACACTATAGATTTGGTGCAGAAACTCTATAAGCTTCGTACCTGCAATCAGAAATTTCCGGAGTCCTTCGGAAAAAAACGGCCCTGTTTAAACTATCATATGAACCGGTGTCTTGGAGTATGTACCGGGGAGGTTTCCGAAGAAGAATACTTAAAAAATGTAAACGAAGCCATTTCTTTTTTGGACGGAAAGTACCAGCCGATTCTAAAGGAATTAAAAGAAAAAATGGAAGAAGCCTCCAAAGAATTGGAGTTTGAAAAAGCAGCCACTTATCGGGATTTAATCGAAAGTGTAAAGCGCTGTGTGGAGACCCAAAAGATTACGGATTCTGATGGAGAGGATAAGGACATCATCGCCCTTGCCATGGATAAGGAAGATGCGGTGGTGCAGATTTTCTTTATCCGAAACGGAAAGATGATCGGACGGGA
>CAJOGB010000079.1:5318-8386 GCA_905233835.1 uncultured Lachnospiraceae bacterium
AGCGAAAGCGATATCATCGAGGCGTTTTTGACCCAGTTTTATGCGGGAACTCCCGTGATTCCGAAGGAGGTTTACATCCAAACGGAAATTGAAGAGGCGGATACCATCGCCACATGGCTTTCGGAAAAGAAGGGAAAGAAAGTTTACCTTCAAACACCGAAGCGAGGCGCCAAAGAAAAACTGGTGGAACTTGCCAAAAAAAATGCTCAGATGGTTTTGGATTCCGATCGGGAACGAATCAAAAAAGAAGAGGGACGAACCATCGGAGCCATGAAGGAAATCGCAGAGCTTTTGGGAATGGATCAAATCAAACGCATGGAAGCCTACGACATTTCCAACACTTCCGGGTTTGAATCCGTGGGTTCCATGGTGGTGTTTGAAAAAGGAAAACCCAAGCGAAGCGATTATCGAAAGTTCCGTTTAAAGACTGTGGAGGGACCTAATGATTACGCCTCCATGAAGGAAGTGTTGACCCGTCGATTTGAACATGGCCTAAGGGATATGGAAGAAGAGATGGAAAACTCCTTTACCGCCTTCCCGGATGTCATCATGATGGATGGCGGAAAGGGTCAGGTAAACATCGCCTTGGAAGTGCTTCGGGAATTAAACCTAAACATTCCGGTATGCGGTATGGTAAAGGACGACCGCCATCGAACCAGAGGACTGTATTTTCACAATGAGGAAATCCCCATTGATAAGTACAGCGAAGGGTTTAAGTTAATTACCAGGCTTCAGGATGAGGCCCACAGGTTTGCTATTGAGTATCATAAATCTCTGCGGGGAAAGGCTTTAGTAAAGAGCTTTTTGGATGATATTAAGGGCATCGGCCCCGCGAGACGAAAGGCGTTGATGCGGACTTATCAGAGTGCGGAAGAAATGAAAAATGCCACGGTGGAGGATCTGTTAAAGATCCCGGAAATGAACGAGGAAGCGGCACAAAATGTCTACGCTTATTTCCACGGTTGATTCATTGACAATAAGAAAAAACCCTTTACAATAGAAGAAGATATGGGAGGTACGCTATGGGAGACGGAGCAAAACTTTCTGTTATTGCAGAAAAATTATCACTTAAAAATTATACGCCGAAGCTGAATTTGGAAGAACATGAAGTAACCATAGCCGATGTCAATCGACCGGCGTTGCAGCTCATGGGATTCTTTGATCACTTTGAAGCCGGACGTATTCAGCTTATCGGTATGGTGGAATGGAGTTACTTGGAAAGCGAGCAGTCCAAGGAAGAGAGACTTGCAAGTTTTGATAAGCTCTTAAGTTATGGCATTCCTTGTATGATTTTCTGCCGAGGATTTGTGCCGGATAAGCGTATTTTAAAAATCGCCAACGAACGGAATATCCCAATCTTGGGGACTGAGCGCGGAACATCCGAATTCATGGCGGAGCTCATTCATTTGTTAAACTATGAATTGGCGCCTATGATTTCCATTCACGGCGTGCTTGTGGATGTATATGGTGAAGGACTTCTTATTACCGGTGAAAGCGGTATCGGTAAATCCGAGGCTGCACTGGAGTTAATTCGACGTGGCCATCGTTTGGTGGCGGATGATGTGGTGGAGATTCGAAAGACTTCCCAGATTACTTTAATGGGATCTTCTCCTTCCATAACCAGACACTTAATCGAACTTCGAGGCATCGGTATCATCGATGTAAAGAGTTTGTACGGTGTGGAATGTGTAAAAGAAAATCAAAAGATTGATTTTGTAATAAAGTTAGAGGACTGGAAGAAGGAAGCGGAATATGACCGCTTGGGCTTACAGGATGAGACCATGGAAATCTTGGGCATCAATGTTACCTGCCACAGCCTTCCAATTCGACCGGGCCGAAACTTGGCAGTGATTTGTGAAACGGCAGCAGTTAACCATCGTCAGAAAAAGATGGGATATAATGCTGCGGAAGAGTTGTATCGCAGAGTTCAGGATAATATCGCAAAAGGCGAAAATCAATAATAGAAAAGAGGAACCATAAATGGAAAGAGAAAATGCTTGGAAGAAATATCCGGAAGGAAAGAAAAGAAAAGAAGTTTTCGATTTTGCGGAAGGATATCGTAAATTTTTATCTGAATGCAAAACAGAGCGCGAATGCAATGATTACTTTGTAAAGGAAGCAAAGGCAAAGGAATTTGTTGATTTGGCGGATGTAATTGCAAAGAATAAGAAGTTAAAAGCAGGAGATAAAGTTTATTTATCTAACTATGGAAAGGGTCTTGCAATGTTTATCATTGGCAAGAAACCGTTGGAAGAAGGTATGAATATTTTAGGTGCGCATATCGATTCTCCGCGTATGGATTTAAAACAGAATCCGTTATATGAAGATACGGATATGGCACTTTTGGATACCCATTATTACGGTGGTGTGAAGAAGTATCAGTGGGTAACTCTTCCCCTTGCGCTTCACGGGGTCATTGCCAAAAAGGACGGTACTGTTGTAAATGTAAACATCGGTGATAAGCCGTCAGACCCTGTTTTTGGTGTCAGTGATCTTTTGATTCATTTATCCGCAGATCAGTTGGATAAAAAGGGTGCAAAGGTCATCGAAGGGGAACAGCTTGACGTATTAATCGGAAGCATTCCTTTGACGGAAAAGGATAAAAAGGACGAGAAGGTAAAAGAGGCTGTTAAGGCTAACGTTCTTGAAATCTTAAAGAAAGAATACAAGATTGAAGAAGAGGATTTCCTTTCTGCGGAAATCGAAGTGGTTCCGGCAGGAGATGCCAGAGACTACGGTTTCGATCGTTCTATGATTATGGGTTACGGACATGATGATCGTGTTTGTGCATACCCCTCTTTCTATGCAATGTTAGATACAAAGGTTTCTGACAGAACTTATGCTTGTCTCTTGGTAGATAAGGAAGAAATTGGAAGTGTTGGTGCTACCGGTATGGAATCCAGATTCTTTGAAAATACGGTGGCGGAAGTATTAAACGCATTGGGCCAGTATTCCGAACTTAGCTTACGCCGTGCTCTTGCAAATTCAAAGGCACTTTCTTCCGATGTAAGTGCTGCATATGATACCAATTTTGCGTCAGCATTTGAAAAGAAAAACGCTGCATACTT
>CAJOGB010000080.1:0-5224 GCA_905233835.1 uncultured Lachnospiraceae bacterium
CCAAGAAGGCAAAAATAGAACTTCCACAAATGGAATCTGTAAAAACGACACAAAAGAAAGATAAAAAGAAGGATACGACAACACCTCAAAAGAAAGAAAAAAAGAAGAAATTAACGCAATCGGAACAGAAAGTGCAGTTAAACTCAGAAATACAAAAAGCGTTATCGAAAGCAGAATATGAACGGACAGCCATTAATAATGTAGCAAAGTTAGTCGGGGAGTGGTTTGGAAAAGATAATTTCAAGCAAAACGTTTATAGTAAATTACGACAGCAGTATTCAAATTATGATGAGATTTACAAAGAAATAAAGTCTATACTGACGAAGTACTCGTAGAAGTGAAAAAGAAAACTCCGAGGAGATTATCCTCGGAGTTTTTATTATAATCATTTAGGAGACACAGAACCGTCCCTCTGTCACCCCTAGTTAAAAACCAACTTTAGATAGATTACGGAGTTGCAGGTTTTGTAAGATCAAGGTCAATGCTAGCACCTGTCTCTGTAGCAGAAATTGTTACTGTCTGAGAGCTGCCTGTTGGCTGCGCTGCACCAGTTCCTGAAGTGAGATTTGCAGGGAATTCAAACGAATTCTGCCAATTTGCTTTTGTTTGCTTCAATGTAACTGTCTGTGAAGCGGAAGAATTTCCGCTGATGCTTTCTGTTACTACTTCTGCATAAGCAGCTCTAATGTTTGCGGCATCAACAGCTTCTCTTGATTTTTCTAACTGGCTCGTAAATACTGGTACTGCGATAGCAACCAATACTGCGATAATGGCTACTACGATAAGTAATTCAGCCATTGTAAAACCTTTTTTATTCAATCTTTTCATTTTTAGATTTCCTCCTTTGATTCGTATGGTTCGATTCCTACTCCGTCGAACCTGATTGATAGTTATAGAATACTATTTTTCCTCTTTGGATTCAAGAATAAAAACAAGAAAAAACAGGAAAAATACCATCCTATCATTAAATTATATCGAAGCATCCGCCGAAAAACTAAATAGAAGAATAAAATTTTTTATGTTTTATCAAAAAATAAGGCAAAATATCTTAAAAAATACCGATAAAAGTGGTAAATTATAAGTATCTGTAGGCATTTTTAGGAAATGCGTTATTGGGGAATAAAAATGAAACACTTATTTGAAAGACAAAAATTACAGAAACGTATCCGAAACACACACGGATTTACCATGGCGGAAGTGCTGATGGTGGTAGCCATTATGGGCATTTTGGCTGCATTATCCTTTGTGGGTGTTTTTGCCATGCAAAGAAATATGTCACAAACAAAAGCGGATAAGAATGCGGAGTTGATTTTTGAAGCGGCGCAGCGCCAGATGGTGTCCTTTACCGCCTTTGATCAGGATATGGTAATGACATTTTCTTCCGATGATCCGGCAAACGGACTGCAGACGCCGATTGGATTAACCGGAGTAACTGCGACGGATTATTTTATGGTTGCCAAGAACCAGGGTGATGCGGCGGAGGATACCTTAGAGTATAAGTTATTAAAAGAGCAAATCTCCGATGATTTGTTTATGGACGGTTGGATCGTGGAATACGATAAGACCAGTTTGCAAATCAAGTCGGTCTTTTATTTCCCTGATATTGAAGATTATACGAGCTTTTACAATGACGAAGCGACGAACCAAAGCCTGCGTTTGGATCGTTTAGGACGCCTTACCTATTTACAGAATACCGGTAAGGTGGTCGGATACTTTGACGGTTCGACTTCTTCCATTAAGAGCAATGAATTAAAGGTTCGTGGCGCCCTTGATGTCGACAACTATGAGGAACTTGTGGCAAAGGTGGGCATTTCCGTTACGGGAAAAGAAGTAACGGATCAAAAGTATCAGATTATCGTTACCACAAAGGGTGTAAGCTCGGACGCACAGGTAACCCAGATCTTTACCTTAAAGGGTACGGATTTACAGCAGAACGTTCTTACCAAGAGCAGGACTGCAGACATCCGTATTACCTTAGACAGCTTAAATACAGTCAGTGGTGGCTCCACGGAAAAACGATTTAAAAATACCTATGGCTCTCTTACGACGAACCATGGTGATTTTTTGACGGATACCGGTAACTATGTTTCCGTAAATGTGATTACCACCGAACCGAATGCGGTGGCAATCGATCCGACGAAAACCTTTGACTCCGTTAATTTTATTCCGGGTGAGGATATTCAGATTACGGTTACGGCTCAGACAGAGGATGGCGCGGTAAAGGATAGCTCGGAAAACAAGGTGACGGTAAATTCCTTATACGGAAAGATGACTTTGGATCAGGGAAGCTATGTGGCTGATATTAACTACGGAAGACATTTGCAGAATTTGGATGAAAAGTCCGGCATCGATCTTTCCTCTTTTGCGACAGCAGCGAACCCTCTTACGTTTAACGATATGAAAGCCATCCAGACAAAGGATATTTACTTTGACCGGGATGAAAATGTCGAGGGCGAGGAACAGCGCGCTTCTACCGAGTGGTGGAAGACAGTATACGGGGATAAAAAATTCCTTCCGATTACAAATAACGATTTCATCAGTTTTTCCGTGGCTTCCAAGACAGTGAGAGAAAACGGAAAAGATGTTGAAAAATATTTTGTCATTCACGGACCGGTATTTGATACCACACAAAAATCCTTTGCGGGACTTTTTGCGGAATTCCGTGGTGAAAATATCGACCACGTAACCTTAGTAAGTCCGCAGTTGAAAGGCTCTGCGAAAACGATAAACAGCGGCGCCGTCGGCGGACTCGTGGGAAAAGTGGCAAAGAGCGCAAATGCAAATGTTTCAAACACGGTAACAATCGATGCCTGCCGGCTTTATATGGATGAGGACATGGCGAAAAAGGGCATGGCCTTTGCTAAGCAAAACTGGATGAATAAGGCGACGAATATCGGCGGACTGGTAGGATATTCCAATCGCAGTCTTGAAATTAAAAATTCATCCGCATCTACCGTGATGACGGAAGCGACCTATGCAGGTGGCTTGGTTGGTGTATGCGAAAAGAATGTAAAACTTGAAAAATCCTATGCGGACTCTTATATCGGTGCAAAACATATCGGTGGTCTTATTGCATCCTGCGTAAGCACCGAGGAACTTCCTACAACAATAGATACCTGCTACAGTGCGGGATTTGTGACGGATTTTTATCAGACGTATGCCGGAGAGGAAGCCGGAAGCGTAGCCGGTATAGCACCTGTGGAAGTAAAGACTATAAAAGATGTTTATTCTGTATTTTCCTTTGGAGAAAAGGATAATTACAAGAAGGCGGATAATACCTACGGTGCAGTGAATTTCTATCCTACCGTAAAGCCGACCGTTGATACCTCAGGTGTAAATGTAACGGATGCGACGTATGTGTATTACATACCTGCTGGCTTTGATATTCCGCGTGTAAATAAAGTGGGTGTGGATCGAAGCAGCAGGAATATGAAACTTTCCACGGCAACCGGATTTTCCGGTGGCACGTTTGCGTATGCCACAGACCATACTTACGGTAGAGTATCTGAACCTTATAAGCTGGTGGCACAGACACCGGAGCTTGTCAGCTATCGTTACCCGATGATTATCTTAGGGGACGATAAGACTTTAGATCATTACGGTGATTGGCAGGATGACATTCGTACATTAAATATCCGCTTCTTATACAGCCCGGAAGCATTACAGCAAAAAACGGACGGCGTTTTGACTCTTCCGGATACGCTTCATACGACAGCGGATGGATTTACAAAGTTTGAAGAAGATACGGCAGCGCCTTCTGAACAAAAGATTCAGGAATATTCCAATGCATTTATTCCGAATCAAAACTTCGAGTTGCTTGGCAGAGAAAAAGCCATTCTTTACTGGCAATTTACCTATGGCGGAGAAGACTATTTCTACGTTCCGAGCAGCGAGGACAGCTATAATCCGACGGACGGCGGAAAGAAATATAAGGGTACGATGTACCGTGTGGCGGATTGTCAGGCAAATTTGGATGCGGGAAATGTAAAACCGTGGGAGAACGTTTCCGGTGTTGATTTAACGAAGATAGATCATCCGCTTGAGAGCGTCACACAAAATATGGATGTATTTGCACGATTCTATGTAACGGATTCTATTCAGTATATTCGTTTGCATTATCGTATTTTTGAGGACTCAAACAGAAACCTTTCCACGGCGATTTCACGCTACATCGGTAAGGCGGATATAAAGAAAAACGTGGTGGAAGAAAACGGTGTCGTTGTAAGTACGACTTATACCGCGGAAGCCGAAGCCCATGCGAATATCGGTGGATATCATTTCTTTGGATGGGCAACCACGGAGACAGGAAAGAAGACAGATGGATCTTCTTCCATTTTGATGTCTTCCGTAGCGACAGAGTCTTCACAGAAGTTGATGCTTACCATGGATGCCATTGAAAGCGGTGATTTGTATGCGATTTACGAACGTATCGGCTACTATCCTGTGAATGTGGAGTTCTGCCTGTACGACGGAAATAACGAAGGCTGGGGCGCAAATATCGCACAGCCCCGCTATAACATCTATTCCACCGAGGACTGGGTGGGAGATAATCCGGATACGAGAAAAATCATGCTTCCGAAGAGCTCGGATGTTTCCGGCTACGTATTGTACAAAGATGCCTCTTGGACCACCTATAAGGCCATGTTCTTTAATGCAAACGGTACCCGAAATCCATCGCGCGATTTGGAGATTTCTTATGACGGTGCATCCTTGGATGATGCACTTGTATCGGGAGATGCCTATGTAAATATCGATATTACAAAAGGCGGAACCTACGTTGTTCCATATGTGGGAGAACAGGCGGTAAAATATCGCGTGGATAAAGTGTATCTTGATACTGCTGCAAACGGTGCTTACAGTGCCGGAGATCAGCGTACGGTTACCGGAAATGTGAATCCGAACGGTATGAAGGGAAGCAATATCCCGAATACCGAACTTCAACCGGAGGATGACGGATTTGTTATAGATCACTTCGGTATAAATGAAACGCCACTTATCAGTCCGACCTTGGCAGAAGGGGATACCTATGTATGTACGGTTTACTATAAGCGGAAGTCCTATGAATTGTTCTACGATTTAAACGGTGGAACCTATGAGGAAGGCGGAACGAAAAAAGGCTATCACGTTGATGAAGTGATGGCTTACGGAAAACCGCTTGGTGAAGCTCCTTTTGTGGCAGCAACGAGCGCAAATCCGCCGACCGCGGCTTTGAAGTTAAACGGTT
>CAJOGB010000080.1:5295-6251 GCA_905233835.1 uncultured Lachnospiraceae bacterium
GCATTATCGCTGTGGCACAATGGGCGGTAAGTGATAATACTCCGGTGCGTTTGGAAATTTATCGCCAGGATCGAACCAATGCGCTTTCCGGAAGCTTTAATGATTTGCATGTGGAAAATGCAAATAAGACCTATTCGCTTGAAAAATCCACGGATATTTCCGACTTGATTTCCGGCGCTGCGGGACGAAATGCGATTTTAAATGTCACAGACCATGGCGCGCTGGTGAACATGATGAACGGTTACAGTGCCGGCATCGCTGAAAAAAACGGCGGTACAGATCTTTTGACGGGCGATGAAACCGCAAATTACTTTACACCGGCGGATACGACAAGTGCGGATTCCAAGATTCCGTGGGCAACCGTAAAACCGTCCTTGGATGCAAACGGAGCCCTTGTGGTTCGTTTGTATTATGACAGACGAATTATTACTGCGACACTGAATTACAGCGGATATCGTTATGATAATCGGTACGGATGGGTGAACGTGAACTTCTATAATGATCGGGGAAATAATCTAGCCAATTATGCCGGCGCATGCAGAGATATTCGTGGGGCACAGGCAGCGGGAGATCCGAGAATTACAGCGGTCTTCCAAGAGAATAATGCGACTTATGAAGATCCGGCAGATTATGTGACAAAGAAGTGTATTACCAATGCATCGGTGTCCATGAAGGGACTGTACGGTTCGGAATTCGGTGCTCCTTATGTTTGGTCAACCGGACTTCGATTTGTATATGATTACAATAATAATACTGCAAAGCGTGGATTGGATTGCTTTATAGATTCGGCAGGAAGTATCGGAAGCAATATGAACGATCCGACGAACTGGGCATTTAATTACAACGATTATAACGGAAATGCAAAGTGCAAGGTATTTTTGGAAAATGACCTCGGAGAGTATGACTTAGCTTATACCTACCTTTGTACGGATATGACTTCGAATACATTTGATGCC
>CAJOGB010000081.1 GCA_905233835.1 uncultured Lachnospiraceae bacterium
ACAAAAGGCTGTTCTCGGTACAGCTTTCCATTTACAGAAGCTTCCTTCATCTGCTTTGCCGTATCGGAAGTAAAAAACGCTACTAATTGTTTTTTATCCAAAAGAGCGATCTCATCTTCTTTCATAAGATTCTCTTCTTTGACACGGGAAAGTTCTTTATCCAATATTTTATCTTCATCCATTTTGGAGAAATCGAAGCATTCCATAAATCGATGCATTGCGGTACCCTTTGCAGCTCCCGGGCTTACCACTCCTTCGCTAAATGGAAGAGGCGATGCATCTTTTTCTTCCACGCTTTCCATGGCCTTATGTTTTAACTCGGACACGGAATACTTTCCCTTAAAGGAGAATGTGGTCTCAAAGGGATATGCCTTTTTTAAATTCTGTTCAAGTGCTTCGCTTGCATTTGGTTTTGTTTCCTTACTTAACACAAGCAAATCCTTCCGCAGGCTCTCCTTTGAAATAGCATCCACCACTTCCATAGAGGCCAAATCCTCCGGAGTAATGGTTTTTATATCATAGGACTTTGGATTTGCAAAGAACACAGGAAGCATCCAGCCCCCGTATCCTGCGTTCTTTAAACGCATGGCATCCGTAAATCGCCCCTTTAACGCATTCGGAATTTTATCCTCCTCATAGGTCCCGGTCATGATGAGCTTTTCCTTTGCACGTGTCATGGCAACATATAAAAGTCGCATCTCCTCACCAATGGTATCTCGATAAATCGCGTTTGAAATATAGTTCTTTAAGAGTGAATCCCGCTTAATTCGCTTTTCAAGAGAGATATCATCCAATGCCAATCCCTTGGAGGAATGGAGCACCATTTTTCCTCTGGTATCCATCACATTAAACTGTTTGGAAATCTCAGATAAAAAGACCACCGGAAACTCCAACCCCTTACTGTGATGAATGGTCATAATACGAACCACATCATCCTCCTCGCTTAAGAGTTCCGCTTCGCCTTCGGAAGCGCTCTTTTTCTTTAAGCGATCGATGTAAGCACAAAAACGAAACAGTCCCTTAAAGGAGGTCTCTTCAAATTGGATTGCCAAATCGATTAGTTTTAACAAATTCGCCTTTCGATTCTTTCCTCCCGGAAGCGCATATACATAGGTCAGATAATCCGTCCGTTCATAAATCATCTGTAAAAGTTCATGAATCGGTGTATCATCTGTTTTTTCCCGAAGTTCATTTAATGTATGAATAAATCCCTGCAGTTTTTCATCTTCCGGATGTGCGACAGCATATAAAAACAGTGCCTTATGAAACAGCTCCTTTGGATATTCCATACGAATAGAAAGAAGTTCCTCTTCCGTAAAAGAAAACATCTTGGATTTTAGAACGGATACCAATGGAATGTCCTGTCGTGGGTTATCCAAAATACTTAGAAAACTAACAACTGTCTGCACTTCTGTGGTATCAAAAAATCCGCTGGCTTTTTCAGAAAATGCAGGTACTCCGTTTTCATTTAAAACCTGAAGGTAAGTATCGCGATTGGTTGTGCTTCGCAAAAGAATCACGATATCGGAATACTTTATTGGTCGAAGGCCTTTTAAATCCTTATCATAAACTTCAAATCCCTGCATCAATTTTTGAATGCGGGAAACCGACTTATCTTCCAGTTCAAACTCCTGTAAAAGGTCTTTATCCTTGATTCCAATCAGTACCTCGGTACGGTAAGCATCGTCTCCTTCATTTGGGAAATAGTCAGCACCGTGTTTTAGCGACACTTTCTCGTCGTATGCCACACCGCCTACGGATGCATCCATTAATTTTAAGAACACATCGTTTACCGCATCCACCACCTGTCTTCTGCTTCGAAAGTTTTTGTTTAATTCAAACTTCTGCTGCTTTGTATCTTCCAAAGAAAACAGATGGTATTTTTTCTTAAAGATTTCCGGACGAGCCTGACGGAAGCGATAAATACTTTGTTTGATATCGCCAACCATAAAGTAGTTATTGTCCCCTAATTTCTCTCGGGTAATGGTTCGAAGAATCTCCTCCTGTAAGTAGTTGGAATCCTGGTACTCATCCACCATGATTTCTTCGTAGAAACCTAAAAGTTCCTCCGCAACCGCCGTAGGCTCTTTCGTTTCTTTATTTTTTAAAATCTCAAGGGCAAAATGCTCGATATCGTTAAAGTCCCAAGCATTCTTCTTTTCCAAATAGTCATGACGAATATTTATAAAGCGACAGGAAAGATTGGTAAGAGTTTCCACATAGGCCTTTTGGGTTTGAATTACGCCAACCACATCTTCCAAAGAAAAGGCATACTTCTTTTGTAACTCTCCTACACGCTTTTTATAATCGTCTCTGTATTTCTGAAAGGCCCCTCGCTTTTCCTCGTCATCCGTTGCTGTTTTTTTACAAAGGGTCGGAAACTTTATTGCCAATTTTTCTGCAAAGCCATCATAAGAATCAGCCTCAAGTATCATTTCCAAATGTGCAATATCATCCTCCATGGTTTTTACATAAGAAGGTGACACTTCACAGGATTCTTCTATTTCTTTTCTTTGTTTTAATTCGGCAACTAAATCCTCTAACGCCTGCTTTGTCTCTGCAAGAAGAGAAGTTATCATATCAGACTCTTGCAATTCCTTTACAGAAGAAATCTGATACAAATCACACAATCCATCCAACCACTCAGAAGGCCAAGGATTTGTCATAGCTTCATTTGCAACGGATAATACCATTTCCGATACTGCTCCATCGGATTTATCCGTTCCGTAGGTATCCACCAAACGAAGGAATCCTTCCTCCTTTTTCTCGTAACATTCCTTAAACAAGGCATCGATGATTTCTGTTTCCATCAAGGCATACTCGTTGGAAGAAATGATACGAAAATCCGGTTCTACGCCAATGGTATAAAAATAGTTCTTCACGAGATAATTACAGAAACTATCAATGGTGGTAATTTGGGAATGAAAGACGTAAGTAGCCTGCTTTATTAAATGGGCATCTTGCGGATGTTCCTTTAAACGCTCATCCAAAGCCACACGAATCTTTTCTTTCATTTCCTTTGCAGCAGCACGGGTAAAGGTAACCACCAGCATATGGTCGATATCCACCGGATGCTTTTCATCCAAAAGTCGCTTAATGATGCGCTCCACAAGCACCGCGGTCTTACCGCTTCCCGCAGCTGCAGAAACCAAGATATCTCGATTTCTTGCATCTATGACACTTTGTTGTTCTTGGGTAAATTCAATCATGTTACTCTTCTTCCTTATTCACCGGAAATCTCTTCAAAGAATTCATCTTCCGTAAACTTTTTGTTCATGCGATGATACATAAATCCGTCTAAGGTCGGTTCAAATCCGCAAATGCTGTGATACGGGCAATAATCACAACCGGTTTTATTCTCCCGCTTATATGGAGCTACAGAAATCTCTCCGTTTAAGATTTCGCATCCCGTTGTAAGCACCTTGTCTTTCACAAAATCAGATAACAGTGCAAAACGTTCTTTGGATAGCACCTGTGCGCTTGCCGCAAAATCCCCATCCTTTTTCTTTTTCACATTCGCTACCAGTGACTCCGAAAAATCAGCTTCCGCATAGTCGCGGTCGATGGCGGTTAAGTTTTCATCACTGCTATCCATAAGTCCGTTGGGGCGAAGTTTTTTAAGCATAGATGTTTCAAAATCCAAGCCTTCCTTTTCATCCAACAGTGGATCGTCGATGTGGTAATACAATATGGCTCCGGGCAACACTTCCTTGTTCGGGTTTGCTCCCTGCATGCCGTCCACCGTCTTTGCCAAATAGTACACCAACTGAATCTGCAAGCCGTAATAAAGGGAAGCAAAATCAATGGCGTTGTTTCCGGACTTATAATCGATAATCTTTACGTAAACCGTATCCTCATTTTCATAGGTATCTAAGCGGTCAATCTTTCCGTCCAAAATCAACTTCGTATGGTTTTCCATTTCATAGGATAAATCGGAAATAGAACCAATCTCGGATAAGCGCACTTCAAAATGCTTTGGTGTAAAAGAACCCTGTCGCACCTGCTTCATAAGCGCCCAAGCCGTTCTTCGAAGGGTTTCATTTAAACGATGCAATAAATAAACTTCTCTTGCCTCATCATAGACTTCCGTCTTTTCCATGGCTTCGTAAGTTTCTTTTACGGATAAATCAATCAGTTCCGTTACCCTCGCATCCGTTGCAGTAAACCAAGCATCTTCTTTTGCCATATGATTGGAGAAACGCGCCAATGCTTCATGATAAATGGTTCCGATATCCGCCATTTCAAAGGCATGCTCTCTTCGCTCTTTCAAGCGAAGGTCATACTCCAAGAAGTAGCGATACGCACACTGGGCATAGCTTTCCAATTTGCTGACACTAAGAGATACCGATTCACCCAAAAACTGTCTGTGAATCTCCCCGGAAATACGATTCCCCTCATAAATATAAAAGACACCATCTAAGATTCGTTTTAAATCATCCGGATCGTTTGCGGAAAAATACTGTAACAACGCCGTAAACTCCGATGTCTGTTTTTCCAGTGAACCATGTAATAACAGTTCATGGCAAAGGTCGATAAACCGCTCTTTATACTGATGATAGGTGGTAAGTTCCATATCCTTTTTCGCAGCTTCATCCACGATTTGTACCTTAACTGCAGGGAACATTTCCGTAAGCATCGGTATCAAATAAGACTTTCTGCAGGAAGCCCCTTCCGTATCCAAACGAGAATAGGTAACAATCAATTTTTCCTTCGCTTTTGTCAGCATCTGATAGAGATAGAACTTCTGCATAAAGGAGCGCTCACGCTCGGTAGGAGCCAGTTCATAGTCCGCACCCTTTAAAATCTCACGCTCATTTTGAGAAAGAATACCTGCCGCATCGGACACCTTTGGAATGAGACCATCCACCGCTCCGATTAAAAAGATTACTTTCGTATTTTCCAAACGGCTTCGCTGCAAATCACCAAACACCACTGCGTCCTGTAACGGCGGAATAATGCCAATCTTTGCCCCCTTAAATCCGGCACGGAGCAAATCGGAATACTCTTTGGCATCCACGACTTCCTCGCCCAAAACCTCATTCATCTTTTCCAATAGGTCGGTAATCAATCCGTAAATCTGTGCATACTCGGATGCCCGAACTTCATCCCCCTGTAAAAGATAGGATTCGCTTTTTTGGTTCATTTTTTCTGCCACACCATAGGACTCAAACAATCCTAAAAGTGCGGTGGACTTTGCGGTTACGGTAGAAGACTTTAAGAAAACCTCTGCTGCCGTTTCCAAACGTCCTGCCAAATCCTTTCGGATTTCATTTACGCGAATTAGTTCCTCATCGGAAAACTCCTTTGGATGAACCGTAAAGATTCTTCCATACTTCTTCCATCCGCGGATTCCGCTGCGGTACAAATAACTATCAAATAAATCCAAATCTTCTGTCGGTATATCGGATAATCCGGTACGAAGAAAATGCATGACGGATTCGTAGGTAAAGTTTGCATCCATCATTTCCAAGAAGGAAATCAAAAACTCTACTGCCGGCTGAAAAGACAATTCCATGGTGGCATCCGTAAACACGGGAATGTCATACTTATGAAAAATCTCATCAATATAATTCTTATAGTTAGAAACATCCCCGCATAAAATGGCAATCTCGCTGTAGCGTAAAGCATTCGTATCCGGAGTCTCGCCTTCTGATACAGAAGTCATACGACGAATCTCGTTGGCACAAAACTCCAACTCTTCTCGCGGTGTATCGAGACGAACAATCTGAAGTGAATCCTTTGCATCCGCTTCGTACACGCCTGTCTCATCTCGAAAGATATGGCTCTCCAAAAATCCAAAGGCGCTATCCTTTGTAAATCGAGAGGTCTCACTTAAGTCTAAAAACACCGGATCTAACACATCCGTATTTGTCTTGCGAGCCATTTGTGTTAAACGCGCGATGAACTTTTTACTCATGTAAAAAAGTTCTTCTTCTTTGATTTCAGAAAAGACCGCTTCATTTTTATCCATAATAACGGAGAACAGCATCTTATCTGCCATCGGCATCAAAGCTCGCACCACATCATTTTGCAGCGGTGTAAAACCGGTAAATCCATCAAATACAAAAACCGCATTCTGCACCAGTTTTGAATTCGGCAAAACCTTTGCCAACTCTTCCAAGAGCTGCTCGGAAGTAATATGACTATCCTTAATATAGGAAAGAAAAGACTCATACAAAAAGGCAATCTCATCCACCTTTTTTGGAAACATAGGTGGAAGCCCCTTGGTATCTGCCATTCCACGGAGTTCCTCTACGGAAATGTGATACTGGGTAAACTCGGAAAGCAAAGACTTTACTTCATCGATGTATCCGGGATTCTGCAGTTTCCTTCCAAGCACCGGAAACTTTTCAAGATTTTCATGGGCGATGCGATGTAAAATCAGATTCTTTCCCGTATCGTCAAGAATCGACAAATCATCCATCCCTAGCTCCGTAAAAATACGATAGGCCAAGCGATGAAAGCTTAAGACATCGATATTCATAATGGTATGCTTCGGATGACGCGCCACAAAGGTCTTCTGGGTAGAAAGAGTAAACTGCTCCGGCACAATAAAAAAGTAGCGTTTGTCCGGATGGGCCATAGACTCATCTATTACTTTTTCGTATAAATATGTGGATTTTCCGCTTCCGCTGCTCCCAAGTACAAACTTAACTGACATAAAAAAATACCCCTATCATCTTCACCGAGGTACCCTCGATGAATCTCATAGGAGTATTATAATATATCTTGGTGTACTAAATATAGGACTTTTA
>CAJOGB010000082.1 GCA_905233835.1 uncultured Lachnospiraceae bacterium
TGAAGTTCGGATACAATAGCATTTACACGGCTTCCGTTCATACCAACGCATGCTCCTACTGGATCCACATCCGGATCGTTTGACCATACGGCAATCTTGGAACGCTTTCCTGCTTCACGGGCAATTGCCTTGATTTCAACAATTCCGTCACGTACTTCCGTAACTTCTTCTTCAAAAAGTTTCTTAACAAGTTCCGGATGTGTGCGGGAAACGCGAACGCGTAAACCTCTCTGAGTATTCTTAACTTCAAGAATATAAACTTTTATACGATCGGTCTGGTTATAATGTTCACCCTCGATCTGCTCGTTCTTTGTAAGAATCGCATCGGTCTTTCCGAGGTTAATGGAGATATTATCTCCGTTATATCTCTGGACAACACCGGTTACCACCTGATGTTCCTTTTCATAGAACTCATTGTAAATGGTAGCCTTTTCATCATCACGAATCTTTTGAATAATCTGATTCTTGGAAGAACTTGTAACGATACGTCCGAAGTTCTTTGTATCCACATCGATCTGAACCTCATCACCAAGTTTCAAATCACCGTTGATTTCATGTGCTTCTTCTAAGGTAAGCTCTAATGCTTCATCCTCTAAATCTTCTTCTTTTACAACCTTCTTAACAGCATATACACGGTTATCACCTGTTTCCGGATCAATCTCAACAACGATATTGTCCGCAGTACCGTAATAGTTCTTGCATGCATTTAAAATAGAAAGCTTAATTGCTTCAATCAAAGAAGCCTTATCTATGCTCTTCTCTGATTCCATAATATTAAGTGCAGCTAAAAGTTCATTCTTATCCATTTGAATCCTCCTTTAGAAATAAGAAATTAAAAATCTATTGCAAGTCGAATCAACGACAAATCTTTCTTTAAAAATGTAAAGTCACCGTCTTCAAAAGTAATGGTAACCGAGTTTTCATCAAAAGACTTTAAAATACCGGTAAATTCCTTTTGCTTATCAAAGGGTTTATAGGTTTTCAGTTCCACCTGTTTTCCGATGTTTCTGTCAAAGTCCTTATCCTTTTTTAAAGGACGGTCCAATCCCGGAGAAGATACCTCAAAGATAAAAGGTTCTTTGATATAATCTTCGCGATCCAAAATCTCGTTCATCTCTCGGGTCACATCCACGCAATCGTTAATGGTAATCCCGCCTTCTTTGTCGATGAAGATACGAAGATAATAATCGCTTCCTTCCTTCACATATTCCACGTCGTAGAGTTCAAAGCCTTTTTTTTCAAGAATCGGAAGAACAAAATCACTTGTCTTCTTTTCATATTCACTGCTTTTCGACATGTTTCCTCCTTATGAAATTTTCATTTTTAACGTGTAATAAGAAGACTCCCAAGTAACACTTGGGAGTCTTCTAAAACAACAGTTCCTAGGGGAATCGAACCCCTGTTTTCGCCGTGAGAGGGCGACGTCTTAACCGCTTGACCAAGGAACCATATCCTATGTGGCTAAAACAGCAACAAAAGGATATTACTATAACACGTATAAAAAAGCAAGCACTTTTTTTCGAAATCGAAAAAGAATTTTAAATCTTAATTAAGCGGGTGTGACATAATGTAAACCAAAGTATTTACGGCGATTTCCATTCCCTCTAAAGTAATATGCTCAAATGGTCCGTGAAAACCAAAGCCGCCGGTTCCCAAATTTGGACAAGGAAGGCCCTTAAAGGAAAGTGTGGCTCCGTCGGTTCCGCCGCGAATTGCTTCCGAAAAAGGCTCGATTCCCTGTGAGCGAATTGCCTCTCTGGCAAGTTCCACCACATCCATATGGTCCTTCATCACCGAAATCATATTATCATAAGAATGCGAAACAGTAAGGCTTACCACGCCTGCTCCATAGATTTGGTTAAACTCCTCTTCTAATCGGCGAAGATTCTCCTCTCTCTTATGTAAGATTTCGATATCGTGGTCTCTTAATATATAGGAAAGTTTAGCAAACTCCACGTTTCCTTCCATATCGGTTAAATGGTAGAATCCTTCTCTACCTTCCGTTGTAGCCGGAGTCTCAGACAAAAGAGGTAAGCGCATTGCAATTTCGCAAGCAATACGTCCGGCATTTATCATAATGTTTTTTGCGTCCCCCGGATGCACGTTTTTACCGTGAATCTCAAAAGTCGCACCGGAAGCATTAAAATTCTCAAATGAGATTTCGCTTTCCACGCCGCCGTCCACAGTGTATCCGAAATCGGCTTTACAAATATCAAGGTCGAAATTTAAAGACCCCTCTCCGATTTCTTCGTCCGGAGTAAAGCATACCCAAACATCCCCATGTGGAATGTTCTCGGTAATCATCCGTTCTACCGCAGTCATAATCTCGCTTACACCGGCTTTGTCATCCGCTCCCAATAAAGAAGATCCGTCTGTCGTTATTAAGGTACGTCCCTTTAATGTAGGAAGAAGTGGGAAATCCTTTGCGGTTAAAACCGCACCGGTAGCGGGAAGTGTCACATCATTTCCGTCATAGTTTTTAATGATTTGCGGATTTACGTTTTCTCCGTTATAGTCCGGAGCCGTATCCATATGGGCAATCAGTGCCACACTCTTTTTATCTTCCATACCCTTTGTGGCGGGAAGCAAACCGTAAACATAACAAGTGTCGGTAAGTGTTACGGAAGAAAGACCCAATTCCTTTAATTCCTTCTCCAACACTTTTGCCAAGTCAAATTCACGACTTGCGGAAGGATGTAATCCGCTTTTTTCATCCGAAGTCGTGTAGATTTTCACATAGTTTAAAAAACGTTTTAGTATTTCCATTTTTATACCTTTCCATAAAAATCCCGGCAGCGCATGCCACCGGGATTATGTTTACATTCTTTCAGAAACCCAAGAGTAAATATATTCAAATACTTCCTTACGATTAACTTCTTGTAAGATTTCGTGTCTCATTCCATCAAATAAATGAATCGATACATCTTTAACACCGGCCTGTTTGTATGTCTCATATGCGGTATTAACACCAACGGACAAAGCACCTACCGGATCATCGGAACCGGAAACAAAAAGTACCGGTATATCTTTGTTCATCTTCTCCACGTTTTCCAATTTGCTTACATAAGAAGATGAATGCACAAGCAAACGATATCCGTTTAATGAAAAAGTAAAGGTATCCTTCGGATCGGAATAATACTTCTTTACACTTTCCACATTGGTAGATAACCAGCTGTTTTCCGGATCGCTTCCGTCTGTGGAGAATTTCTTATAATTCTCATCAAACATCATGTTTACTACCATCTGAGACTTACCGTCCCATCCCTTAAAGGTCTTTAAAACCTTAAGTACGGTCATACCCAGTTTTGCCATGTTTTCCGGGGTTGTACCGGTACCCATAACAATCGCACCGTTAACCCCCTTAAAATCATTTGTTTTTAAAATCAACATATGACGAAGCAAGTAAGAACCCATGGAATGTCCCAAAATAAAATAAGGAAGATTCGGGTACTGCTCCTTAATTAATTTGTAGTTGGAAAACATATCTTCCACCATAGTTTCGGATGGTGTGTCGGTATGCATGATTCCCCAGTCATCGTGGCTCTTAACGGATTCGCCGTGAGCAATATGATCATGACCAAAAACTACAAAACCTTTTGTGTTTAAAAACTCAGCGAATTCATCGTAGCGTTCGATATACTCGATCATACCATGGACAAGCTGAATGACAGCCTTCGGCTCCCCTTCCGGCATCCATTTCACGCCATGGATTTTCGTCTGTTCCTTATCCGAAGATAAGAAATTGTAATACTCTTTCATATAAATTCCTCCCGGGAGATTTATTCGATACGCTCGAACATTATGTATTTTACAACAAATAGTCTTTTACGACAATCTGAATATTTTTATTTCCGCGAAATTCGTTGATTTGCGGATAATATAAAACAGACATTTTCATCTTCGTTGCACTTCCGGACAAAGCGTTAGAAAACTCTTTAGGACCGAAGGCTGTTTTTAAAGCATCTTCCAATTCCGTTGCATCACCGAAATACAATCCATCAATGTATCGGCCGTTACTTACAAAGGTAAACTTTAAATACTTCGTTTCCTTACCGATGTATGTGATTCTTTTAATGGTTACATTTTTATCCGCAAAAGAAGGTTTTTCATTTTTATTTCCGAAGGGTTCTAACACATTTAATTGTTCTATAAAACCTTCGGACAAATAAGAAAGTGGAAGTTTTATATCAATATAAACTTTCTCTTTTAAATCTTCTTTCGAAAGCTTTGCATGGGCATTTAAAAATTCACGGAATTTATCCACGTTTTCTTTTTTTAAAGAAAGACCTGCCGCCATGGGATGCCCGCCGAATTTTAAAAGCAAATCTTTACACTCGTTTAATTTTTCAAACATGGAATAGGCTTCAATGCTTCGTCCGGATCCTTTTACACAGTCTTCTGTGTCGGATAACACAAAGGTGGGTCTGTAAAACTTTTCTTTCATATGACCGGCCACCAAACCGCACAAACTCTCATGCAAAGTTGGCAAATATAAAACCAACACATCATCCGGTTCTTTACCGGAAAGCATTTCCATCGCTTCTTCGTCACCTTGTTTTGTCAGCGCTTTTCGTTGCGTATTTAAACAAGTTCCCCTGCCATAGCATAAGCTTTCATGTAATCCGTTTCCAATAAAAGCTGCATTGCAAGATCCGCTGTTTCCAATCGTCCCGTTGCATTCAAGCAAGGTCCCAAAACAAATCCCAAATGATAGGATGTAAGTGTCATATTCTCAAGGCCGCTTTGTGCTATTAAAGCACGAAGCCCCACATTTTTCGTGTGGGTCATGGATAAAAGGCCGCGCTTTACGACGATACGGTTTTCATCCAAAAGCGGCATGATATCTCCCACTGTCGCAAAAGCGGCATTTTCAATAAAGGCATCTGCTTCCTCTTTTGAAATTTCCATTCTTTCGTATAACAGCTGCATAAACTTCCAAGCCACCATACCACCGCAGATTTCAGGAAAAGGATAATTGTCCTTTCTTCGATGGGGATCCACTACCGCATCCGCCGGTACGATTTTTTCAATTTTATCTCCGTTTTCTTCTTCAAAGGGAATTTGATGATGATCCGTAATTACAATGGTCATGCCCAGTTCTTTAGCACGATTTACAGCAGGGAATGCAGAGATTCCGTTATCGCAGGTAATAATAACTTCCACACCGCTTTCATGCGCCGCATCCACCATCTTTGGATTGATTCCGTATCCATCCTCGATACGACGGGGAATTGCATAACTAACATCTCCTCCGACCCTACCTATGGCTGAATAAAGAATATATGTGGCATTGATTCCGTCAATATCGTAATCTCCGATAATACGGATTTTCTTCTTATTCTTTACGGCTTTGGAAACGATATTAACCGCTTTTTCCATATCAAGCATCTTTTGGGGGCGATGTATATACGATTCATCGCAACTTAAAAAGGAAGCAAAATCTGCTTCCTTTATACCTCGGTTTATAAGTAATCTCGCGATCACAGGATCGATATGGAACTGTTCTCCCAAGGCTTTAAAATCTCCGCCTTTTCGAATTTCCACCCAGTTTTTCATAGACTAGTCTTCCTCGTGAAATTTATCCAATAATTTATGAAGCAAAGAATACAACTCTTTCGCATCCTTTTCATTAAGTTCCAAACACGTCGCCATTTTGGAAGGAACCTCCATGGCTTTTTCTTTCAATGCTTCCCCATCTTTTGTAATCTTAATCAAAAGATTTCTTTCATCTTCTTTGGAACGATGACGCTCAATATATCCCTTTGCTTCCAATTTCTTTAAAAGCGGAGTAAGGGTTCCGGAATCCAAGTACAAACACTTTCCGATTTCCTTTACGTTCATCTGCTTCTTTTCCCAAAGAACCATCATGGTAATATACTGCGTATAGGTTAAATCCAGTTCATCCAAGAAAGGCTTATAACTTCGAACCACTTCTTTTGCACAAGCATACAACGGGAAGCATAACTGATTCTCTAATTTTAAACAGGAATACGTTTCTTCGGATTTTTCCATAAAAGCCTCCTTTTTTGTACTACCTGCAATATTTGCTATTTAATTGTATGCAACTATTTGTGAAAAGTCAAGAAACTAAAGCAATTTCTCAAACTCTTCCTTTGGAAGCGGACGATAAAAATAGTTTCCCTGAACCAAAATGTCCGAACCGATATCTTTTAAATATTCCAATTGTTCATCGTTTTCCACGCACTCTGCCACAATCGGAATCTTTAACTCTTTTAAAAGACGAATCAACGCATCAAAAACAATTCGTTCTTTTTGGGTATACTCCTCCATGTTCTCTATATAAGAGCAGTCCAACTTAATTTCATCAAAATCAAACTTCTTTAAAACTTCCAGGGATGAATGGCCGGTTCCGAAATCATCCAAGGAAACCTTACAGCCTAAGAGTTTCACCTTCTCCAAGAACTGAAGAATAAATGCAATCTCATTGGTTTCCAAAGCCTCGGTAATCTCTATCGTAAGCTTCTGGGGCGGAACCTGATACTTTTCTATCACTTCCCGAATTCTTCGAACCGCGTTCTTATCATAAATCGCATTCTTTGAAAGATTAATGGATACGGAGTCAAAAGAAATACCACGACTTTCCCAATCTGCATAGGATTCACAAACTCTATCCAACACAAACATATCTAAATCCAGCATCATACCGCCGTGTTCAATGGCTGGTACAAATTCTTCACTTGTAAGGATATGGCCCTTTTTATTCCATCGGCAAAGTGCCTCCGCGCCCTTAATTTTTCCGGTATGAACATCCACCTTCGGCTGATAATAAACAAAAAACTCGCCGTTTAACATAGCCTGCGGAAAGTCGTTTAACATCTTTCGCATCTGCATGGACTGTTCGTTCATTTTCTCGTCAAAGAATACCGGTTCCTTTGATGCAATACGCTTTGCAAAAAACGCGGATGTGGATGAATTTTGCATGGCACGGCCAAACTCATCTCCAACCTGGCATACATACACACCGATATGGGTTTTAACAGAAACGATATCTTTTCGATCCATGGTTTCCACAGGTATATCCACGGAAACGATATCATCCAAGAATTCCAACAAAGCGGAACGTTTGATAATACAAAGGAAGTTATCTCCGCCCAATCTGGATACAAATCCCTGATCGCGAAGGCTTAAACCATATAAATATTTTCCGTACTGGGTGATGACATAATCTCCGATTTGAGAGCCAAACACCTTATTTACGAATCCCATGTTTTTGATATTCATAAATATAACGGCATAGCGTTCCAATTCGTTTAGGGCTTCCAGTTTTTTACCCTGCATGGTAATGCCGGGAGTATTGTTAATGCCTGTTAGCATATCGATATACTTAGACTGCTCCAAGCATTTCTTTAACCGCATACGGCTCATAATCTGATAGGTCATAATACCGATAGCAGTAATTTCTTCGATTTCTTCATCGGAAAAAACGTGTCCTTCCATTGGATAAACAATGGCTCTCCCATGACCGTTATTTACCACCGGATATTCCAGTGTGATTTTATTCTCAATGGATTCGGGACCGAACCTAGATGTATAAATCGCATCTCGTCCCATAAGATCAAAGATATTCTCCGATATGGAAACATCTACTTCAACAAGCGCAACATGAAGTATATTTCCTACATCGGCTTCATGGAAATATTTATCAATCCCATCCCAAAGCTTTTGCTCCGAAATATTCGGTGCATCCAAAATCGGAATGAGTTCTTTCATTTTCATATCTGTTCCAAAAATTCCCATAATACGTCCTCCAACGTGATTCTATTATACCAAGTTTTTTCTTTACAAATCAACGTTTATTCGATAATCTAATAGCGGACAACAAAAGAGTATCTTAGTTAAAGAAAGAATTGTGGAGGATAATTCTTATGACGTTTATCGAGTTTTTCTCGCTTTTAGGCGGTGTTGGATTGTTCCTGTATGGAATGACGGTTATGTCCACCGGCCTACAAAACGCAGCAGGTGATAAACTGCGTACCCTTCTTGAAAAAGTTACATCCAATAAAGTAATGGCCGTATTTTTAGGTATTGCCGTTACTGTCTTAATACAATCATCATCCGCTACAGATATGATGGTCATCGGTTTCGTAAACTCCGGTCTTATGCAGCTTACGGAAGCCATTGCCGTTATCATGGGTGCCAACATCGGTACCACCATTACCGCACAAATTACCGCATTTGACTTAACCGCATTCGCACCGGTTTTATTATTTGCCGGCACGATTATGTATCTGTTTGTCAAAAAGCAGACCACAAAACACATCGGATCCATCATCATGGGATTTGGTATGTTGTTCGTAGGAATCGGACTTATCAAAAGTGCAATTAAACCCCTAAGTCAAAGCGCCGCGTTTATTTCATTTTTGGACAATTTGAAAAACCCCATGGTGGCGATTTTATTTGGTTTAATCTTTACCGCACTTTTACAGTCATCCTCATCATCCGTAGTTATTTTCCAGGCCTTTGCCATGCAGGGAATCTTGGAATATCACACCGCAGTATATTTAATCATCGGTGCCGCCGTCGGTTCCGTTACTCCCAATATCTTAGCCGGACTTACCGCCAACAGAAACGGTAAACGTACCGCGATTTTGAATTTAAACTTTAACCTGTTACGAGCTATCATTATTACAACTTTGGTTACGGTATTTCCCCAGATTTTGGATTTCATCTGTGCCCTATCTCCAAACGATGTGGGACGTCAGGTGGCAAATACCCATACCTTATTTGCGTTATTCTCCGTAATCGTTATGCTTCCCTTCTCCGAGAAAATCGTTCATTTATCCGAAATGATTATCCCGGTACTTCCGGAAGAAAACCGTTCCAGAAAAGAAATGCAGCTTTTGTATATGGTAGAGACAGAAAACACTCTTCCTTCCGTTTTGATTGCTCAGGCGGTTAAGGAAGTGGAACGTCTCGGAAAGATTGCCAGAGATAACTTGGAAGACTCCGTGGAATGCTTCTTTGCAAAGGAAGACGATTTGATTGAAAAAGTTGAAACATCGGAAGCGATTTGTGATTTCTTAACCCGCGAGATTTCCGAACGACTTATTAAACTTCGTTCCTTAGATTTATCCGCAGCCGATGCATTCAGAGCAACACAGCTTACCATTATCGCATCAAACTTTGAGCGAATTTCCGACCACGCAGAAAACATTATTGAATATCGACAGAAAATCGGACGTGCAAAGGACAACATGTCAAAGCCCGCACGTAAAGAAATCAAAGCAATTACCGATGCCACATTAAAAACCATCGATATGTCCATTGAAATCTTTACAACGGAAAACTTCTCTTTACTTCCGGCCTGCGAGGCTCAGGAGGAATTGGTTGACCAGATTCAGTCCGAAATGATTGAAAATCACGTAACACGTTTGATGAAAGGAAAATGCGATCCGGCAGCCGGCGTTGTATTCACCGACATGTCCACCGACTTGGAGCGTTGTTCCGACCACGCAATAAACATCGCCACAGCACTACACCATCGTTAGTCAATATAATTATTAAAACCAGACAAAAAAAGAGAAACCACTTTTCACATCCGGTGAAAATGTGGTTTCTCTTTTTTTATATATTATTTATTATTTAGACTTCCATAAGAATCGGCATAATCATGGGACGACGCTGTGTCTCTTTCCATACAAATTCGGAAAGCGATGA
>CAJOGB010000083.1:0-5105 GCA_905233835.1 uncultured Lachnospiraceae bacterium
GGAAGTTGCTAAGGAAGAGGAAGTTAAAGTTGAAGTTAACGAAGAAGCTTTAGCTGCCGCAAAGAGCAAGCAAACTTTTGGTGCCTATGATTATGCAGAGCAGTATCGTCCGACAGAGACTTTTGAAGTTAACTCCAAGGAAAGCGATCTTCGCTCATTGGATGTGGAAAAAGCCATTTCCGACATGAGAAAGGATCAGGCAATCCAGCAGTACCAGTTCTTCGTAGGTGAGAAAAACGCTACTGTTGCAGAGACACAGCCGGTTCGTGGAAGCGAAGATTTCGCATTATAGTTTAAGATTTTTAAAGCAGTTCCGATTTGGAGCTGCTTTTTTTATGTTTGAATACTTTTCGGTAGTCGATTCCTAAAATATCTGCTATAATCTCACGTGTTGTGAGGAAGACAAAATGAAGCATTATTTTTATCCGGATGACTATATCGAATCGGTTTATCGGGTGGATTTTCAAAAACTGTATAACGAGGGCTACCGTGGGGTAATCTTTGATACGGATAACACCTTAGTGCCCCATAACGCACCGGCGGATGACAGAGCAAAGGCTTTTTTTAAGGAATTATCCGAGATCAGATTCCATACCCTTTTACTTTCCAATAATAAGGAACCCAGGGTAAAAAGCTTTAAGGAAGATGCCGGCGTGGAGTTTTACATCTTTAAGGCCAATAAGCCTTCTGTAAAAGGCTATGAAAAAGCCATGGAAATGATGGAAACCGATCGACAGTCCACGCTTTTTGTGGGAGATCAGATTTTTACGGATATTTGGGGAGCCAATCGCACGGGAATTCGAACCGTGATGGTAAAGCCCATTTTAAAGTGGAAAGAAGAAATCCAGATTATTATTAAACGCTTTGCGGAAGCCGTGATTTTAGCGGGCTACGCTATTTATAAAGCATTTGGCGGAGAAGTAAAAAAGGTTCCGCTAAAAACTGAAGAATAGAAAAGAGGATATTCATGAAGATTGCTATCGCAAACGATCATGCAGCCATCGAATTAAAACAGGTGGTAAAGAAATATTTAGAGGAAAAGGGTCACAGCGTTGATGACTTCGGCGCCGACAAAAACGAAGGCATCAGCTACACCGTATACGGTGAAACCGTAGGCGAAAAGGTGGCAGCCGGCGAGTATGATTTCGGTGTTTTAATCTGCGGAACCGGTGTAGGAATCTCCATCGCAGCCAATAAGGTGCCGGGGGTTCGTGCAGGAGTTTGCTCCGAGCCTACCACAGCTCGTCTTGTAAAAGAACATAACAATGCAAACATCATCGCCTTCGGTGCAAGAATCGTGGGAGAAGAAGTGGCAAAGAGCATTTTGGACGCATACATGGAAGCGGAATTTCAGGGTGGAAGACACGCAGAACGCGTAAATATGCTTACGGATATAGAGAAAAAATATTCCAAGTAAGAGGAATGCCATAGATTTGCATTTTCCCTGATTTTCGTGTAAAATGTTAAAAGTTATTTTGTTTATTTAGGAGGAACTATAAGATGATAGTAGCCGGAGATTTTAAGAACGGTGTTACCATTGAATACGACGGAAAGGTTTGCCAGATCGTAGAATTCCAGCACGTTAAACCTGGAAAGGGCGCAGCTTTCGTTCGTACAAAATTAAAAGATATCGTTAACGGTGGTGTTGTAGAAACTTCTTTCAGACCGACTGAGAAGTTCCCACTTGCACACATTGAGCGTAAGGATATGCAGTATCTTTACAACGATGGCGATCTTTTCAATTTCATGGATGTTGAGACTTATGATCAGATCGCATTATCACAGGATGACATCGGTGATTCCTTAAAATTCGTTAAGGAAAACGAAATGGTTAAGGTTTGCTCACATAAGGGTAAAGTATTCGCAGTTGAGCCGCCACTTTTCGTTGAATTACAGATTACCGATACCGAGCCGGGATTCAAGGGCGATACAGCTACAGGTGCTACAAAGCCTGCTACTGTTGAAACAGGTGCTGTTGTTCAGGTTCCTTTATTTGTAAATCAGGACGATGTAATTAAGATTGATACCAGAACAGGTGAGTACTTATCTCGAGTTTAATAGAGGTAAAGATTACATGGATTATAAGAACATACCTTTATCTGAGATTTTACGGGACAGAGATATATTCGTTATCTTTGATGAGGAATTTCAAAAAGATACATGGTTGGATGTAACGGCCCTTCAGGGTTCCGAATCCACCATTG
Source organism: uncultured Lachnospiraceae bacterium (assembly GCA_905233835.1). Lineage (GTDB taxonomy): Bacteria > Bacillota > Clostridia > Lachnospirales > Lachnospiraceae > JAILEN01. Next base: position 2,205 of record CAJOGB010000083.1, read on the forward strand.
AAGATCTTCATTCCGATAAAACCGTTCCGGAAAATGTTTTGGAACGCATTGAAAAAAGAATTGAGGAAAGTTTAAATCTGTAACTAAGAAGTCATCGGCAGGATTTGCCGATGGCTTTTTTTATTTTCCTTTGCTATAATTCATATAATTTAAAGGAAAAAGAAAGAAGATTATTACATGGACATGAAAGAAAAAGTACACAAAATGAAGATGGCCTCGCCGAAGATGGCGGCGACCATCGGTGAGGTAAGAAACCGGGCGCTTTCAAACATCGCGGATGCGCTTTTAGAAAAGAAGGAAGAAATCTTTTCGGCTAATGCAAAGGATATGGCTGCCGCAAAGGAAAACGGCATATCGGAATCCGTTTTAAAGCGTCTAAAGTTTGACGAGGGAAAACTTTCCTCCTGTGTGGAAGGTCTTCATCAGTTAATGGGTCTTAACGATCCTGTGGGAAAGAAGCAGTTTGTAAGACAGTTGGATGAGGGTCTTATCTTACATCGGGTGTCTTGCCCCATCGGTGTCATCGGTGTGATTTTCGAAGCCCGTCCGGATGCGCTGGTGCAGATTTCCTCTCTTTGCATTAAAAGCGGAAACTGCGCGGTATTAAAGGGCGGAAAAGAAACGGCGGAAACCAATCGCGTGCTCTTTTCTGTCGTAAAGGATGCAGCGGTAGCTGCGGGAATTCCTGAGGAGGCCTTTTTGCAGGCAGAGGCTCACAGTGAAATCGATGAGCTTTTAACCTGTGATAAGGATGTGGATTTGCTGATTCCAAGAGGCTCTAATGCCTTTGTGTCCTACATCATGAACCATACAAAGATTCCTGTCATGGGACATGCGGACGGCGTTTGTCATACCTATGTGGATAAGGACTGCGATGTGAAAAAAGCGATCCCTATTGTGCTGGACGCAAAGACTCAGTACAGCGCAGCATGTAATGCCACAGAAACTCTTCTTGTGCATCGGGATATCGCGGATGCATTCTTACCGGAGATGGCAAATGCATTATCCGAAGCAAAGGTAAAAGTCCATGGAGACGAAGAAGTATCTCATGTGATAACCGCAGAGCCTTTGACGGAGGATGGGTATAAAAAAGAATATCTGGATATGGAACTTTCCGTAAAAATCGTAGATGATATGGATGAAGCCATCGATCACATCAATACCTTTGGATCTCACCATACGGATGCGATTTTAACGGAGAATAACGAAGCTGCGGAATACTTTATGCAGATGGTGGATTCCGCAGGAGTATATCAAAATGCTTCTACCCGTTTTGCAGACGGATTTCGTTACGGATTCGGTGCGGAAGTGGGGATTTCCACAGGAAAGATTCATGCCAGAGGTCCCGTGGGCTTAGAGGGACTCATGACCTATAAATACAAACTTTACGGTAGCGGACAAATCGTAGGGGATTATGCTTCCGGTGAAAAATCATTTCATTTCAAAGATCTATGAAAAGTGAAGTCTTTACACAAAAGATTCGTCTTTCCGGCGAAGAGAAAATCATTGTAAAAATAAAAGAACATGAAGATGAAGTGTCGGATGCTTTAAAGGATGTCCGACACTTCGCTTTAGCGGAGATTTATGGCGTGGAGCGTCGCGACGGAAAAACCTTCGTGGAAGAGGAGTTTGTCTATGGCATCAGCTTAGACGGCGTCCTTCGGGGGAAGGGTCTGCCCATTGGTTGGAGTGAGGAGTTTTCCGTGGAAGAAATCGCAGGAATCGGTGTGCAACTTTGCAAAGGAGTTCGTGTGCTTCACGGCTTAAAACAGCCGATTTTACACGGCGACATCAAGCCGGAAAACGTAATTTTACAGAAACGAAATCCCATTTCCGTAAAACTTATTGACTGTGACGACGGCTTCTTCTGGCGCCCCAACACCTGCTATCCTACGATGAAAGGCACTCCGGGCTTCTGCGCCCCGGAGCAAACCACCGCCGGCGTATGCGACTACACCGTCGACGTCTACGGAGTGGGCCGCACCCTGGACTTCCTGTTGCTGGGCAGCCCTACCACGATGGGCAGAAAGAGAAAAATGCTGAGTAGCATCATTAAGAAGGCAACCAACGAGAGCCCAAAAGAAAGATACATAACAATAAGGGAACTAGAAGACGAACTAAAAACAGTATTGTAGATTAAGAAAAAATCGTATTACGATTTTTCCGTTTACATATTACTTCGTATTCGTATTTATAAAATTACTCTTAAATTTCGAATATACAATTCTCTGACTCGAGTACAATCCATAGTACCCTGAAAGCATATAGCTGAGCGCGATGGCGAACAGGAAGTAGGGTGCCCCCTCCATCCCAAATAAATCAATACAAATCACAAACGCGGATATAGGCGAATTCGTCACTCCGCAGAACACAGCCCCCATTCCGATGGCAGCGCAAAGCGACGGCGATAACCCGATGAGCGCTCCAAATGCACATCCCAATGACGCTCCGATGAAGAAGGAGGGTACGATTTCACCACCTTTGTAACCCGCAGTGATACATAAAACGGTAAATAAAATCTTAACCAAAAACGCAAAGTGATGGGTGTTTCCTTCAATGCAATCTTGAATGAATTCCACTCCGGCGCCGTTGTAGGTCTGCTCACCAATGAGTAAGGTGAAAATCAACACTACGGAACCTAATACAAAGGCACGAAGATACGGGTTTTTCAAATATTTTTTCCCGAGTCGTTCTCCCGTATGTAAGCAAAGGCAAAACAGAATGCTTACCAATCCACATAAAATGGCAAGTAACCCGGTTTCAAATCCGGAAAGAATTCCGAATGCAGGAACGTCTACGATAGTAAATGCGGCATCCGGACAACCAAGATAGGAGGCAACCCCTCGTGCCACAAAAGAGGCGATGACGCAGGGAACCAGTGCTGCGTAGTGCATGATGCCG
>CAJOGB010000083.1:5140-6230 GCA_905233835.1 uncultured Lachnospiraceae bacterium
CGAAGAGTGCGGAAAAGACGGCACTCATTCCGACCATAATCATGGTCTTTTTATCCGAATCGTTAAACTTAAATAATTTTCCGATGTTATTTCCGATACTTCCTCCCAGCTGTAAGGCAGCTCCCTCACGACCTACGGAAGCTCCCGCAAAATGAGAAAAGATGGTGGAGATAAAGATTAGAAACGCCATTCGTTTCGGAATATCATCGTCGGACTGAATGGCGGATAATACCAGGTTTGTTCCGCCGTCGTTATCGTAGCGGCAGATGTGATATAAAAAGCGAATGATTACCGCACCCACGGGAAGTAAGAAAATCACCTGTGGATGGAGGAGACGAAAGCCGGTGACATCCTTTATGCCGTGATAAAAGACGGCGCCGATGACACCTAACACAAGTCCCACTAAAAGAGAAAAGATCACCCATTTTACAGTGGTTAAGAGTCGTTCCTTATTATGTTCGATTTTATGTTTGATAAATTCAGAGTTCATAATACTTCACCTCGAAAAAACTCTAGCATGTTCTAAGGATAAAAACAAGAAATCTTTTAACATATGAGGCAAAATATGGTATATTGATTTCGTGGGTGTATCCTTTTAGAAATACTTGAATATGAGGGATAAGATGGGAAATTTTTTTGAACAGTTTAGAGTAGATAAGGTTCCGATTGGAAATTTACATAAAGCGACTCAGAAGTACATTGAGGATAATAAGGAATATGTAGCCTTATCCAACCGTATGCTTTTGATTCGCGTTTCTTTTATTATTGAATGTATGATGGCCGTATACTACGTGCTGTCTCTTACCGTATTTGCAACCTGGCACGTATCCGGTTTTTATGCCGCCAACATTATTGCAAACGGTATCTGTTTGGTATTCTTTGTTATGCGTTATTGGAAACGTGAAGCTTCTGCCAAGGAGACTATTTGGGTCTGCCAGGCCTATCAGTTTTACGTCATGATGTTTTTGGCGGTAATCAGTATTTTGCCACTGGATATGGAAAGCCCGGCAGTTTACTTTGCTCCTTTGGGAATCGTTTTTGCGGCTTGACGCGGTGGAGAAGGTCCGAAATCCCGATTTCCCGAAGACGG
>CAJOGB010000084.1 GCA_905233835.1 uncultured Lachnospiraceae bacterium
CAGAACTATTTCCTGTAATCTCGATTTTATAACGCTCAGAACATCGGGGAATTCTATAAACTCAGATGCAATTGGATCATTTTCAAGCAATGTCTGCCATGTATTGAACTTTGCTCCGGCAACTGATGAACAATCACCGTTGACTGTTATAACAGAGCAATTTGCTTCGATATCTGAATTTGAGTGCATACTGCCATATACATTCATAAGCCAGCCGTTCATCTGAATACCTTTTGTTGAGGCATCATCATTCATAGAGAACAGAACGTCATCCCCCATAAAGGTGAAATCGAATCCGTCAAGCATAAAGCCATCGCCGGGCAATTCAATTGTCTGACAATCCTCTGTTGTAACTTCATAAATGATAAGGTATTCCTTGCCTCCTCTTGAAGTAAAATCATTTGCAGGAACAACACTGAACTTACCGGTATCGTTTTCTCCAATAGAAAGATTGAATGCTTCTTCTCTTTCATAGACTACCTTTTCATGTGCTGCGTCCACGATCTTAATAGCAATCATTCCGTTTTCAATATCGTTTCTTCCGATATTTTCTATGTATCTTGTTACTTCAACAGTTTCGTCAGCCTTAAACAATTTACCTGATGTATTAAGATAACCTGCAAGCTCATACTGAGGAAGCTCGTGATGCATCACCTCGATCGTAGCCTGGCTTTCAGCAACCAATACTTCGCCATCGTAAACATTGGAAATTATTGTATACTGTCCTTCGGGCTGGTCTGCAACATTCCATAACTCAGATACTTCGACATAGCTTTTTGTCATGATCTCGGTAAGCGGTTTGGAGTATTCTGCGATTTCATTGCCATCCGGATCAATAATAGTAATAATACTCATAAGTCCCTTAGCAGCTCTAATATCAGAATTATTATGGATTCTGTCGAAGATATTTACATCTTCATATTCATAATACGCCTCTTTATCCGTAGAGACCTGATCAGTGATCTTTCCGCCAAATCCAATGACAGGAAGCGTTATCTGATCCAGTGTCTTGACCCTTGCGTTATCATTTTCGTCAGTGTAATCAAGTCTGATGTCCTTTAAGAGGACAGCGTCGATACTTGATGTCAGATCATTCAGATCAACGGGGACTACAAAGCTGAGTGTCTCTCCTTCATGAAGTTCATCATACTGCTGTACAAAAGAAGTACCGTCTGGCAATTCACCGGTAATTGTAAGATTTGTTGCTATAATAGCATCAGAATCCAGAATACGTTTAGCTTCTTCTGTTTCAATGATATTGTTATTAACAGTATTGATAGCTGTATTATCCGAATACTCATAGTAATAAGCATTGTCAGGAATAAGCTGTACTATCTTCTGATACTGTTCCGAAGATTCGTCATTGCCAAGACCAATAAACGTTATATTCTTCTCAGAAATTTTTTCAGCTACATCGTTCAGAACTTCTTCGTCATCAAGATCTTCGATTGCTGTATCACTTAAACTTATCACATATCTGCTGTTGTCACTTTCAAAGTTGTAATTATCAAGAATGTTAAGGAGTTTTTCACCCTTAATGGTCTGCATAGTGATGTTGGCAAAAGTAAAATACGATCTCTGACTGCAACCATGACTTTTGTGACTTGTGATAGGACCATATCCATTGCCGTGTACATTGGGGAGCTCATAATTATCAATAACAAGATTTTCTCCGTCCCAAAGCGATACATTGTTGCTGTTTGCAATTATTTTGATGTGATGTTCGTCATATACGTTATTGAAGGTAAATGTTTTTACTGTATCTCCAAGAACGGAAGCATCTCTAAAGCTTTTAAGATTTACAGACATCTGGGAGTAAATCGTTTGTCCATCGGATTACAGTCCGCAAACGATGATGAACTGGAACTTTTGGGTAGGGTTCATGATTTTAAAAAGTTTGAGCAGACTTATCGAGAGGCGCAACTGGCGGGATTTGAAAACATCAATGTTGATTTGATGAGCGGTTTGCCCTATCAAACTTGGAATAAACTTTCCAATTCCATTAAAAAGGTAATTCATTTAAAACCTCAGCATATTTCATTGTATTCTCTTATAGTGGAAGAGGGTACGGAGTTTTATGAAAAGTATCACGAAGATGTGGAACGCCGAGAAAAGGATTTGGATACGGTGGCTTTGCCGGATTTGGATCAGGAGTATGAGCTTCTTAAGAATGCACAGGCGCTTTTGGAAGAATGGGGATATCATCAGTATGAGATATCAAACTTTGCAAAAGAAGGAAAAGAGTGCATTCATAACATCGGTTATTGGAAGAGAGTTCCTTATTTGGGTGTGGGCCTGGGGGCTGCATCCTTTATAGATGAAGTTCGTTATACCAACGAATCCAACTTGCTTACCTATATCGATCTTTTGGAAAAGGATGAATCGGTTCGGGTGGAGGAGATTGAACTCTCCAAGCGGGATGCCATGTCCGAGTTTATGTATCTGGGACTTCGTATGAATCAGGGAGTTTCCCGTCAGGAATTCTTTGATACCTTCCATATTACGATTGAAGCTATTTATGATAAGGTGATTAAAAAGAACGAAAGTCTGGGACTTTTAAAGGTGGCGGAAGGCCGCGTATTTTTAACGGAAAAGGGAATGGATGTTAGCAATCGTGTGATGGCGGAATTTTTGTTGGATTCTTAAGATTTCCTTCTCTAATATAGTTGACAAATGAATGGTAGGGTGCTAAATTATCTTTTGAAGATATTAGCACTCTATTTTTATGAGTGCTAACAGAGGTGATTTTAAAGGGAAAAAGGTTATTAATGGAAGAATTAGACGAGAGAAAAGTTAAGATTCTAAACGCCATCATCCAGAACTATATGGAGACTGGTGAGCCGGTGGGAAGCCGTACCATTTCAAAGAGTTCGGATTTGAATTTATCATCCGCAACCATTCGAAATGAAATGAGTGACTTGGAAGAGTTGGGCTATATTATTCAGCCTCATACTTCCGCAGGACGTATTCCTTCCGATAAAGGTTATCGCTTCTACGTGGATCATTTGATTCAGGAAAAGGATCAGGAAGTTACCGAGATTAAGGACTTAATGATTGAGCGTACGGAGAAGATGGAAAAGCTCTTAAAGCAGGTGGTTAAGGTACTGGCTAACAATACCCAGTATGCAACCATGATTTCCGCTCCGGCGATTTCCGGTACGAAAGTAAAGTTTGTTCAACTTTCTCAGGTGAATGAAAACCAGGTGTTGTCCGTTGTAATGATGAGCGGAAATATCGTGAAAAATAAGTTAATCGATGTTTCTTCTCCTTTAAGTAATGAAAACATGTTAAAACTTAACATGCTCTTAAATACCCACTTAAACGGACTTACCGTATCCGATATTAATTTGGCACTGATTTCCAATATGAAATCCCAAGCTTCCGAGTTTGCGGAAATCGTAGAAGAAGTATTACAGTCCATTGCCGAGACCATCGGGGATGAAGAGACGGAAATCTATACTTCCGGTGCCACAAACATCTTTAAATATCCGGAACTTGCGGATTCTCAGAAGGCCAGCGAATTTATTTCCGCTTTTGAGGAAAAGGATGAATTAAAACAGTTGATTTCCGACATCGAAACCTCCGGGGAAGGAACCGGAACCGGCATCCAGGTATACATCGGTGATGAATCTCCGATTCAGACCATGAAGGATTGTTCGGTGGTGACGGCGACATACGAGTTGGGCGACGGTGTGAAGGGTACCATCGGTATCATCGGACCGAAGCGTATGGATTATAAAAACGTTATGGACAACTTAAATCATTTGAAACACCAGTTGGATCAAATGCTTCAAAATAAAAAATAATGAAAGGTGGCGATTGCGTGGCAGAGAAAGAAAACTTCAATACAGATGAAGTAAAAGAAGCCGAAAAAGCATCCGAGGAAACTGCGGAAAAAACCGTAGAAGAACCTACAAAAGAGCCAAAGGAAACCACAGAAGAAAAGAAGGAAGAAACTTCTAAGGATAAGAAGAAACTTGGCAAGAAAAAAGATAAACGTGACGAGCAGATCGAGGAATTAACCGATCGCGTAAAACGTCAGTTGGCTGAGTTTGAAAACTTCAGAACCCGTTCCGAGAAGGAAAAAGCACAGATGTATGACATGGGTGCAAAAACCATTATCGAAAAGATTCTTCCGGTAGTGGATAATTTTGAAAGAGGACTTTCCGGAGTACAGGAAGGCGATGCTTTCGGCGACGGCATGAAGATGGTTTACAAGCAGCTTATGACTTCTTTGGAAGAAGCAGGGGTAAAACCAATCGAGGCTGTTGGTCAGGAATTTAATCCTGACTTCCATAATGCAGTAATGCAGGTGGAATCAGAGGAGTATGAATCCGGTGTAATCGCACAGGAATTACAAAAGGGGTATATGTACCGTGATACTGTAGTAAGACATTCTATGGTAGCGGTTGTTCAATAATTAGAAAGAAAGATTTTGGAGGAAAAGAAAGTTATGGGTAAGATTATTGGTATCGATTTAGGAACAACCAACAGCTGTGTGGCTGTTATGGAAGGTGGAAAGCCTACCGTTATCGCAAATCAGGAAGGTTCAAGAACAACTCCTTCCATTGTTGCGTTTACTAAAAATGGTGAGCGTTTGATCGGTGAGCCGGCAAAGCGTCAGGCTGTAACAAATGCAGAAAACACCATTTCATCTATCAAAAGAGATATGGGTACATCCAACGGACGTACTATCGACGGAAAGAATTACTCTCCACAGCAGATTTCCGCTATGATTCTTCAGAAGTTAAAAGGAGATGCGGAAAACTACCTTGGTGAGTCAGTAACAGAAGCAGTTATTACCGTTCCTGCTTACTTTAACGATGCTCAGCGTCAGGCTACAAAGGACGCTGGTAAGATCGCAGGTCTCGATGTAAAGCGTATCATCAACGAGCCTACAGCAGCTGCACTTGCTTATGGTCTTGATAATGAGCAGGAGCAGAAGATTATGGTTTACGATTTAGGTGGTGGTACATTTGATGTATCTATCATTGAAATCGGCGATGGCGTTATCGAAGTTCTTGCTACA
>CAJOGB010000085.1 GCA_905233835.1 uncultured Lachnospiraceae bacterium
CCAGACGAAGAGAGGTACGGGTGGCATCCATGGCCACATTTCCGCCTCCGATAACAAGCACAGTCTTTCCGGAGAAGTCTTTTTTCTCTCCTTCTCCTACGGAACGAAGCATCTCAACAGCGGATACCACGCCTTTTCCGTCCTCGCCCTCAATACGAAGTTTCTTATCGTCATGGGCACCGATAGATACGTATACCGCATCATAGTTTTTCTTTAATTCCTCAATGGTAATATCTTTACCGATATTGGTATTAAGTTTTACTTCCACACCGGCATCCAAAATATACTGAATATCCTTATCCAAAATATCCTGTGGCAAACGATAATCCGGAATACCGTAGCGAAGCATACCGCCTAACTTTTTTCTTTGCTCATAGACACATACTTCATGTCCCATTAAGCGAAGAAAATACGCAGATGATAAACCACCCGGGCCACCTCCGATAACGGCGATTTTCTTTCCGGTGGATTTTGCTTTTTTCTCTTGGGCAATCTCGCCTGCATGATCTACGGCATATCGTTTGATACCGCAAATATTAATGGGGGCATCCACCATGGAGCGTCGACAATGATTCTCACAGGGATGCTCACATACATAACCGCAAACAGAGGGGAATGGATTGTCTCTTCGAATCAAACGAACCGCATCCTCACATCTTCCTTCTTTAGTCAACGCAATATAACCCGGAACATCCACATGAGCAGGACAAATGGCCGCACATGGAATGGAATTATCCATGGTATATAAACAATAGGATTTTTCTACGTGACGTTCGTAGTCTTCACGGAAAAATTTTAAAGAATTCAAGACCAGATTGGCTGCTTCATATCCGATGGCGCAATCCGCGGTATCACGAATAACGGTAGCCAACTCTTCGATTTCTTTTACGGAATTTTCGTTTCCTTCTCCATCCAAAATCTCTTCAATCATATCACCAAGGCGAGCCAAGCCGATACGACACGGTGTACACTTTCCGCATGATTCCGCATGGCTCATACGAAGTGCATTTAAAGTAAGATCCACAGGACATACTCCCTTTGGCGTAGCCTGGACCTTTCTGGTTACATGGTCGGCGAACTGTTGATATGCCTGATGCAACATGCCCGGCGACTCAATTTGTAACTGTGCCATAAAAACCCCCTTCTGTCATTTTTTTATAAAAAATGACATATACTTTTCAATACATTTTTTATTTTATCAAAGGTAAAATGCATATGCCACAGTTGTCTTTTTTTTAACAAATTTTCTTATAAAAAAGCCTCAAAAGTACTCATTATAAGTACCTTTGAGGCAAAATTCACATGGTTTTTACGGATTAGTCATTGTTGCAAGCAAGTGCTGCAGTAATGATAGCCATAGAATAAACTTCGATAGCGTTGCATCCACGGGAAAGATCGTTTACGGAGGCATTTAATCCAAGAAGGATCGGTCCGTAAGCTTCGAAGTTACCGAGACGCTGAGCGATCTTATAACCGATGTTTCCTGCGTTGATATCCGGGAAAATAAAGGTATTTGCATGACCTGCTACTTCAGATCCTGGGCACTTAGTCTTAGCTACACGAGGAGATACGGCAGCATCGAACTGAACTTCTCCTTCGATCGGAAGATTCGGGAACTTTTCCCTTGCCTTTGCCGCTGCGTTTCTCATCTTATCTACATCTTCGCCCTTTCCTGAGCCAAAAGTTGAATAGCTTAAGAATGCTACCTTCGGATCTACACCGAAGATCTTAGCACACTCTGCTGTCTCACCTGCGATTTCAACAAGTTCATCTTCGGTAGGCTTAATGTTGATTGCACAGTCAGCCATAGCAAGTACTTCGTTCTCACCGGTAGCGGAAGGACGAACCAAGATAAAGCATGAAGAAACTACGGAGTTACCCGGCTTTGTCTTAATAAGCTGTAATGCAGGACGAACAGTATCTGCGGTAGAATAAGTAGCTCCACCTAAAAGGGCATCTGCAACACCCATCTTTACAAGCATGGTACCGAAGTTTGCTTCCTCAGGAGTAACACCCTTAGACTTACGAAGTTCACAGAACAACTCAACCATCTCATCAAAACGATCATAGTTTTCAGGATCGATAATGGTTGCTCCGTTAATGTTATACCCTGCATCTTCTGCAGCGTTTTTAATCTCTTCCGGATTTCCGAGTAAGATCGGCTTTAAGAAGTTAGAAGCCAAAAGTCTTGAAGAAGCCTCTAAAATACGTGAATCAGAACCTTCTGTAAAAACGATAGTTTTCGGACTTTTTTTCAAAGTCGCAATCATGTCACCAAATCCAAACATGGTAATACCCTCATCTTTCTTTATAATAATCTATATTACTTTCCGCGATAACGTTTATCGTCACACGTGGAAAAAATGACCTACTACATAATAACACGTGGCAAATATTTTTCAAGCACTAATTAAGGTACATTATTTGCATCGGAAAGGGTTCCGTCCTCTGCCACATTCACCGTGGAAGACAAACCGTTAACATAGTTTAAAATACCGGCAGCCTTTTCCCCTTCTGCCAGGTAAGTCTTTGCAGAGGATGCATAAGCCGGAAGCAAAGAAACCGTCACATCCCCCGCCTCGTTAAAGACAAATTTTACTGCCATGGTAGAGTTTATGTTTTCATTAAAAATAAAGTTTCCGAGGCTGTAAAAAATAGGCTTTCCGTTATAGTATTCCATGCCCTGTAATACATGGGGATGAGATCCGATGACAGCATCCGCTCCCGCATCGATGTAAGCATGTCCGTTAGCCACCTGATAGTCCGTTAATTCCGTGGTATGCTCCACTCCCCAGTGAACACAAACAAATAAATAATCTACCTGGGTCTTTGCCGCAGTGATTGCATTACAAAGTGCCGTGGTATCATAGCAAGTAAACACTCCCGGTTGAGAATTGTCCACATTCCAAGAGCCCACCGGGATTACGCGACTGGCAGCCAAAAATCCGTATTTCTTTCCATTTACTTCCTTTACAATAAGTTTGGATGCATCCTCCCTAGAAGTTCCCGCACCGGTATATTCGATTCCCGCATCGGACAATGTGGTAAAGGTATCGGAAAGCGCATCCTTTCCGAAATCCAACACATGGTTATTGGCAAGACCTGCCACGTCCACACCCATTTCATTTAATAATGATACGTAGGATGGATTTACCCGAAAAGTAAACTGCTTATCCGGCGCCTGCTCTCCCCGTTCGGAAAAGCAAAACTCATTGTTGATTTCCAATACGTCAGCCGAAGAAAGCTCCTGTAACATCTCTTCGGAAACAACTCCGGTAGCACCGGAAGCATTGTAGTTTCTTTGAACATATTCGGACAGTTCCACATCTCCGGTAATCACTATGGTTGTATCCTTTTTTACCTCTTCCGGTTCAACTTCTTCTCTTCTTCCAAAACAACGTCTGCTACCGGTTCCTCATCCTTTAATGCATCAGCGATTTTTTCATCTGCGTGAAAATAAATCCCTGCCGCCAAAAGAACGGAAACGATGATAATCACCCAACATAAAATGAGTGCTTTTTTCTTTTTCTTCATGAGCTTCTCCTAATGAATAAATAGTTTAAACTTATAGTGTTTCATTCCTTTTTCGTATACCTTATTCCATTGAAGATACGTCCTTTTCTATGATATACTTTAAAACGATTAAAATACAACAAGAAAAGAGATGACTTATCATGAAAAACACCAAAAAATTGATCTTTTCCGCACTCCTTAGTGCACTGACCTTTGTCGCTACCTACGTAATCAAACTTCCGACTCCCACCTTCGGATACATTCATCCGGGAGACGCCATTGTACTTCTTAGCGGCATACTCCTTGGACCTCTTTACGGAAGTCTGGCAGCGGGATTTGGTTCCATGCTTGCCGATTTATTGGGAGGCTATCTTACCTATGCACCGGCCACCTTTGTCATAAAGGCACTAACCGCCCTTATTGCAGCCTTTCTTTACGAAGAGTTTCAAAAGTTTTGGAAAGAAGAAAAGAAAAACGCGTCTTTCCTTATTTCCGGAACCGTAGGAGAACTGTTTATGGTCTTAGGCTATTTCCTTTATGAAATCTTTTTACTTGGCATACTAAGCGGCGGTCTAAACTCCGCATCAGTATCCGCAGGAATTGTAGCCGCCGCTCCTGGTATCGTATTTAATATCGTACAGGGCTTTTTCGGCGTTGTTTTGGGTGCCGTTTTACGCCCCATCCTCACATCGATTTTAAACAAAACCCTTTATTCAAACTGATTTGAAGAAGGATTATAAATGTAGTTGATGGGGGCAAGTTTGGAAATCACCCAAGCTTCCTCCACATCTTCTGCTTTGCAAAAATCATACAGACTATCGTAATAATCCCTAAGTCTCGCATTTACCACAGATAAAAGCATCACAGGATCATTCGGTAATTTTTCATTCATCTTTAAGCCTCGTCTATTGCCTTTCCAATATCGTTTCGCTTATATTTATTCTTAAAATCAATCCATTCCGTTGCCTTGTACGCTTCTGCTCTGGCTGATTTTAAATCACTGCCCTTTGCGGTAATACCAAGAACTCGTCCACCGTTTGTAACGATTTCTCCGTTTTCACCAAAAGCGGTTCCCGCATGGAAGCAAAAATAGTTTTCATTATCAAACTTTTCAAATCCGGTAATGGGAAATCCCTTTTCATAAGAAACCGGATAACCTTCGGAAGCCAATACCACGCAAACCGCAGCATTATCCTCAAACTCTAAGGTGAGCTGATCTAACGTTCCATCCACGCATGCTTCCATCACATCCAAAATATCGTTTTTCATTCGCGGAAGAACCACCTGTGCCTCCGGATCACCGAATCTGGCATTGTACTCTAACACCTTCGGTCCTTCTTCTGTTAGCATAAGTCCAAAGAAGATCACTCCCTTAAACTCTCTGCCTTCGGATTTCATGGCATCCACGGTTTTCTGATAGATGTTTGCCTTACAGAATTCGTCCACTTCTTTGGTATAGAATGGTGAAGGAGAAAAGGTTCCCATACCACCGGTATTTAATCCCGTATCTCCGTCTTTGGCACGCTTATGATCCTGTGCGGAAGACATAATCTGAATGGTATTTCCGTCCACAAAAGATAAAACGGAAACTTCACGACCGGTCATAAACTCTTCCACCACCATATGATTTCCGGCAGATCCGAATTTCTTATCCAGCATGATTTCTTTCACACCGGCCTTTGCTTCTTCTAAGGTATTGCAGATTAACACACCTTTTCCGAGAGCAAGTCCGTCAGCCTTTAATACGATGGGCATCTTGGCCGTTTCCAAATATGCAAGTGCTTTACTTGCATCATCAAAAGTCTCATATCCCGCCGTAGGGATGTTGTATTTCTTCATCAAATCCTTGGAGAAGGCTTTACTTCCTTCCAGAATCGCAGCATTCTTTCTCGGACCGAACACCTTAAGTCCCGCTTTTTCGAATTCATCTACGATACCGCCAACCAAAGGATCATCCATTCCGATTACCGTAAAGTCAACCTTTGTATCCTTGGCAAAAGAAACAAGTTTCTCAAACTCCATGGCACCGATTTTTTCACAGGAAATCTTTTTCCCTTCCACATTCATGGATGCAATTCCCGCATTTCCCGGGCAACAAACAATTTCCGTTACTCTTTTGCTTTTTGCCAAAGCCTGACAAATCGCATGTTCTCTACCGCCACTTCCTACGACTAAAACTCTCATGATATCTCCTCTTTTTAAAACCGACTAAATCCGTTTTACTTTTCCGTCAACAACTTCTACCTTCTGATGTGCAATCAAATCAATGGCCTGAGGCAAAAGTACCCATTCCGCTTCTTCCATGATGCGACGCTGCAACACTTCCGGTGTGTCATCATCTTTTACTTCCACGGCCTTTTGCAAAATAATGGGACCCGTATCCGTTCCTTCATCCACAAAATGTACGGTGGCACCACTTACCTTTACGCCTCGGGCAAGGGCACCCTCATGCACCTTTAAACCATAATACCCGGTTCCGCAAAAGGACGGAATCAAAGACGGATGAATGTTTATGATTCGATTTCGATACTTACGAATCATCTCTTCCGGAATCACTACCAAAAATCCGGCCAATACCACCAAATCCACATTGGCATCATCAACCGCTTTAATTAACATCTGATTGTACGCCGCTCTATCCGGAATCTCTTTTCTGGATACGCAAACCGCCGGTATACCGGCATTTTTTGCACGGGTTAATGCATAAGCATCCGCATTGTTTGAAATCACAACACCGATCTCCGTGTCCGTAATCTTACCACTTGAAATGGCATCGATAATCGCTTGAAGATTGGTTCCGCCTCCCGAAACCATCACTGCAATTCGAAACATTTCTCTTCCCTTTCCGTTTCTTATATAAGATCAACGCCTTTTTCGCCGTTTACAATTTTACCTACCACAAAAGGTTTATCTTTCGTACTTTCAATAGCCTTTAAAGTGGCATCCACATCGGACGCATTAACGGCGATTACCATACCAAGGCCGCAGTTAAAGGTATTAAACATCATCTCTTCGGAAATATCTCCGGTCTTTTGTAACAAATCAAAAATCGGAGGTTTCTCGTAAGAGTTCTTTTCAATCACCGCACGCTTTCCATCCGGAAGCATTCTCGGAACGTTCTCATAGAATCCACCGCCTGTAATATGGCTGCATCCGTGAACTCTCACACCCGCTTCTTTAATGGCCTTCATGGCTTTTACATAGATTCTGGTTGGACGAATCAGCGCCTCACCTAAGGTCTCACCCAACTCATCATAGTATGTATCCAAAGATTCCTTTGTCATTTCAAAGACCTTACGAACCAAAGAAAATCCGTTGGAGTGAACTCCGGTGGAAGCCATACCGATTAAGACATCACCATCGGCGATTTCCTCGCCTGTAATGATTTCTTTTTTATCCGCAACACCTACGGCAAATCCGGCCAAATCGTAATCATCCTCCGGCATAAGTCCCGGATGTTCTGCGGTCTCACCACCGATTAATGCGCATCCGGACTGCTTACAACCCTCTGCCACACCGCTTACGATGGTAGCGATTTTTTCCGGGTAATTCTTTCCACATGCAATATAGTCAAGGAAGAATAGGGGTTCTCCTCCGGCACATGCCACATCGTTTACACACATGGCAACCGCATCGATTCCGATGGTATCATGCTTATCCATTAAGAAAGCAAGTTTAACTTTTGTACCGCATCCATCAGTACCTGAAAGAAGAATAGGTTCCTCCATATCCTTAATTGCCTTTAAATCAAAGGCTCCAGCGAATCCGCCGATTCCTCCCAATACTTCTGGTCTGTTAGTTGTCTTAATGTGCTCCTTCATAAGCTCAACTGACTTGTAACCCGCTTCGATATCAACTCCGGCTTTCTTGTAATCCATATTATTCCTCCATATGTTTCATTATATTTTTATATAAAATTAATAGTTCTCGTATCCAACTTCCTGTAATCTTGCGTCTTTTGCAACTACCTGATTCTTAAGGTCTTCCTTGTACTCCTTAAGTTTAGCTAAGATTGCATCATCACTTGTTGCTAAAATCTTAGCAGCAAGAATACCTGCATTAGCACCACCATTAATTGCAACTGTTGCTACTGGAATTCCTGAAGGCATCTGAACTATTGAATATAATGAGTCCCTTCCTCCAAGAGATGTTGTATGCATTGGAATTCCTATTACTGGCATTGGGAATATAGCTGCGCACATACCTGGAAGGTGTGCTGCCATACCTGCTCCTGCGATAATTACCTTAAATCCTTTTTCTTCAGCAGTCTTAGCATACTCAAAAAATACATCAGGTTCTCTATGTGCTGAAATGATAGTCATTTCAAAATCGATTCCTAACTGTGTAAGTATGTCAGCCGCTTTCTTCATAACAGGCATATCTGAATCAGAGCCCATCACAATCCCTACTTTTGCCATAACAAAAATCTCCTTTCAACTACTCATCTTCTAATTGTTTTGTCATTTTCTCTCCTTTTAATAAGCCTAAAACAACAACTTTCATTATATTATATTTGTATTGTCAAGTCAATTGAGCAAACCTTAATTTTTACTTAAAAATAAAAAAAGTTGCGGGATAAACCCGCAACTTACTAATCTACCTTTGGTAATGTTGAAAGTGACTTGTTAAGATCATCATCTGTTGGGATGTAATCTGACATTTCACCATCATTAAATTTCTGGTAAGCAACCATATCGAAGTAACCTGTACCTGTAA
>CAJOGB010000086.1:0-5330 GCA_905233835.1 uncultured Lachnospiraceae bacterium
TTCTTATTTTGGACGTAGATAATTTTAAAAACGTAAACGACACCTTCGGACATCAGCAGGGTGATTTGGTTTTAAAAGCCTTCGGAAAGATTTTAAGAGAGTGTACCACCGAAAAGGATTTGGTGGGACGTATCGGCGGAGATGAATTTATGATTCTTCTTACCGACGTAAAATCAAAGGAAGAGGTAGAACGCCTTGCGGATACCATCGTGGAACGTACCCATCAGATTTTGGCAAGTGAACTTCAATATCACTTCTCATGTTCCATCGGTATTGCAATGAGAGACCCGGAATGGGGACTTACCTTCGACAGACTTTTGTCCAATGCGGACCGTGCTTTATATAAGACAAAGAGTAACGGAAAGGACGGAAAGAGCTTCTTTACAAAGAGCCTTTTGGAGGATGATAAGTTTAAGTCCATCTTGATTATGGATCCTATGCGTGTATCCCGATCTCTTTTAGTCAGCTGCTTGGAAAACCGATTCCGTGTGTATGAGGTAAACACCGGTGCGGAAGCTTTGGACTTTTTGGATACCAGAAAAACAAAGGTGGATACCATTATCTTAAATACGGAGTTCTTGGACGGTGATATGCAAACGCTGTTAAATAGGATGAAGAAGGATGATTTGGAACGGAAAAAGACCTGCTTCTTTGTAAAGAGCGTACATCAGGATATCACCTATGATACCAAGGGATTAAACGTGGAATACATCTTAAAACCATTTGACCCGCAGGAAGTGTTACGACGTGTGGAGCATGTGGTTTTGGGAAATTAAAATTACAGAAACGGAGAAGATACTATGAATGCAGTTTATGAAAAATTAGTAAAATGTTTGGAGTGTGTCCGTGCAAAAACGGATTTTGAACCGGAGGTAGCACTTGTATTAGGTTCCGGATTGGGGGATTATGCGGATACCATGAAAGTGGAATGCACCGTGGATTATAAGGACATCGAAGGATTTCCGGTATCCACAGCGCCGGGCCATGTGGGACGCTTTGTCTTTGGTTACGTAGGGGACAAAAAAGTAGTTTGCATGCAGGGCCGGGTTCATTATTACGAAGGATACGAAATGGAAGACGTGGTGCTTCCCATTCGTTTGATGAAGATGATGGGAGCAAAGATTTTATTCTTAACCAATGCTTCCGGCGGAATAAAAACCGGATTTAAAGCCGGAGATTTGATGCTGATTACCGATCAGCTTTCCTTTATGGTTCCTTCACCGCTTCGGGGAGAAAACAATAAAGAACTGGGAGTTCGTTTCCCGGATATGAGCCATATCTATGATTTGGATTTACAGGAAATCGTAAAAAAGGCTGCCTGTGATTTGGATATCCGGCTTCAGCAGGGCGTATACATTCAGACCAAGGGACCGAACTACGAGTCACCGGCAGAGGTAAATGCTTGCAGAATCATGGGCGCGGATGCGGTTGGTATGTCCACCTGCTGCGAAGCCTTGGCAGCAAACCATATGGGCATGAAGATCGTGGGAGTTTCCTGCATTTCCAATTTGGCTGCCGGTATTTCGCCCACACCTCTTTCCGAGCAGGAAGTTATCGATGCGGGTAAAGCGGTATCAAAGAAGTTTACCGCGCTGGTTACCGAATCCATTCAGAGATTCTAGAGGGAAAATAAAAAGGGGTTTTACGAATGAATACAAAATTTACGAATGCACGAATTTTAAAAACGGACGTTAAAAATCATACCTTTTCCATTGAAAGCGGAGAACTTTGGGTAAAGGGAAATGAG
This sequence comes from uncultured Lachnospiraceae bacterium, assembly GCA_905233835.1. GTDB lineage: Bacteria > Bacillota > Clostridia > Lachnospirales > Lachnospiraceae > JAILEN01. Next base: position 1,748 of record CAJOGB010000086.1, read on the forward strand.
ATTTGCTATATCGGAAAAGGTGCTGACGCAAAGGAAGAGATAAAGTTCGACCGGGTTGTCGACTGTGAAAACAATCTTTTGATGCCGGGATTTAAAAATGCCCACACCCATACGGCCATGACCTTTTTACGAAGCTATGCGGATGATATGCCGCTGCAGGATTGGTTGTTTAATCAGATTTTCCCAAATGAAGCAAAGCTTATAGAAGACGATGTGTATTGGTTAAATATCCTTGGAATCATGGAATATTTAACTAGCGGTATCACATCAAACTTTGATATGTATTTCTTCCCGCCTATGAATGCAAAGGCTTCCGTGGATACGGGATTTCGTACGGTACAGACCTCCGGTTTAAATAACTTCGGAGGCAGCCCCAAAACCGTGGAAGAAAACTATCACATCGTAAACGAGATGAGTGATTTAACTTCTTTTATCATCGGATTCCATGCGGAATATACCACCTCTATGGAACTCATGGAAGGAGTTGCAAAACTTTGTGATAAATTAAAGAGCCCCATGTACATGCATAACTCCGAGACCGAGTTGGAGGTAAAGGAATGCATCGAGCGTTGGGGAAAGACACCCACACAGCTTACGGATTCCTTGGGCATGTATAAATACGGCGGTGGCGGGTATCACTGCGTATGGATGGACGATAAGGATTTTGAAATCTTTAAAAATAAAGGCTTATATGCGGTAACGAATCCGGGTTCCAATACGAAGCTTGCCAGCGGAATCGCACCCATTACCCGTTACTTAAAGGAGGGCATTAACTTAGCCCTTGGTACCGACGGACCGGCTTCCAATAACTGTCTTGATATGTTTCGAGAGATGTTTTTAATGACCGGCCTTGCAAAACTTCGTGAAATGGATGCGGCTACGGTTCCCGCAGAGGAAGTGTTATATGCGGCTACCTGCGGCGGAGCCCATGCCATGAGTTTAGAGGACTGCGACAGCTTAGAGGTTGGTAAAAAAGCGGATCTTATTTTAATCGATTTATTCCAGCCGAACATGCAGCCGGAAAACAATATCGTGAAAAACATCGTTTATTCCGGAAGTAAGCAAAACGTAAAACTTACCATGGTAAACGGAAAAGTCTTATACGAAAGCGGAAAATTCGACATCGGATTCGATCCGAAGGAAATCTATACAAAGGCAAACGGCATCATCGGAAGAATGAAATAAAGGTGGCATATGACGATTCAAGAGCAGTTTGATTTGGCATTGAAAATCGCCACCGAGGCACATTTTGGACAGGTGGATAAAAGCGGCGTGGAGTATATCAAACATCCCATTGCCGTAGCCTCTTTTTGCGCCGATGAAAAGGCAAAGGTGGCAGCACTTTTGCACGATACCATTGAGGATACCTTTGTGACGGAGGAGTATTTAAGGCAGCAGGGCTTTGATGAGGATATTATCGAAGCGGTGATCTTGGTGACAAAGGATGAAAACTTCGACGAGAAAAAAGATACTGCCGCATATCTATCCGCCATTAAGAAAAACCCCATCGCCAGAGAAGTAAAGTTGGCGGATTTACTCCATAACATGGATCCTAAGCGCACCATGCCGGATATGGAGTGGAAGGCCAGAAAGACAAAGATTTACTATCGACAGTTTAAATACTTATACGTTGATGAGATGGAGACCTTTGAATAAAACGACATGAAAAAATTCAGACGAGTATTATTCTTAAATCTTATATGTAGCATGCTTTTATGCGGATGTGACTTCGCGGGAAATTCCAAGGAATATTCCGCGAATTTCTTTGCCATGGATACCTATATGACGCTAACTGCCTACGGCAAAGGTGCCAAGGAAGCTGTGGAAGAAGCGGAAGGCGAAATCCATGCTGTTGTCAGGCAGTCTTACCTCCTTGCTTTCAGGCACATAGTAATCGAAGAATGTAGTCTTACGTGGTGTCTGCAATTCACCATCGACGAAGAAGTCGGTGATTCTCAATTTCAGCAGCGAGCCAGTCTTGTTGGTCAGTTTATTACGGTCTACGACGTAGTATCCGTTGAGCGTACCAAACAGAATGTTGTCGTTACCAGTCGTAATGGCAGCCCCCTCAGAGAACATCGTATCGTCAACGCCGTCCAGTTGCGAGAACGAGGTGAATATTTGTTTGCTTTTGTATATGGCCTGTGTTATAATTACGATATATTGATTATCGGTTTCCAGAAGAGGTTCCGGTAAATTAAAAAAGTTTATTTGTATTAAGGAGGATATTCTGATGGCTAAAGGTAAAATTACCCCTAAACAATCTGAGATACTTGAATATATAAAAAGTGAGATTATATCGAGGGGCTATCCGCCTTCGGTTAGGGAAATCGGTGAAGCTGTCCGGTTAAAGTCCACTTCTTCCGTTCATGCTCACCTTGAAACTCTCGAGAAAAACGGATTTATCAGAAGAGACCCTGCAAAGCCGAGAGCTATAGAGATTATGGATGACGAGTTCAACCTTACCCGAAGGGAGGTTGTCAATGTTCCCATGGTCGGCCGTGTTGCTGCAGGGGAGCCCATTCTTGCCACCGAAAACATTGAAAACTACTTCCCCATCCCGGTAGAATATATGCCTAATGAAGAGACCTTTATGCTTAAAGTAAAGGGCGAAAGTATGATTAATGCCGGTATATGCAGTGGCGACAATATTCTCGTCAAAAGGCAGACCACGGCCAACAACGGTGATATGGTGGTGGCTCTCGTAGATGATTCTGCGACTGTAAAGACCTTCTATAAAGAAGACGGCCACTACAGACTTCAGCCGGAAAACGATAATATGGATCCGATTATAGTAGACAGCGTCGAGATACTCGGCAAGGTTTTCGGTGTATTCAGATTTTTCTAAAGTCAAAAGGAGTTTCAAAATGAAACTCCTTTTTCTTTATAATTCTACATATTCTCCGTCTCTCCAGAGCTTTTCTATATCGTAAAAGCCTCTTTCTTCATCAAGGAAAAGGTTGACCACAATATCACCAAAATCCATGAGTATCCATGATGAATCTCTTTTTCCTTCAATTTTCGGAAGATGTACCTTTTCTTTCATAAGCTCGGTTTCAATATTGTCAATAAACGCCTGCATCTGATTAACATTGGATGCAGACGCAATAGGATATTTTACTGATGTCTATCATTTTTATATCTATTGCCTGCTTGTCATCAAGTGCCTTGTAAATAATTTTAAGTTTGTTTAATGAATCCATATATCCTCCCGGTTAATAAGGTTTATATTCAATAATCCTGGCGTAAAATTCATAGGTTTCCTTTGTTGTCGGGTCAATTATTTTCCCGCTGTTTTCCAGATACTCAACCGTATCTATCAGAATATGCAAAAGACATTCATCCAAATCAGTAAATGCCAGTTTCCTGAGTTCTTTAAGATGTTCCTGCACATATCTACCCGGTTCTATATAATCAGCAATAAAAATAATTTTATCAAGAAGGCTCATTCCTACGCATCCTGTGGTATGAACCAAAACAGCATGCAGAATCTCCTCGTCTTCTACTGCGTACTGTGTTCTGGCAAGGACGCTTCCTGCTTTTGCATGAAGCAGTTGGGGATTTTTTTCTTCGTATTCGCTTA
>CAJOGB010000086.1:5364-7122 GCA_905233835.1 uncultured Lachnospiraceae bacterium
TCACAGTCGAGATTTTTGGCACAGTCATGCAGATAGCCTGCAAGCATGGCTTTGTCAATATCGTATCCATAGCGCATAGCCATAGACGCAGCCGTATATGTGACTCCTAAAGTATGCCTGTATCTTTTGGGAGAAAGGCTCTGTTCAAGCTTTTTCGTAATTTCACTAAAGTCCATTGGCTCTTTATTCGCCGGTTCTGTTTTCATACAGTTTATTCTCCCTTATATATTGTTCTACTTTTGCCGGTACAAGGTATTTTATCGGCAAATTAGTTTGTATTCTTTCCCTTATCAGAAAAGATGAAACATCAAAAGACGGTATGTCTATTATCCTGATATCAGCCCTGTATTTATCCCACAACTCTTTAACGGCGGCTTTAAGCTTATCATCATGTATTTCCTCCCGCGGCGCAGCCAGAATTGTGCATAGGCCGGCTATTATCTCCGGATGAACCCAGTGTTTGAAATTATAGACGGAATCACCTCCCATAATGTAATAAAAATCCACATTAGGGTGTTTCTTTTTTAAGCTGCCAAGTGATGCATATGTATATGAAACCTCTTTTTTGTCTATTTCATGTCTCGACAGTTCAAAATAGGGATTGTCCGATATGGCAAGCAAAGTCATCCGGCAGCGGGTTTCTCCGTCCGGCATTCCGCTTAAATCCTTATGCGGAGGATTACCGTTAGGCATGAACCAGACCTTATCGAGATTATACTGTATCCTGGCATTTTCAGCCATAATCAGATGTCCGTTATGTATGGGGTTAAAACTCCCACCCATGATTCCAATCTTTTTTCTTTCAAACATCTTGTCCCCCTGATAATCTCTTACTTCGGCAGAGTTATAATCCTGTCTTCCGATTCCTTGTAAAGCACGATTTTTCTACCTATAACCTGAACCACCTGTGATTTGGTGCGCTCCGAAAGTGTCTGTGCGAGCTCTTTGGGGTCGTCAAAACAGTTTTTTAATACGCTTATTTTCACCAGTTCCCTTTTTGCAATAGCTTCTGAAACTCCTTCCGTTAGTTCAGGAGTAATACCCGCTTTACCGATTTGATAAATCGGAGTTATATTCATGGCAAGACTTTTTAGATATGCTCTTTGCTTGGTTGTCATTTTTATCTCCTCAAATACTATTCATAATAATCAAACTCCAGAGAATACATTCTTACCGTATCCCCTTCTTCTATGCCCTTTTCCTTAAGTTCATCAAGTATACCGTTTTCCTTAAGAAACTTCTGGAAAAATACAAATCCCTTTTCAGATTCAAGATTGGTATAACCGAGCATCTTTTCAATCTTTGGCCCTTCAACAACATAAGCTCCATCTTCATCGCTTATTTCAATCGTATATGGTTCTTCGTCAAATGCCTCTGACTGCGGGAAGAATTCCTGTTCAAAAATGACAGGCTCATCCCCCTGCTTTTTCAAAAGCTCATATACCGCATAAAGCAGTTCTTTTATTCCCTTGCCCGTTACTGCGGATATCGGATAAACCTTTACACCCTTCTTTTCAAGCTGCGAAGAAAGTCTTTGTACCGGATCATTTTCCGTGTCGTAAATCGCATCGATTTTATTTGCGGCGACAATCTGTGGTTTATTTAAAATATCCGAATTGTATTTTTCGAGGTCGGAATTAATAATCTCAAAATCCGATAACGGATCCCTGCCCTCTGTTCCGGCTACATCAATCAGATGGATGATGACCTTTGTTCTTTCAATATGTCTGAGGAACTGATGTCCCAGCCCTATTCCTT
>CAJOGB010000087.1 GCA_905233835.1 uncultured Lachnospiraceae bacterium
ATTTCCGTAGGATGATTATGGGTTTCATTTTTAAAGTTAACAAGCCACTCTTCTGTTTTTTTGTCAACTTCCATCGGAACAACAATGGAGCAGGCATTAATCTCATCGGATTCTTCCTGATCTGCAAGTTTTCCTTCGGACTTTAACTTCTTCATGGCAAGAAGTGCTAAATCCATCAGGCACACATATTTATCATTTCTATCCTTATATAGGACCTTGAAATTATCCAAATAGTCTTCATAAGTCTTTTCCAAAAGTTTTCGATACTCGCCGTCCTCGAAGTCCACATGTGTAAGTTCTGTGGAAAAGGTGGTGTGACGACAGTGATCGGACCAATAGGTATCCAACACACGAATCTCTGTCATAGTAGGATCGCGATGTTCTTCATTTTTAAAGTAGTTCTGAATATGAAGAAAATCCTTAAAGGTCATGGCAAGGGAAAAAGAATCGTACAACGACTTTAATTCTTTTTCTTCCATAGAAATATAACCTGAAAGGATTTTAACATCATCCGGCTCATCAAAGACATCCGTTAATGTAGATGGCTTTTCGGAAGCACTTTCACGAGAGTCAACCGGATTAATACAATATTTTTTTATAAGTTCCAATTCCTCAAGGGACACGTCGCCTTCTATCACGTAAGTAGTCGCACAACGAATCACAGGAGATTCATCTTCATTTAAAAGTTTAATACACTGTTCTGCAGAGTCCGCTCGCTGATCAAACTGTCCCGGCAAATACTCCACAGAAAAAGTTTTCCCTTCAAAAGAAAACTCTTCCAAATATACGTCATCAACCGGCGGCTCGGAAAATACCGTTTGAATTGCACGTTCAAAAACATCATCGGAAACATTTTCCACGTCATAACGAACCAAAAGTCGAACACCGGTAATGCCTTTAATTTCCAACTGGTGTTTGATTTCATGGCGAAGTGCATTTGCATTAACGGCAAAAGCCTTCTTTTTTTCCACATATACTCTTCTAACAGCGCTCATAGATACCCCTTCCGTAATTTCAAGTAAACCACAATATCTAGATGTGATTTCTAGTTTTCACAAACTATATTTTGTTTTATCCCAAAATCTTAAAAATTATACCATAACCATTATCCCCTCGTAAATTAGAAACTTATATAATTTTTTACTTTCGATTCCAAAAATCATTCACACTTTTACCAACCGTTTCTTTTGTGACAAAAACTACATCCGACCACTCCTTTGGAAAGGTACTTTTATAATCGGAATACATAAAGCGCTCATCCAACAGTCCAATAACTCCTTTATCCTCCATGGTACGAATCACTCGTCCCGCTGCCTGCATGACCTTATTCATTCCCGGATACAAATACGCGTATAAGAATCCGTTTCCGTCTACCTCATCAAAATACTCCGTAATGATTCTTTGTACATTTGATACCTGTGGCAAGCCGGTACCAATTACGACAGAGCCAATCAAATGCTCCCCAACCAAATCAATACCCTCGGAAAAAATCCCGCCCAAAACACAAAAGCCAAGCAAAGAGGTTTCATGGGAAAATTCAAATTCTTTTAAAAAGTTTTCTCTTTCCTCTTCTTTCATATTTGAGGATTGTTTTAAAATCATTTCATCCGTGTGATACTTTGATTCATATGCCGACATTACTTCCTCCATAAAATAATAGGAAGGAGCAAAAATCATATAGTTTCCCGTTTTTTGTTTTGTTATTTCATATATATAGGATGCAATTGCATCATACTGTGATTTGTTTCTGGCTTTGTAACGACTGGTAACGTCTTTTCCGATGGCAAGCAATCGATTTTCTTTCGGAAAAATGGAATCCACATATATGGCATAGGGAGTTTCTTTTGTACACAAAAGTTCCTTATAATAACGAAGCGGCAAAAGTGTGGCGGAGAAAAACACCACACTGTTGGCCTTATCAATTCTTTGTTGTAACTGATAAGAAGGATCCACACAAAATAAATGAATGCAAAACTCATCCTTTTCGTTGTAATCGCAGTAGATCCGGTAACGTTTATCCACCCCTTCCGTCAGATTCAAAAAATTTCTTACCTTAAAATAAAACTCACGAACTTCTTTTCCTTCATCCAGTTCAATTCTTTTTTCAAAGAACTTCTCAAATGCATTGCATAGACTCATGAGATGAAGTACAAACACATCCATATCATCAACGTACAAATAATCTCCATCCATCATTCGTTTCCATGCAAGCAAATCCTTATTGCATCGATCCAATGCTTTTACAATTCCGCCGTGATAAAACTTAAAATACTTCTTGATTTGCAAAAACTCTTCCTTAATTAAAGTTTCGGAATACATTTCTCTTCCGCGGTCAATTAAATTATGGCTTTCATCTACCAAAAAGATTCCTTCGCTTCGGCTTCCTTCGGCAAAGAATCGTTTTAAATAAACATTGGGATCAAAGACGTAGTTATAATCGCAAATCACATTATCGCACCAAGAAGATAAATCCAAATTCAATTCAAAAGGAAATACCACACGTTCTTTTGCAAAAGAAAGAATATCGGAAGCATCAAATAAATCTTTGGATGTTAACAGATCATAGATTGCATCATTAATACGGTCAAAATGTCCCTTGGCAAAGGGGCAATCCTCGGGATTGCACAATCTTTCTTCCAACGGACAGATTTTATCCTTTGCGGTTATGGTCACCGTTTTTCCTCGGTAGCCGTTATTTTGCAACAGTGCGAACGTATCTCTGGCCACGGTACGGGTTATGGTTTTTGCGGTTAAATAAAAAATGCGTTCTCCGTCTCCTTGCCCGATTGCTTTTACGGCAGGGAAAATTGTTGATATGGTTTTACCCGATCCTGTGGGTGCCTGTGCAAACAAAACTCCTTCATTATGGATGGATCGATAGACATGCTCCACCATTTTCTTTTGTCCCTTTCGATAGGGAAATGGAAATGTTAAATCGGATATGGACTCCTTATGTTGGATTCGATGATAAAAGGTATAGTCCGACCAGCGTTTATACAAATTAACGACATGTAAAAACCATTCCTCAAGTTCATCATTCTTATAACGATCGAGGAAGCGTTTTACTTCGTAGGTATCCATATTGCAATAGGTAATCTGTACATCTATAGACTCCAATTGATACTGTTCACAAAGAATATAGGCATAACATTTTGCCTGTGCAAGATGAACGAAAACCGGTTCTTCAAGACGTTCCAAATCAATGTAGGTACCTTTTATTTCATCCACGCACACATTTTTATTATGAAACAGTTCATCTTCATAAATAATCCCATCTGCACGGCCTTCGATTTCCAATTCATAATCATCATAGGTAAACATAATGGAAAGAGGAACTTCCGCATGGTAGTTCGTCTTCATTTTATTCTGAATCTTCTGATGAACTTTCTGACCTTCCTGCATGGCGGATACAGGATTCTTCCCACCGATGCGATCATCAATGTCTCCGCTTCGTAGTACAAATTCCACTAGGTTTCGAACAGATATATGTAATTTTGTTTTCTCTGATTTTTGTATAGACTCCATAGAAATGATTATAGCAAATTTTAAAAAAAAATAGCTTTCAAAGATAAATCTTTGAAAGCCTTGAATAAAGATGATATTAAGCTACTGAGAATTTTTTAATAGCGGAAGCAAACTGCTGATCCTCTACCATGGTAATTACATTCAATTCTCTTTTTAAGCCCATAGATAAAACACCAAGTAATGACTTCGCATCTAAGTAAACGGTTCCGCTTACAAGATCAATATCAAAATCAAAACCGGATGCAATCTTCACAAATTCTTCAACATCATTGGCACTGTTTAATTTAATTCTAAACTTCTTCATACAATCTTCCTCCAAACAATCAGATTATATTTACAACAGTTATTTTAGTCATTTAATTATTTAGTACGTCTGATATTTAACCATGGATAAGAACCACCGTCAACAAATGATTTTATGCCAAAAAAGCCACATCGTTCCGAGTTAATACACACATGTTTCGTTTTGGATATTAATGAGTTATTTTTTGCAATATTTTAATTGGAAATGTTTTTATTCCTGGTCTTTTATCCTATGTAGATAAAAAAATACTTACGAAAACGATATACTTTTGTGAAATTGTATAAATCAAAAACAGTCAAAATCCTCCATTTTCAACGAAAATTTGCAATTTCGACCTTTCGTCACATTCTGTTCACGATTATGCATTCAGTTCTATACACAAGTGTGTATAGAACTGTGTGCGGAGGCAAAAAAATAGAAGCACAAATTTAATTTGTGCTTCCATATCCAGGGGCAGAAGGACTCGAACCCTCGACATTTGGTTTTGGAGACCAACGTTCTACCAACTGAACTATATCCCTACATGCTTGAAGTTCAAGCACAATCGTAACTATAACATTTATGGGGCGCGTTGTCAAATACTTTTGACGATTGCGCCCCATAAATACAAATATGATTTAGGTTGTCACTACTAAGTTAATAAGGTGTTTAATGAAAAATCCCTTGGGGAATTTTACGCGTTTTGCGTCTCCTCGTCAAATTTCGCGATATCCTCTTCGCTTGCAAGAGTAAACATATTGACGATATCATCCAGGTTCTCGGCAACCGCCTGCTGGTCGGTCGCCATGCCGTTAACATCCTCTACCATTTCCGCTACCTCACCGATGGTCTCTGTAACCTCGGAGGAGGAAGTCGCCGTCTCCGTGGCCGATTCCGCAATCGATGCTACCGCAGCGTTGACCTGCTCCATGGAATCGCTGATGTAACCGACCATCTCAGAAATCCGGTCGGAAAGCTCTCCGAAGGACTGAGCATCTTCTCCGTATTC
>CAJOGB010000088.1 GCA_905233835.1 uncultured Lachnospiraceae bacterium
TTACCGATTTCATCAGCAACAACCGCGAATCCGCGTCCTGCTTCACCGGCACGAGCTGCCTCGATGGAAGCGTTCAAGGAAAGCAAATTCGTCTGGGAAGAAATGGAGTTAATCATTTCTACGATGGAGTTAATCTTCTGTGCGGATTCATCCACACTCATAACCACATCGTTCATTTCTGACATGGAGTTTGCTACAAGAGACATACTCTCTTTTAATTTTTCCATGTCGTTCTGACCCTGGTTCGCCTGAGTTACAAGTGCTGACATGGTCTCCTGAGTTTCATTACCCTTGGTAGTCAAATCGGAAACCGCACCTGCTAATGTGGTAGCATTTTCAGCCAATTCCGTAACGGAATCGGAAATACCGCCCATGGTGTCACGAATCTGTCCCATGGAAGTCGACTGTTCCTCAGCCTGACGGTTTAGGTTACCGGATGCATCCTGAGAATTGGCAGCCTCAATGGAAAGCTTATTGGTAACATCCTGCATATCCCCCAAGGTCTTTCTCATGGATGTGATAAAACGGCTCATATAGGAATTCATCAACCCGATTTCATCGTTGCCGCCCGGTTTAATGGAAACTGTAAAGTCTCCGTTTGTAATACGTTCGATATTATCGGTAAGTTCTGAAACCGGCTTTGTAATAATTCTTCTGACAAGTTCCAACATAACAACTGCGATTACAACAATCATCACAATCATAAGAATCCAGCTGATCATCTGGAACTGGTTCATACCCTTTAAAATATCCGAAGAATTCACAGAGGATGCCAGATACCAGGAGGTACCCTCTACCTGGGAGATTGCTACCCAGTAATTCTTTCCGCTGTCCTTTAAATTATATACTCCCGTTTCTCCGGATGCAACATGGCTTGCTATTTCGCTAAGAAAAGAATCCTCACTGTGCTCCGAAGCCAGGCTGCCGTTAAACTCCGGATTCGCATAGGAAAGAATGAAATCTCCGTCAAACAACATGGTCATACCATATCCCATGGGTACGAATTCGCCTGCTTCCGCAACGATTCCGTCCAAGGCCAAATCCACAGCCATAACGCCTTTTCGTCCGTCATTTAACGTAACTTTTCTGGAAGCGGATACTACCATGCTTCCGGAATCGCTGTCTACATAAGGTGCTCCAAATACAAAGGTTTCGGAATCTTTTCCGTCCACATACCAGTCACGCGACGTAATGACATAATCCGCGTCCGGAACCCAACCGGACGGGTCAATCCATGTACCGTCTTCCATACCACCATAGATACCGTTCGGTGCCATTTCCGAATAGGTAAGAGATGGCTCAAGATATGCATTCATGGCATCTACGCTTTCAAACGGAACGTTTTCCAGAGTCTCCGCATACTGGTTATACGCTGCAATCAAAGTTTCAATATCCTTTGAAATCTTTGCGGCGTTTTTATCAGACTCACTTTGGAGTGCCAGCATTGCATTATCTGTAATAATACTTTTTGCACGTATGGATAAAAACAGAATAATAAATACGATGGATACAGCAATCATCGGCATCAAAATACCGAGCAGTTTATTGCTGACGCTTCGCTTAACCTTTTTTTGATTTTTCTTTTGAGTTTTGTCTTTTTTCTTTTTTCCTTTTAAAATCTCCTCTTCGGTTTCTGTCTCCACAATTTCTGACATATCACTTTTCTCCGTTTCTATTTTTTTTAGCCAAGATACTTATAACGTATATTGTGAAAGATCTGAATTAATCTCATCCGAATACCGGTTTAAGTTTTCAGATATATTTGTAATATTGTTTGTCTCCTCTTTCAACCTGTTACTCTCGGTAACAATCTTATCACTTAAGTTTAGAACTTCGTTAATGCTGGAAGCCTGTTGCTGTGTGGTTGCTGCATTGTTGGATGCAACATCATTGATTTTTTCAATGCCTCCTGTCATCTCAATAATACCGTCTGTCGCTTTTGCAACATCCTCATAGATGGTATTAAATGACTGATTCGCTTCCGCCACACCGCTGATGCAGGCATCCATATCGTGAACACAGATATCTGCCTTCGCATTGATATCCTCAATATTTTTCGTAATATCCTCAATCAGCTTGCGAATGGTATCCGTTGCCTCAGAGGACTGATTTGCCAACAGTCCGACCTCGGATGCAACTACGGCAAAACCTTTACCCATCTCGCCGGCTCTGGCTGCCTCAATGGAAGCATTCAAAGACAAAAGATTGGTCTGTGCGGAAATCGCATTGATGGTCTCTGTAATACCTGTAATCTCCTCAACGGATTTTGCGGTAATCTTAATCAAATCCGTCAGTTCTTTAATGGTATCGTTTAAGGTGTTGACGTTTCTGGTCATCGCCTCCATCTCGTTTCTTCCCTTGCCGGATGCATCCAGGGTCTCATCGCATAATCCCCGTACATTCTCTGCGTTTTGTGTCAGCTCACTGGATGTTGTGGCCAGTTCCGTAGCTGCCTGTGCAATGTCTTCAATGGATGCTGTGATGTCGTTTAAGGTGGCATTTAACTGCTCGATGGATTCACCCTGAATATCATTTGCATCGGAAATCGTATGGGAAATATCAAAGCACTCACCGGCTCTCGTATTCATCGCACCCGAAATATTTGACAGACTGTTTAACGTTCCACGCATCTTTTCAATGTAACCGTTTAAACTCTCGCTAAGGGTTGTAATCTCGTTATTTCCCTCCGGTACAATCGCAACGGTAAAGTCCCCCTTGCTGATATCGGTAATACGCTCCGTCACACGGTTTACCGGATTGATTGCCTTGCTGATTACATAGTAAAGCAAAATTGACATAACAAGGATTAAAAGAAGTGCGCTGACAAATGTAATCGTCATAACTTTAATCATGCTGTTGCTGATGATAGTTGACGGAACCGCACTGAGTACCGTCCATGAAGTATCCGGAATATCCGTAGCCGTATACATCATCGTGCCGATAGACGTCTTTGCCGTAACCACCTTGTCTCCGTTTGCAATTTCAGACATATCCATGGAATCAAAAACACTTGCTGCCCCTGCTGCCACCGGATCTGTGGTATTGTCCAAGTTTTCACCGACGCATTCTTCCACATTACTGATTAGAATATCTTTTGATTCTTTGTTGATGATGTAGTATTTCGCCTCATCGGAAATGGAGTAGAAATTATTTACCTTTTCCGCAACCATATCAAAGTTGATATCACTGCTTAAAACCACATTATCGCGAATCATAACGGAACATGCCAGACAGGTTTTTCCGGTAGAAGCATCCACATAAGGCTCGGAAGAATATATCTTGCCACCATTTGCAAGTGCTCCCTGATACCACGCTCTGTCCGTAAAGACAAAGTTCTCATCCGGTGTCCATCCGGAGCCGTCCAAAAATACATTATCGTTACCAAATGCCATATAAATATCCTGAGAATCCGGATCTTCCTCTGTCAGCTGTAACAGCATGGAAAGCGTATCCTCGTAAGACATATCCGGAATATATCGCATCACCTCGGCTGTCTGGTTTACTCTTTCCTCAATATCCTTCCACCAGCTGTGAATCTCACTGGCATAGGTTGCTGATTCTCTCGCCAAAATATTATTGGTCAGATACTGGATATTGTCCGCAGCCAGTTTTACACTGATTTGCGTAATAATAACTATAATTATCGTCACATATATAATAATCTTGGTAAGTAAAGATTTTTTCAGCGATGTTCGCTTTTTTTGCTTTTTGGAAATATGATTTTCCCGACCGGGTTTTTTTGACTGATTGGAATCTATAAATTCACTCATTCTACCTGCCTCCCCTAGTTTAAATTGTATAAAATTCTTTTCAATTATACACCTTTGTTTTACCATATAACAAGGAAAAAAGCCTTGCAAGTTAAAATTTGCAAGGCTTAACTAACTAATATTGTATTTTAAATTTCATCCGGTTAAAGTTTTGTTTTTATTTTACATACTCACTTAATTCAGCAACACTTTTAAAAACAACATCCGCATTTTTTCTCATAAATGCCTCATTTTCCGGGATATCAAAACACCAGCAGGCTGCAGCAAAAATCCACTCCGGCAGCACGTGCCATATCATATCCCGGTTTTAAATCATCTATCACCAAAATATCCTCCGGCTTCAAATCAAGCTGTTTTTCGATTTTGTAAATTGCTGTCGGAGCCGGTTTCCGTTCCTTAATAGGCTGTTCCCATCCAAAAATAATATCCGGCTTCGGAAGATGATTATAGGCATAATCCTTTAGAATATTGTCCGCATAGGAATGAGAGACCACGGCGATATAACCACCCTCTTCTTTCTGGCGTTCCATGATTTCCTTGATTCCGCAAAAAGCATCCGCCACATGGGTTTTCGCATATTCATACCAAAACGCTTCTTCCTTGTCCAGTTCATCATCGGACAGTCCGCAGATTTTTGTAAAAAACTCCATAACCCCCGGATGAAAATTGTATTTCACATAATCATCCAGGCTGTATTGAACCTCAGGATGATACAGCTTCATATATTCCACAAAGCTCGGATAGTGAATCGTCGCGGTGGAATTTACGGTTGTATCGTCATGATCGAACACTAAACACTTATATTTCATAGGGTTCTCCAAAAAGAGCCGGCTCTTACACCGGCTCAAATTTCTTATTCGTTTTCAGGAATATTGATTGCAAGGTGGAGTTCGTCTAGCTGATGCTGTGATACCGGCGACGGTGCATCCATCATCACGTCCTGTGCGTTCTTGTTCATCGGGAAGGTA
>CAJOGB010000089.1 GCA_905233835.1 uncultured Lachnospiraceae bacterium
TCCATTTTTTCAAGTCTTTTTTTCTTTCCGCTGTAGAGCGCCAATACGATGATGCCCGCAAAGACCAGAAACTCAAAAAGTTCTTCCATAGGTTACACTCCGTTATTATTTATATGTATCTGCAGTGATATTATCCAAATCCACATCCTTGGTTTCTTTTACCTTGGTCATTAAAATCACAAGGGATAAGAACATAAACGGTACGCAGATAACCAAAAACAATACATCCATGGACACAAAGTTCTGGCAAACAATAAAGATAATCTGTCCAAGGAAGCTTCCTGCACCAATCAGTACAGACATCACACCCATAACGGAAGAACGCATTCCCGAAGGAGTGGATTCCGCCGGCATGGTAAGGATTAAGGTATCGGACATAGACCAAAGTCCTCCGATGGAACATCCGTAAGCCGCGCCTGCAACAAATGCTCCCCAACCGAAGCGACATGCCAATACAAAGAGAAGCAGTCCCACCAAAGCGATACCGCCTAAGATCAAGCACACTCTCTTTCGTCCCAGTTTATCGGAGAAGAATCCGCTTAAAATGGTAAGCACCCCGTTAAAAAGCGGATAGAATACCAATACCTGCGCTACCGCAGCCGTGGTCATGGATCCTTCCAACACGGATGCATAATATGAGGTATAGAACGTGGTCGCAAAGAAGATAAATCCGGCAAAGAAAATCCAGCGAAGCTGTTTATTGGTAAAAATAAACTTAATAGCTTTAAATACACCACCTTCGTCCGCAGTGGCATTTGCCTTGTTTTCCGATTCTTTGGCAGCCTTTTCCTCCGGCGTCATCGTAAGGAAACGACGTCTTTGTTCCACGAATACCGGTGTTTCCTTCAACAAGAAGAAAGAAATCACACCGACAACGATGGCTACAATCACAGGAATAAGATACACCATTCTCCAGCTTTCCGGATTTGTATCATTTAAAAACAGTTTGGAAAATACACCGATTAAAGAAACACTGATAAGCGCGATTCCCTTTGCGATAAAACTGTAAGTCGCACGTTTCTCCTTCGGCGCGGTCTCCATAATGTATAACACCTGCATATCGTTTGGCGTAAAGAAAAGCATGCAAAGCATACCGATGATATACATAGCCACGTTCTGAGCCATCATAACCACACACATGCCAAGTCCCATACCTACGGTATTGATCATCAAAAAGATTCTTCTTCCGTATTTATCGGAAAGTGCCTTATAAAACGGTGTTACGATAAGCAAAAATGTAGATGCCACCTGAATCGGTGCCACCGTGGAAAACGCCGCCTTGTACTCCGGCGAATTTACATCACGGGATGCAATGTGAAATAAATCGTAAAGAATGTACGGCTGCATGGCCGCATTCATGTTGGATGTAATTTCATCCACAATGTAGATAATGGTAAGAACCACCATGGCAAAGCCAAGGTATCCTGCCGTTACGTGAAACGCTGCCTGTTTATTTAAGCGTTCCAATTCCCTCTTTTCTTTTGAGTCCATAAGTAAGTATAACCCCCTATTTTTTTATTTTTTATTTAAAGCTTTTAAGCGCTCCTTTGATTCCTTTGTAAATAACCCGATAAACTCATCTTACGCTACTTTGCATCGTACCAAGTCTTTCCGTCATGCATATCGATTTCCAGCGGAACTAGAAGATCCATAGCATGATGCATCTCTTCTTCTAAAATTTTATGCACCTTATCTACTTCCGATTCCTTTGCTTCGATTAACAGTTCATCGTGCACCTGTAAAATCAGTCTGGACTCCAATCCTTCGCTGATTAAACGATCGTGTACACGAATCATGGCTATTTTAATAATATCCGCCGCACTTCCCTGAATGGGAGAATTCATGGCAATTCGTTCTCCGAAGCTTCGCTGCATGAAGTTTCCGGAGGACAATTCCGGCACCGGTCTGCGACGATTTTTTATAGTTAAACAATACCCCTTTTCCTTAGCCGAATCAATCATTTCATCCAGGAAGATTTTTAACTTCGGATACGCCTTATAGTAATCATCAATGTACTTTTGAGCATCTTTTCTGGAAATATTTAAATCCTGTCCCAATCCGAAGGAAGAAATACCGTAAACAATACCGAAGTTCACGGCTTTCGCATTTCTTCTTTGCAGTTCCGTTACCTCCTCAAAAGGGGTATGGAATACCAATGCCGCTGTGGAACGATGAATATCCTTATTCTCGCGATATGCTTGAATTAAATTCTCATCCCCTGACATATGGGCAAGAACGCGAAGTTCAATCTGGGAATAATCCGCATCCACAAATGCAAATCCGTCCTTCGGCACAAAAACCTTTCGAATCTGTTTTCCCAGTTCCAAACGAACCGGAATGTTTTGTAAATTCGGTTCCGTAGAAGAAAGACGTCCCGTAGCGGTAACCATCTGCTGGAATGTGGTATGGATTCGTCCATCTGCTTCAATGCACTTATCCAAACCGTCCGCATAGGTGGATTTTAACTTACTTAAGGTACGATACTCCAAAATATCATTTACGATTGGGTACTCGGGAGCTAATTTTTCCAGTACATCCGCTGCGGTGGAATATCCGGTCTTTGTTTTCTTTCCACCTATAATTCCCATTTTTTCAAATAGAATCACACCCAGCTGCTTGGGAGAATTAATATTAAACTCCTCTCCCGCCGCTTCGTATATGGAGGCCTCCAGTTTTGAAATTCCCTCTGTCAAAGCCTTTCCGTACTTTTCCAGTTCTTCTCGATTACAAATAATGCCTTCCCGCTCCATATCAAAAAGTGTAAATACCAAAGGCAATTCCACTTCATGAAACAAATCCAGCATATCTGTATTTTTTAATTCGTCATTTAATTTATCGAAAGACTTGGCGGATACATAAGCATCATAGCAAACAAATTGGCAAAACTTATCCAAATCATTTGCCGCAGCACTTGGCTTATCTTTGCCAAATAAGTCCTGAAAAGACGGGATCATAAGAGACAAATAATTCTTTGCAAGATCCACTGCCTGATATCCGGAAACAATGGGATTTAAAAGATAAGCTGCTAAAGCTGCATCATAAAATGCCTCCATTCCTTTTGAAGCACGAACCTCTTTTAAAGCACGGTGTAATGCCCGTCCCATATCGGATTTTGAATAATGTGTTTTCGTAAATGTAGATTTAATATCGTTAACTACAATGGTAGTATTCTTTTTGATAAGGATCTCACCCAGGCCATCCACTGCCATGGGGTTAAAAATACTATCCGATAAGAACAAACTTGTTTTTTGATTGGAAACAGACACTCCACGAAGTTCGCCGGCTTCGTCAAAGGCTGCGGAAAGTCCCAAGACATCTCCTTCCATATCTTCTACACCCTTTAAGAATTCATCCACGGAATCTAATTTCTTAAATGATGATATAATATCGTCATTCTGTGGAGTCGATACATCAAAGCGTCCCAGAATATTTTTCAATTCCCATTCTTTGCAAAGTAAGAAAGCTTCCTGTGTATAGATATCTTCCAAGACAGCGTCCTTAAAATCAAACTCCACATCAGCTTCTAAGGAGATGGTGGCCAGCCATTTACTCTCCACCGCTTGATCCCAGAACTCCACGATATTCTTTGATGCTCGCGGAGGCTTTACATTTTCCGCATCCGCATGCACCGCATCAATGGAATGATACTGCTGAATCAAAGCATAGGCTGTTTTTTCTCCGATACCCGGAACTCCCGGGATATTATCGGAAGAATCTCCCATCAGTGCCTTTACATCAATAAATTCGGTAGGAGTTACCCCTGTCTTTTCTTTAAAATCTAAAGCGTAGTAATACTCCACTTCCGTTCCCGTGGCCTTGGTTCTCGGAAGTGCGATTTTTACGTGATCCGTACAAAGTTGTAATAAATCCCTATCTCCGGATACAATGGTAACTTCCATGCCCTCTTTTTCGGCTCTGTGGGCAATGGTTCCCAAAATATCATCCGCTTCCCAGCCTGCCTTTGTAATCACCGGAATCTTCATGGCAGAAAGCAGCTTTTGAATCATGGGAACCTGTTGCTTCAACTCAGGCTGCATGGGCTTTCTGGTGCCCTTGTACTCTTTATAACGCTCATGACGGAAGGTCGTCTCACTACGATCGAAAGCCACCATAAAATACTGTGGTTTTTCCGACTCAAAGAGTTTAAACATAATATTTAAAAAACCGTAAACCGCATTGGTATGAACTCCTGCAGCATTTGTAAGATCCGGCACTCCGTAAAAGGCACGGTTTAAAATACTGTGTCCATCCATTAATAACAGTTTTTTGTTTTCACCCATGGTTTCGTCTCCAACTCTTTTCTTTTATAAAGGCTTTGTAACCTTCTTTAACCAAGCCGCTTCCTCCTTGGTCAAATAAGGAGAAATCTTTTCATATACGGCTGCGTGATAATCATTTAATGCTTTTCTCTCCAAATGTGTCAACTCATCAACATTAATGGCCTCCACTTCAAACGGTGTAAAGGTCAGCTGTTCAAACTTGTAGAACTGACCATATTCCGTCTTTTTATCTTCCACGCATAAAAGCTCGTTTTCAATACGAATTCCGTATCCGTCTTCCACATAAAGTCCCGGTTCGTCGGTTGTAATCATACCCGGCTGTAATTCCCAGACCTTGCTCTTGTCCAAAACTCTCCAACGGAATCCCTGAGGACCTTCGTGAACGCTTAAAATATGTCCC
>CAJOGB010000090.1 GCA_905233835.1 uncultured Lachnospiraceae bacterium
TACTTCATCTATATCTGCATCGATAAGACTTTCATCCAGACGACGTATAAACTCAACAGACAGGCCACCATGCGCAAACAAGACCTTATCCACGCGTTGCATTATCGCGATTTGACTAGGATCATTTAATGCGTTTTCCAGTTCTCGCATTTTGGATACAACCGTGTTTTCCGCATAAACAGAATAACCAGTTTCAAGGTATCCCCAAACATAGCTAAGATCATGGTTCCCATAACACCACAACGTATCAGGATGCTCCTTTGCAAATTGAATCGCGCGATCATATGTCAGCTTATATTCTTCAATCTGAAATTCCATATTCCAGTCATCTGCCAAATCCATAAGACAAACCCCACGTTCAGCAGAACCATCTTTTATCAATTCATCCGCCTTATCAAAAATCCACGGTTTTAGATGAACATCCGGTATTACCAATACTTTCATAGGAACTCCTTACTTAGCAGCAAGTTCTTTCAACTTTGCTAATGGTAGCTTTGTATACTGCGCAATTTTATCCAAAGATAGTGCTCCATCTTTAATCATATCCAATGCACAGTCAATTCTCGTCCGTTCCTCAACTTCATTTTTCATATCTTCCAATGTTTTATGTTGAAGCATCTTTGCATACCTAGATACTCTATTTGTGAATCGCTCCGCTGAATTTTCAGGTTCCGTTTCTATAAAAAAGTACGATGGTTCTACGCAAAAATAATCACATAAGCGTTCAATCTGCGGCGCCTTTGGAATATTTCTGCCATTGATCCAATCGCAAAAGGTTGTATATTTAATATCCAAATCCCGGCAAACATCTTTCCTACTTTTTCCATCACGCTCCAACAGTTGAGACATTCTCTGAGAAAAGACAACACAAATTGAGTTATTTCCTGATTTTGTTTCCATATTCGCTCCTTGTAATACGGTTTTTTCGTATTCCTATAGTACGATATTTCCGTACTCTTGTCAACGAAGAACACGAATTGGGACTAAAAAAGGAGTCCCTTACAGAACTCCTTTCATATTCTTCGTATTAAGTTTTCCCCTTTAAAATAAAACAACCACACCCGCAATCACCGCGCATGCAACACAAAGCATTACGGTACTCGCACGGCTCTTTGAATAACAAAGTTTAAGTGAATATCCCTTTTTCATCGGATAGAAAAGCATCAAAGGTCTGTAATTTAATAAATCTAAACCAAGGTGAGATACGTATCCGAAGAGAAAATAAATGCTCGCTGTAGGAAAGAACAAAAAGACACAAGCCACAAGTAAAAGCATTCCCAATATCGAGTGCAAAAAAGATCTATGTGGTTTTTTACTTCCAAAAATACAAATTCCTATAAAAGCTATAATTCCGATTGCGCTTCGTAGATATCCGCTTTCGCTTTGCCAAAGCATCGCAATTTCTGTGCCAAAAAAGTATGCGTATATACCCAATAGAATCGCTGCCATACTTGATACGGCAGTAAGAAGAACCGGCGTATGTTTCTTTCCGGTATCTCCCACATCTATATCACATATAATCGAACCCATAAATGCGGAGGTCGCCGCAAGTAGCATCATTTCTTTTGATTGTGTCATACTCGCAACAGTCCCAATGGCGATACCTACTGCTGCATGTGTATTTGTTTGCATGTTACGTCTCTTTTCTTTTAAATCGTGACAATTTGTCACGGTTTCATTATATAATATTCCTCTTTACTTTTTCGAACATCCGTTCTGTGTTCATTCTATCAAATTCATAAGAAAGATGCAATACATTTTGCTTCATAAAAAAGCCCGGAATAATCCGGGCTTTCCTACAAATTTGTTTTACTAAATTAAATGCGCCTGCATTTCCAAGTTTCCATCCGGTCGACGTTTTCCGGTAAGTCTTACGCTTCTGCTTCCGTCGTCAATCTTATACTCTTCCGACACTTCCGTATCCGGTTTTGCCAAGCGAAGCATCTTCTTAAAATCCCCTAATATGCCCGGCAAAATGGTTGTATAAATCCGAAAACCTTCCGCTTCTCCGTATGCCTTTTTACACTCTTCCAAAAACGCATCCATGTACCCCATTAAACTCCTCTATCCTATTCAGTTGGTGACATTCCATATGTTATTCTTACTCCTGAATTACTCTCGCTTTTCTTGCTAAATACAGCCTCTGCGGTTTCGACAAAAGTACTACCGTTTCACTTCCGTGAATTTCCGAATGATACATATTATTTTTCGATGGAAGATACCGAACCACCGCGCCAATGTCATAACAGTTTTTCACATATAGCGAAATGATACGCCCCACAAATCTTCTTTTTAAATCCTCTACAACAACTTCGTCTTCCCGGTAATCTCCGCGATCAACAGACAGTCCCTTTGGATCAGCAAAAGCTGCGGAAGAAATTGTCCCATCTTTACGCCAAAACATATCAACCACTTCCGGTGGATATATTGCTCGATACAGTTTTTCATCAATTCGAAATGTATTATCCATAAAATGCACCAACCCTATGATTTATTTCTTCACTGCTTATTGGTATACTCTCAAATTCCTCTCCGCCATTGTATAAGGAGATAAAAACCTCCGCTGTATCCGATGCACCTATCTCGATTTCCATATGATCATGTCTGGAGTTATCAAACTCTAACTGAATCGTCTGCAATGCCGTCGGAAAAATCTCCGGCTGAATATACAATTCCAACAAAATGCGCTTCACCTTTTCGATAAGTTCCTTGCCAAAATCAGGAGCATCATGTCCGTTCCATCCCGGTTTTAAATTCTCAATCATATTCAGTTTCTCAAGGTTATCATCAATTAAACTATTTGCTTGATTCTTTGAACGGGCAGAAAGTCCTCGTTTTGTAAAAGCATCCGTATAAGCTACGATACGCTTATTCTGATTTAAACGACTATATTCTTCTTCAGAAATAATAACAACATTCTTATTTCCTTTTCGCGGGACAACGACAACATCCCCCTCATAAGCAACATCAAAGTACTTTTTTATGTTATTTCTTATTTCAATCTGCTTTGCAATTACCATATACACCTCCGATACCAAAAAGCGTACGTTTTATCGTACTATAATTGTACTCTCTTTTTTGAAAGAATTCAATAAAAAAGAGTCCGGATTTCTCCGAACTCTCCTATTTATCGCCACTCCTAAAAAATCCATACAAGTACGTGTTGCCGTAAACGGACGAGATGTCATCTTCTTTTAATCTATCACATTTTGTAAAACCATCATAAGGTATGCATATAAAAAATTCGCTCCGACAATACCCACAGCCCAACCTACAGAAACATACCAAGGTTGCTTATACACATGCAAAAACGGATATGGTCCTTCCAGCACTTTTAACACATTTAAAATCACTATAATGATTGCATATATCACCGTTGGAATCCATGCAATAAAAACCATGGACAGATTTAGCTGCGAAATCGGATCCATAAACAGGAACGATACAATGGCAAGCAACGGGCAAAGCGTATGCACAAAAATCAGATTATTATGAATCATTCCGGAGTAAAATCCTCCCATTTGCGGCGAAAGAACAAAAAGTGCCACAAAAAATGTAAGACTTAAGCAGACCACGGACATAAATTTCATCGTTTGAGCCACGGCAGAAATCTCACATCCCGTAAGTAAGCATCGGAATAATTCCACTGACATCAAGCCCCCTGCAATTATTCCCAATACATTACTATCAAAGGTATAATAGCGTGTAATTTTTATGCCTTCTCTTCGAAACTCTCTGATGCATCCGATCAGCCCGAAAAGAAATATTAAAAGATTACAAATCAAAGCAATTACATACATAAATCACCTTTATACAAATCCAAATACTCAAAGTTCTTCAATTAAAAACGGTAGCATACATCCTATATTTCTCTTAAAACAAGTATGGTAATTCCCGGATTATCTCCGGGCATAATTCGTTTGATACGGTCATCGTATTGATATTCATCTCGAATCATATTCTTTAGATTCGTTCCCCTGTGGAATCCATGAATCAATTGAATCTGATACGTTCCGCTTGTCGCATTTTTTAGAGCTCTTTCAATAATTTTGATTGCTTCGTCCTGTGTATAACCATGCAAATCGATTTTTTCAATTGGATTTCCCATTGGTTTTACCTCTCAACTTTTTACAGCTTTATCGTCATTCATTTGAATCTTCCTCCGTACCCAATCCTCTATTTAACATATCGTTATAATAGGCATTGGCTTCTTCGCTTGCCTTCTTCTCTTTCCACGCTTCCACATCACTGCAAATTGCAAGCATTTCATCCACTACCATTTCAGCTTTCCGTGGTTTAACACTTGTTAAATATGCCGTCATTCGATTCATTGCTTTTGGGCTTCCAAGATTCTTGGCAATTTCTTTTCCGAGTGCCTCCGGAAACCCAAGTTGTGCCAAAGCAAGCATCATCTTAGAAAAACTTTGTGCCCATTCCTGTCGTTTATCCATACTGTTTTAGTAGTCCTTACTCTTTATCAAACTCTACAACTTTTCAACGCATCCACAACATCGCTTCGATCCGAATTCTCCACCAATGTCGTATATGCAGAAATTATCACATATGTTACATTATGCCAAAAGAAAATAATTGCTG
>CAJOGB010000091.1 GCA_905233835.1 uncultured Lachnospiraceae bacterium
GCCTTAGCCACATCGGTATAACCGGTCTGTTCTAAGACATGCTCCACACTGTCCTGTACATCTTCCACATAGATTTTTTCTTCTTTTATCTTTTTCTGAAAATCCGCTGAAACGCGTAAAGATAATAGATCTAAGATATCATGATCATACTGCATCCCGGTGGCTTTAAACGCCTTCTCGATTGCAGATGTAATTTTGTCTAATTTAAACTCTACTACTTGGCCGTCTCGTTTTACTACTTCAAACATTCCCCTTATCACTCCTTGATTCTAAATTTTTTCTCTCTCGCCAAATCGTTATTCTAAGCCGCAACTGAGACTATTTTAGCACCAAATATAGGTAAGGTCAAGACGCAAACCACTATATATAGTATTTTTATTGTATTTTAAATTACACGCGTGTTTCCAAAAACGTGATTTCTCTTAGAACATCCGTGTCTGCCGGGTATTCCAAAATATAGGCATTTGCCTTATCAAGTGCATCCTGATATCTTCCCAAATATTCCAATGCACCGATTTCATTTTTCAATATCTGTTTTTTGTAGAGGGAGTCCTCCATTGAAAGCGCATTTTCATAGGTTTCAAATGCATTTTCAAAATCCCCGTCTTCCATATACAAATCCCCCAACACAAGGAGTCCGGAAGCTGTGGTATTGGCTTTTTTTGCATAAGCACTTAAGATTTCTTTGGACTTTTCCGCCTCTCCGTATTCCTTATACGCCTGAGCGAGGTAAATGTTTGACTCCTCATTTCCCTTTTCCACGGAAGAAGTAAGTACGCGGGTAGCCGCTTCATACTGTCCCAAAATCATATAGATTCGTCCGCGCCACTGTAACTGTTTTGCGGAGTTACCCTCAATCTCAAGGGCCATATTCAAAAACTCCATGCCGTTATCCCGGTATCCGGAGGCATCCAAGTTCTCATAAATCTGGATATAGAGTTCGTAATCATTATTTGAAACCTTTGTGGCCATACGGTAATCGGAAAGAGCCAGTTCCAATTCCTTTTCCTTTAAGTAGAGATTTCCTCGCATATAATAAGCGTACTTATCGGATTCATCGTAGCCGATTAGAGCGCTGTAGGTTTCAATGGCACCGTTTGTATCGTTAAGCAAATACTGCACCGCACCTTTGTAATAGCAGATATCCACTTCACGGGCTGTAACGGTTCCGTTTGCTTCGGATAATGCCGCATTTAAATTGGAAAGCGCAGACTCATAGTCTCCCGCCCCGATACTTTCAATGGCGGTTTCCTTCAGCTGATCCTGTTTTTCTATTCTGGAAGAATTGCATCCACAGAAAAGAATGGATGCACTGAGTAATATAGTTGTAATTTTTAAGAAGTTATTCAAATTTTTCATGAGGAGATTATATCACACTTTTTCTTTTATGATATAATCACATTTAGAATTTTAAATTCATTTGGGGTATTGGAGGGAATGTTATGAGTTATGAAGTAAAGGATATTAACCTTGCACCTTCGGGGGAGCACAAAATTGATTGGGTTCGAAAAAACTGTCCGCTCCTTCGATCATTGGAAGCCGACTTTCAAAAAGAACTTCCTTTTAAAGGAATAAAGATTGCACTTTCCATTCATTTGGAAGCAAAAACCGCATATCTTTGTAAAGTCTTAGCAGCCGGCGGAGCCGAAATGTATATCACCGGTTCCAACCCGCTTTCCACTCAGGACGATGTGGCTGCGGCTTTGGCAAAAGACGGACTTAACGTTTATGCTTGGTATAACTGCACCGAAGAAGAATACTTTTCTTGTATTGAAAAGGTTCTAATAAATCACTGTAACATCATCATTGATGACGGCGGTGATTTGGTGAACATGCTTCATACAAAACTTACGGATGAATTACAGTATGTCATTGGTGGATGCGAAGAAACCACCACTGGTATCATTCGACTTTGTGCCATGGCAAAGGCAGATAAACTTCGCTTCCCAATGGTTATGGTAAATAACGCCGACTGTAAACATTTATTTGATAACCGCTACGGAACAGGCCAGTCTGTTTGGGACGGCATAAACCGTACCACGAACCTTATCGTAGCAGGAAAAAATGTGGTGGTTGCCGGATACGGCTGGTGTGGAAAAGGTGTTTCCATGAGAGCCAAAGGCTTGGGCGCAAAGGTATATGTTACTGAAGTAGATCCCATTAAAGCCATCGAAGCGGTCATGGACGGATTCACCGTTCTTCCTATGGAAGAGGCCGCAAAAATCGGAGACTTTTTTGTCACCGTAACAGGATGTGCCGGAGTTATTACGGAAGAACATTTTAAAGTCATGAAGGACGGCGCCATTTTATGTAATGCCGGACACTTCGACGTGGAAATCGATATGGCGGGCCTTCGAAAGATGGCACTCTCCTCCATTGACCAGCGTCATAACATTACAGGCTATGAAGTAACCCCGGGTAAATTCGTTTATGTACTTGGTGAAGGTCGTCTTGTAAACCTTGCCTGCGGAGACGGACATCCGGCAGAAATTATGGATATGAGTTTTGCCATCCAGGCCCTTTCCGCAAAATATCTGGTGGAACACGGAAAAGACTTAACCGAAAAGTTAATCGTTGTTCCGAAAGAAGTGGATTTACAGGTTGCCGAGAGAAAACTTAAATTCTTAAACATCAAAATCGATCGTTTAACAAAAGAACAGGAAGAATATTTAAACAGTTCAGAGGTATAAAGTTTGGAAGTATCGTCGATAATTGAAGGAGTTATATTACTGTTACTATTGGTGCTCTCCGCCTTTTTTTCATCTGCGGAAACCGCTCTGACCACCGTATCTGCAATCAAAATCAAAACTCTTTCGGAAGAAGGAAATAAACGTGCAAAGACGGTAGAAAAGGTCATCTCCGACCCGCAAAAAATGTTATCTGCCATCTTAATCGGAAATAACATTGTAAACTTATCCGCTTCTTCTCTTGCCACTACATTGGCAATTCAACTTTGGGGAAGTTACGGAGCAGGAATCGCCACCGGTGTGTTAACCTTCTTAATTTTAATCTTTGGCGAAATCACACCGAAGACCATGGCAAAGCTTCATGCGGAAAAAGTATCCTTACGCTACGCCGGTGTAATCTGGCGTCTCATGTGGATTCTTACACCGATTATTGTAATCGTAAACGTTCTATCCTCTTCTTTGATGCGCCTCTTTGGTATCAGCAAAGAAGATGCTCGCTTCGGCCTTACCGCAAAGGAAATAAAAAACATCGTGGAAGATTCCCACGAAAGCGGTTCTTTGGAAGTGGACGAGCGAAATATGATTTATCAGTTCATTGATTTCCAGGAATCCTACGCAAAAGAAATCATGATTCCTAAAATCGATATGACCACCGTTACGGAATCTTCTTCCTTTGAAGATGTTATGGAAGCCTATGAGCGAGACAAATACACCCGTATGCCGGTGTTGGGAAGCGATAAAGAAGAAATCATCGGTATCTTAAATATGAAACTGCTCCTCTCCTATAACCGAAAGGATGCTTTCCATATCAAAGACTACATTCAGGATGCCTTTTTTACTTATGAAATGAAAAAGACCTCCGAACTCTTCGATCAAATGCGTCGCGGTCACATATCCGTAGCCATCGTTTTAGACGAGTACGGTTCCGTAGTGGGTATGGTTTCCTTCGAGGATTTATTGGAGGAACTGGTAGGAGAAATCCGAGACGAATTCGACGATGACGAAGAAGACGATTTAATCCAGATTAACGAAAACACCTTTGAAGCTTTGGGAACCACCAACTTAGATGACTTAATGCATAAGATTCGATTGGATATCTCTTCCGAAGATTATGATACCTTAGGAGGTTTCTTAATCGGAGAATTCAATCACTTCCCGGAAGTGGGCGAAATGTATTTAACCCCAAAAGGTGCCCGCTTTAAAGTTATTGAAATCGACGGAAACCGAATCACAAAGGTTCAGATTCGTTTGGCGGAAAGCGTTCCGATTCAGGACGATCTTGACCTAAACGGTCCCCCGATAGAACTCTTCGAAGAAGAAAGCGAATATTCAGAAGACGAATAAAAAGAATAAAAAGAATAAAAAAATCGTAGAATCTTTTTTGCCGGGCGCGTAAAAAGCGTCCTACACAAAAAAATCTACGATTTTTTAATTTTATCTACGAAAGAATTGCTTTATCGTTGGAGAACTCTTCGCCCGAAACCTCTTCAAACTTATGAAGTAGATCCTCAATCGTAAGGCACTTCTTCTCTTCACCTGCGATGTTAAGAATCACTTTTCCCTCGTTCATCATAATGAGTCGGTTTCCGTGTTTAATGGCATCTCGCATATTATGAGTTACCATCATGGTGGTTAAGTTATTCTCTTTTACGATGCGATCCGTGGTTTCTAACACCGTAGCCGCGGTTTTCGGATCTAGTGCCGCCGTATGCTCATCCAAAAGAAGAACCTTCGGCTTTTGTAATGTCGCCATTAAAAGTGTTAACGCCTGGCGCTGTCCTCCGGATAACAGTCCCACCTTTGCGGTCATTCTGTCTTCCAAGCCA
>CAJOGB010000092.1 GCA_905233835.1 uncultured Lachnospiraceae bacterium
AAAGGAAGTTCCACGATATAATCAAGCCCCGCATTATCAAGAACGTACACTCTCTCATCGTTTGTAATCAGACTTTTTAAAAGCTTTTCTTCCTCTGTTCCAAAGGAATAACGAGGAGATTTGTCAAAGCAAATAAGAACCGACAAACGATCATGTGCCCTGGCATTTAATACGATTTTTTCCACAAGATATTCATGTCCGCGATGAATTCCTTCAAATTTGCCGACAGTGACAGCACAATCTTTATGAAATTTTACCTTTGAAAGATCTTTTATATATTCCATATTATTCCAAGAAAAACTTTTCCAGTTTCAATGCATCTTTTTCTTTTTTATACAAGCCCGCGAAGCGCCCGTCGCTGTGATAGGTCCGATAAAACGTTAAATTCTTTTCGCAGTCTTTATCAAATGTTACAAACTTTAAAGGTACCTTGTTTCCGTTTTCCAAAAACACATCTGCTTCTTTTCCACAAAAACATTTGGGATAAGGAAACATCTCATCCAAAGAATAAATCACCTCATCTATTCTTCCGGAATCCATTATATCCTGAAGTTCCAAAAGCGTATGACTTTGTTCTTTTGAAAATCCGCAGGCTTTAACGCGCTCCAAAGAAGTCATATAGGCCCCGCAGTTTAACGCTTGTCCCATATCATGAATTAAAGAGCGGATATATGTTCCTTTTGAGCAGGAAACTAAAATCTTCGCATTGGGAAAAGAAAAATCCAAAACATCTAAACGATAGATTTCAATATCTTCGGGTTTTCGTTCAATTTCAATTCCTTCCCTAGCCAATTCATAGAGTTTCTTTCCGTTTACTTTTTTTGCGGAATACATGGGGGGAATCTGTTTTTGTTTCCCACGAAAAGATTCTACGCAGCATGAAAACTCTTCCGTTGAAACAACAACATCCGACTCTGTAAGCACTTTTCCGTCCCCATCATAGGTATCCGTAGTCTTTCCAAAGCAAAGGGTAGCCACATAGGTTTTATCATGATCATCCATGTAATTTATGGCTTTTGTGGCTTTTCCTATTACAACAGGAAGTACCCCTGTCGCAGATGGATCAAGGGTACCGGTATGACCAATCTTTTTGGTCTTTAATATTCCGCGAAGTTTTGCCACCACATCAAAGGAGGTAAAACCCGCTTCTTTATAAATAACAATCAGTCCGCTTTTCATAGATTATAAAACCTTTTCCAATTCGGATATGATTTTTCGAACACAACTTTTCGGATTCTCATACATGGAAAATCCCGCCGCCTTAGCATGACCGCCACCACCGAATTTCCGGGCAAGGGCCGCCAAATCCACATCTCCTGTGGCACGGGTAGATACTTTATATCCCGCATCCTCTGTTTGATACAAAAAGACTGCCACTTCCGTACCTTTGGTGTTTCGAAGCTGTTGCACAATGCCTTCCAAATGTCTGGGAAGCACACCAAATTCATCCATTTCTTCCTTGGTAATAAAAGAAACAATCACCTTATCATTCAAATAAAGCTTTGATTTTTCCAAAGCCCTAGCCATAATCAGCTGCTGCGCATACAGTTTTTGATTATAGGTTTCATCCACGATTCTGGTAAAGTCGATGCCCTTATCCATAAGAACACCGGCAACTTTCATGGTTTCGGACGTGGTGCAGGAATACTGAAAAATACCGGTATCATGCACCATTCCCAGATACAAACACTCGGCGATTTCCTTTGTAATCTTCTTTTCATCCATGGTACGAAATACAAGTTCGCATGTGGAAGAATCATCGGGAATGATGTATTCATCATCCGCAAATTTCGCATTACCCAAGTGATGATCGATGCAAAGTGTCTTTTTTGCTGCCGCAAAATATGCTTGCGACTTACCGAGACGCTTTAACTCGCGACAATCCAAGCAAATAAACAAATCAAAACTCTCGGGAATTTCTTTCGCTTCTTCGATTTTATCGGAATTCTTTAAAAACTTAAAAATAGTGGGAATCGTCTCCAAATAAACGTGACAATCCACATCCGGATAATAGGAAACGATATAGTTATAGACCGAAAGGCAAGAACCCACACAGTCTCCGTCCGGACGCACATGTCCGGCGATACCCACACTTTTTACATCTTTTAAGAATTCATCAATCTTTATCATCTGTTCCAACAACCTCGTTAATCAAATGAGACATGTGAACACCGTAAGCAATGGAATCATCCAAAATATACTCAATTTCCGGTGTATTTCTTAAATTTAAATTCTTAGCCAGTGCATGACGAATAAACCCTGCGGAGCTTTTTAAGCCCTTCATGGTTTCTTTTGCTTCTTCATCCGTACCAAGTACGGAGATGTATGCTTTTGCGGTTTTTAAATCTGTAGCCACATCCACCTTTACCACGCTTGTCATGGGATGAATTCGCGGGTCTTTTACCTCCCCGCGAATAATATTACTTAATTCTTTATGCACTTCTGCGTTTAATCTTGTACTTTTTACGCTTTTATGACTCATGATCTCGGTACCTCAACCATAATGTACGCCTCTACCTGATCCATTTCCTGGATGGCATCAAATCCATCAAATACAAGTCCGCATTCGTATCCGGCTTTAACTTCCTTAACATCATCCTTAAATCTCTTAAGTGATCCAAGTGCACCTTCGAAGATCTGCTCGCCTTCACGGGTAATACGAACCTTGCAATCTCTCTGGAAGGAACCGTCTAAGATGTAAGAACCTGCGATATTACCTACGCCGGAAGCCTTAAAGATCTGACGAATCTCTGCATGACCGATAACTTTTTCTTCGTAAATCGGCTCAAGCATTCCCTTCATGGCAGCTTCCACGTCTTCAATCGCATTGTAAATTACCTTATACAAACGAACGTCAACACCTTCGTGATCTGCGGTCTGCTTTGCAGCCGGGTCCGGACGAACGTTAAATCCGATAATGATTGCATTGGATGCAGATGCCAAAATAACATCACTTTCATTAATGGCACCAACGCCACCGTGAATTACTTTAACAACCACTTCATCGTTGGATAACTTCTCCAAAGAAGTCTTAACGGCTTCCACAGAACCCTGAACGTCTGCCTTAACGATAAGATCAAGTTCTTTCAAGTTACCTGCCTGAATCTGGGAGAAGATATCATCCAAACTCATACGGCTTCTGGTCTCTTCAATAAGTTTATTCTTATTCTCGGTAATAAAGGTTTCCGCAAAGGTACGAGCTTCTTTTTCGGAATCCATTGCCACAAAAATTTCTCCGGCATTCGGAACCTCGCTTAAACCTAAAATCTCTACAGCGGTAGAAGGTCCTGCCTTCTTAACATTTCTTCCGTGCTCATCAATCATGGCACGTACTTTACCGTAGGAACTTCCCGCAGCCACAGGATCACCCACACGAAGGGTACCCTTCTGAACCAAAACGGTAGCTACTACACCGCGTCCCTTATCAAGTTCTGCTTCCACGCAAAGACCTCTTGCAAGACGCTTCGGATTTGCCTTAAGCTCTAAGATTTCAGCTGTAAGCAAGATGGTTTCCAACAAATCATCAATACCTTCATGGGTATGTGCGGAAACCGGTACAAACTCGGTAGAACCGCCCCAATCGGATGGGATGAGTTCATATTCGGAAAGTTCCTGTTTAACACGTTCAATATTGGCATTTGGCTTATCAATCTTATTGATGGCTACAATAATTTCAATTCCAGCAGCCTTTGCATGGTTAATCGCTTCCACTGTCTGGGGCATTACACCGTCATCTGCTGCAACAACAAGGATTGCAATATCGGTTGAAGAAGCACCACGCATACGCATAGCGGTAAATGCTTCATGTCCCGGTGTATCAAGGAAGGTAATCTTCTGTCCGTTAATAGAAACACCGTATGCACCGATTTTCTGTGTAATACCGCCGGCCTCGCGGTCGGTAACCTTTGTATCACGGATGGCATCCAAAAGAGATGTTTTACCGTGGTCAACGTGACCCATAACGCAGACTACAGGAGGGCGTGCAACCAAATCCTTCGGTTCTTCCTCATCCTCTTTTAAGAGCTCTGCAATTACATCTACCTTTTCTTCCTGCTCACATACGCAGTTAAACTCCAAGGCAATTTCTTCTGCCTGAGCATAATCCACCGCCTGGTTAACGGTAACCATCTGACCCTTCATAAAGAGTTTCTTTACGATTTCGGAAGGCTGAATCAGCATCTTCTCTGCCAATTCCTTGATGGTAATTCTTTCCGGCAAAGAAATGGTTAAGATTTCATCCTCATTTCTGGTAGGAGTATCTTTCTTATACTTCTGCTTTTTCTTTCCGCCGTTTTTCTCAAGGTTAACATAACGTTCCTGCTTCTTACCCAAAGCATCATGTTCTCTGTTATTCTTCTTCTTACCGTTTCTGTCTCTGGAAGAATCCTTCTTTGCGGAATTATCTCCCATATCGGAATTTGCAGTCGCCGGTTTGTTTTTCTTAAATCCGCGATCAGCGTTTCTGCCGTTATTTCTTTCATCATTCTGTCTCTGAGGAGCCGGACGTCTTGTCCACGCGACTTACATTGTTTTCTCTGCTTTCGGAAGTTGTTTCTCTAACATCGGAAACCTCCTCCTGCATACGGGTAGCCTGCGGGCGAACGGTACGCTCACTCATAGGACGAGGCTTAATCGGGTTAAATCCGGTTCTCTCGTTTCTCGGTTGAATCGGGCGATTTTGTCCCTGACCCGGACGACGATCCTGCCCCGGTCTTTGTCCACCCTGGCCAGGGCGACGCTGTCCCTGCCCCGCACGGGAATATCTGGAATTCCCGGTATTAACAACAACCGAAATATTCTTCTTTTTCTTAGGCTTTGCTTCTTCGCTGCCTGCATTTTCCGATTTGCTTTCCGGTTTGGCGGCAGGCTTTGCCTCAGTTTTTGCTTCCGGCTTTGCTTCTGTTTTAACCTCTGCTTTTTTTAAAGCAGCAGGCTTTTCTTCCTTCTTAGAAGAAGCACCGAATTTACCTTTTACCAAATTAATCTGTTCATCCTCGATTCCTTTGGTAGAAGATTTTGCTTCAAAACCGTTATCATTTAAAAACTTAATAACTTCTTTAGAGTCAACGCCGAGTTCTTCAGCGAGTTCTTTAATCTTCATTTTTGCCATATAAAATCCTCCTATCTACAAAGAGTTTCCATCTGCTTTTTTTACAATGGATAAAGCCAGTTTTTCGTCTTCCACGGAAAGAACGGCATTCTCCGTTTTCCCTATGCATGCGCCCAAGTCTTCTTTCGTACCGTAGTAAATAAACGAAACTTCATAAAACTCACACATGTTTTTCACATCTTCTTTTCTGCGGTCGCTGGAATCGGTTGCACAAATCACCAGATAGGATTTGAACTTCTTTACGGATTCCTCAACCTGAAACGTACCTGCCTTAATCTTTCCCGCCTTTTTACAAAGGCTAAGAAGCGAAAGCACCGCATCAGTCTTCATACGATAAAAACACCTGCTCTAATTCATTATAAAAATCATCGGATAGTTTTCTTTTAAACGAACGTTCCAAGCCTTTGTTCTTTAAAACTTTTTTATAGCACTCCTTTTTTTTGCAAAGATAAGCACCTCGGCTTTGAACGGTGTGGTTGGTATCAAATATCGCACCACCCGAAGCATTTAATGCAATACGAAGTAAGGATTCTTTTTCCTTCATCTCATTGCATCCAACGCATTTACGCATCGGTTTATTCTTCGGTTGTTTCGTCGTCATAATACTCTTCTTCGTAGTATTCATCATCATACTCTTCATCATAATCTTCAATGAAGTCGCCGGATTCTCTGGCCTGAGTTTCAGATTTAATATCAATCTTAAATCCGGTTAAGCGTGCTGCAAGTCGAGCATTCTGTCCCTTCATACCGATTGCCAAAGACAACTGATCATCCGGAACAACGACTTTTGCAGTCTTTTCATCCTTATCTGCGATAACGGAAATAACCATTGCCGGAGATAAAGCATTCTGAATCAAATATGCCGGTTCCTCATCCCAGTTAATGATATCTATCTTTTCATTATGAAG
>CAJOGB010000093.1:0-1861 GCA_905233835.1 uncultured Lachnospiraceae bacterium
GATAAACCGGAAGAAATTAATGGACTAATCAGCGATTTTGTATGCTCTTTAGTATAGTTAACATTAA
Organism: uncultured Lachnospiraceae bacterium; assembly: GCA_905233835.1. Classification (GTDB taxonomy): domain Bacteria; phylum Bacillota; class Clostridia; order Lachnospirales; family Lachnospiraceae; genus JAILEN01. Next base: position 68 of record CAJOGB010000093.1, read on the forward strand.
TGAATAAAGGAGGATTTTAAAATGGAAAAAGTAGAAAAGTTTTTAAAGGATGCGGAAGTGTATTATTTGGCAACGGTAGAGGGTGACCAACCGAGAGTAAGACCTTTTGGTACCGCACATATTTTTGACGGAAAGCTTTACATTCAGACTGGAAAAGTAAAGAATGTATCCAAGCAGCTTCATGCAAATCCAAAGGCAGAGATTTGTGCATTTAAGGATGGCACATGGCTTCGCGTGGCAGGAGAGTTAGTTGAGGATGATAGATTGGAAGCAAAGGAGTCAATGCTCGATGCATATCCGAGTTTAAAGGGAATGTATTCCGCAGATGACGGAAATACGGAAGTATTTTACTTTAAAAATGCAACCGCAACTTTCAGTTCCTTTACAAGCGCACCGGAGGTCATTACTTTTTAGAAAACCAATATATTGTTGTGCTTTCCCCTTTTTGCAATTATTTATACACAATATATAGTTGTTGTGGTAAAATGAATACGTCAAGTTTATAAGATTAGCTCATGCCATTTGGCGTGGGCTTTTCTGGCAAAGGGGGAACAGGGGAAGCATGAAAAAAATTTACGTACTTGATACCAACATCCTTATGGATACTGCCGGTACCGCTATCAACGGATTTGATGACAATGATGTGGTGATTACCGGAACCACCATCATGGAGTTGGAGAAGCACAAGAATGATGAAGGGGAGACCGGATTCAATGTTCGTGAAGCATCCAGAATTATTAAAAGCCTACGTGAAAGAGGAAATCTATATCAGGGTGTGGCCTTAGATTTTGGGGGAACCTTTCGTATCGAAGAAAACGGAGTGGAACATGAACTTCCCGAATGGATGCTTATTGAGTCAAAGACTGAAAAAGACAATCGAATCTTATCATCCACACTTTCCTTAATTGAAAAAAATCCGGATATGCGAGTGGTCCTGGTTACAAACGACGGCCTTATGCAGATTCGAGCAGATGCCTTAGGCATCGAGACCCAGGAATACAAAAACGATTCCATTGCTACGGATGATTTGTATGCGGGTCGAAGACTCTTAAGCCTTTCTGTAGAGCACATGAATCAGCTTTACAAAAACGGTTCTATATTAATTTCCGAATTAACTGAATTTGAATTAGACGGATTGGATCCGAGTGGATTCTTGGAAAATGAATTCTTACAGATTATGGCACTTGAAAACAATCAGTCAGCCCTTGCTTGGGTGAAAAATGATGAGATTGTTCTTCTTGACGGTGACGTAATAAACGCTGAGTATATGGGACTTACCGCACGAAATGCAGGACAGCGATTTATGATTGCAGCCTTAAATGAGCCGGCGGATAAGATTCCGCTAGTAATTGTTTACGGTCCTGCAGGAACAGGTAAGACCTTAGTGGCGGAAGCAGTTGGTCTTTCCAAAACCTACGGTGGTGAGTTTAAAAGCAGAAATGCGGAATATCAAAATGTGTATATTACCAGATCCAATACACTTCCTGAGAATGAAAATCTCGGTTACTTAAAGGGTGATCTCGAAGAAAAGATGGGACCTCTTTTGGCTCCCTTTTACGATAACTTGGAAACCCTTCTTAAGATGTCCGGAGATGAATCACCGGAGCAGATTGAGATGATGTTTGAAGATTTGGTGCGAGAGGGTGGCCCGGTAAAGATTATTTCTTTGGCCTATATCAGAGGACGTTCCATTCCGGAGTCCTATATCATTATCGACGAGGCACAAAACCTTACGGCAAAGCAGGTAAAGACCATAATAACCTTTCCCTATATCATGCACACTTCTTCTGATAT
>CAJOGB010000093.1:1880-6955 GCA_905233835.1 uncultured Lachnospiraceae bacterium
TTTAGTATACGCCGCAGAAAAGTTAAAAGGACAAAAACTTACCGCTGTGGTTACCATGACAGAAGAAGAGTGCATGCGTTCCGATTTGGCAAAGGTGGCGGAGAAACTCTTGTAAATCGCCGTTATATGCGAAAATAGGTGCATATTTAAAAAAAATATGGCAAAATAGAACTACGTGAAAAACGTTTTCGTAAAGGAGATACGGAAAGAATGAAACTTCATGTGGAGGGAACACATTTAAAAAACGCATCCGGGGAAATTGTGCGCTTAAAAGGAGTCAGTTCTCACGGGCTTCAGATGTATCCGGAGTATATCACAAAGGATGCATTTCAAACACTTCGTGATGATTGGAAGGCAAATGTCATTCGCCTTGCCATGTATACTCAGGAAGGCGGCTTCTTAGACGGATCCGATCAGGAAGAACTCTTTGCATTAATCGATAACGGTGTGAAGTATACCAAAGAGTTGGGAATGTATTGCATCATCGATTGGCATATTCTATCGGACGGACAGCCGCTTGATCATAAAGAAGAAGCAAAGAAATATTTTGAACGTGTTTCAAAAGCCTATGCCTCATGCGATCACGTATTGTATGAAATCTGCAACGAACCAAACGGGGACGATGTTACCTGGGCAGATGTAAAGGCATATGCAGATGAAGTGATTCCCGTTATTCGTAAAAACGATAAGGATAACGTGATTTTAGTAGGCACCACCACTTGGTCACAGGACGTGGAAGAGTGTGCAAAAAATCCTGTGAAGGATTCAAAAAATGTGATGTATGTGTGCCACTTTTATGCGGCATCCCATAAGGATGATAAAAGAGCAAAAGTCGCTCAGGCATTATCTGAGGGTACACCTGTTTTTGTGTCCGAGTTTTCCATTTGTGACGCATCGGGAAACGGCGCACTTGACTATGAGCAGGCAGATAAGTGGATGCAGCTTTTGGATGAAAATCATATTTCGTTTATCGGATGGAATTTATCCAACAAAGATGAATCATCTGCAGTGTTACTTCCGGATTGTAAGAAGCTATCCGGTTGGGATGAAAAAGATTTAAACGAGTCCGGAAAGTGGCTTCGTAATACGCTTCGTAATCGATAAGGAGATTTTTGTATGAGGAAATTCGAAGGATATGAGCATGGCATTAACTTGGGAGGATGGCTCTCTCAGTGTGATCATACCAAAGAGCGCTATGAGAATTTCATCAAAGAAGATGATGTGAAAAAAATCGCATCCTGGGGATTGGATCATGTGAGAATTCCGGTGGATTATGATTTGGTTGAGACAAAGGACGGCGAGTATATCGAGTACGGATTTGAAATCATCGATCGTGCTTACGCTTGGTGCGAAAAGTATGGTTTAAATATGATTTTGGATTTGCATAAAACCTTTGGCTTCAGTTTTGATTTTGGCGAAAACGAAGTTGGATTTTTTGAAAACGAAGATTATCAGGAACGTTTTTATTGTCTTTGGGAGAAGTTTGCAAAGCGCTATGCAAAAGGATATGACCGCATGGCTTTTGAACTTTTAAATGAAGTGACGGATAAGGAATACTGCGATACTTGGAATCGTATCAGCACAGAATGCATTAAACGTATTCGCATTTTTGCGCCGGATAAATACATCATCATCGGTGGCTATTATAATAACAGTATTGAGGCACTTTTGGACTTGGCAAAGCCTTACGATGATAAAATCGTTTATACATTCCATTGCTATGAGCCTTTGATTTTTACGCACCAGGGCGCGTACTGGGCACCGGGAATGGATCCGGCATTTCGTATGCCACTTCAGACTTCCTATAAGGAAATGGGCGAACTTTCCAAGAAGTATTTATCTCAGGTAACCGTTGGATTTGACGGCTTTGATCAAAGCGCTTCTTTGGGAACGGAGTTTTTTGATAAATACTTTGCGAAAGCAGTGGCTGTAGCGGAAGAGAGAAACGTACCCCTTTACTGCGGAGAGTACGGTGTCATCAATTTAGCTGACGCAAAGGATACACTTTCTTGGTATGAAATCATTTCTGCGTCCTATGAGAAGTTTAAAATCGGACGTTCTGCTTGGAGTTATAAAGAAATGGATTTTGGCATCATTGATGCTCATATGGATGAGGTGCGTGACGCACTTTTAAAACTGCTTTAGGAGAAGGATATGAAACTTACTGTTTTGGGGGCAAGGGGCTCCATGCCGGTCAGCGGGAAAGATTATCTTGCTTACGGGGGAGCAACGTCTTCTTACCATTTTAGATGTATACGATGCCCTAACGGCTGAGGATCGTCCTTACAAACCGCCTATGCCTCAGGAAAAGGCTTTTGGAATTTTACATTCCATGGTTGACGACGGACAAATCGACGGCGACATCTTAGAGTTATTTGAAAAATGCATGAGAGGGGTCTGACCCTATTACAAAATTGTTACATTGTAGTGTGAAATGTGGTTGCAACAAAGGGATTTTTATGTAGAATGGATATGATGCTTATAAAATCATATCCAGGAGGTTTTAGACAAATGCTGGAGCTTAAAAATATTACATTCGGCGTGGATGACGATGGCCAGGATAAAGAAATTATCCGAGGCGTATCCCTTACTATTCCGGATGATAAACTTGTTGTAATTACAGGACCAAACGGTGGCGGTAAATCAACTTTGGCACGTTTGATTGCCGGAATTGAAAAGCCAACCGGCGGTCAGATTCTCTTTAACGGAGAAGACATTACAAATGCATCCATTACGGAACGTGCGAAAAAGGGCATCGGTTTTGCATTTCAACAGCCGGTGAAGTTTAAGGGAATTCAGGTATTTGATTTGATTAAATTGGCATCCGGAAAAAACATTTCCATGACGGATGCTTGCGAATATCTTTCTAAGGTAGGTCTTTGTGCCAGAGATTATATCGATCGTGAAGTAAACGCATCCCTTTCCGGCGGTGAGTTAAAGCGAATCGAAATCGCTACGGTTCTTGCAAAGGCTTCGCAACTTTCTGTATTTGACGAGCCGGAGGCGGGAATCGATCTTTGGAGTTTTCAAAACTTAATTGAAGTATTTGAAGGAATGCGCAAGAACATCCATGGTGGTTCCATCCTTATTATTTCTCACCAGGAACGTATTTTAAATATTGCCGATGAGATTATGGTAATTAAAAACGGAGAGCTGATTAAGAGTGGATCCAAGACAGAGATTCTTCCTGCATTGATGGGTACGGCAGATGCTGTTCCTGACTGCAGAAAAGCAGGCGTACAAAGGGAGGGAGAATAAGATGATCCAGTTAGATGAAATTCAAAAGAGATTACTTCGCGAAGTTGCGGACCTTCATGATGTTCCGGAAGGAGCCTATAATATTCGTTCCAATTCAAAATCCGCAGGTCGCGCTTCTACAGAGAATATTGAAATTATCCCACGTGAAGACGGCCAGGGATTAACGGTAAAGATTAAGCCGGGTACGAAAAACGAAAGCGTACATATTCCGGTTGTGCTTACAGAAACAGGAATCAAAGAAGTTGTGTATAACGATTTCTATATCGGTGAGGACGCAGACGTGACCATCGTTGCGGGATGCGGTATCGATAACTGCGGAAACCAGGATGCGGAACATGACGGAATTCATCGTTTCTTTGTGGGAAAAAATGCTCACATTCGTTACGTGGAAAAACACTACGGATCCGGCGAGGGAAGCGGAAAGCGTATCTTAAATCCGGGTACGGAAGTATACCAGGAAGAGGGCAGCTCTGTGGAAATGGAAATGGTACAGATCAAAGGTGTGGATGACACCAACCGTACCACAAAGGCGGAACTTGCAAAGGACGCCAAGTTAGTGGTTCGTGAGCGCTTGATGACCCACGGGGATCAGAAAGCATACAGCGATTATGTGGTTCATTTAAATGGGGAAGGATCCACCGCTGATGTGGTTTCAAGATCTGTTGCAAGAGATTCGTCTTACCAGAAATTCGAAGCAAAGATTGTAGGTAATAAGCCGTGTGCGGGACATACGGAATGCGATGCCATCATTATGGATCAGGCAAAGATTTTGGCGGTTCCGGCTTTGGAAGCAAACGATTTGGATGCGGCACTGGTTCATGAGGCTGCCATCGGAAAAATCGCAGGAGATCAGATTATTAAGCTTATGACCTTAGGCCTTAGCGAGGCAGAGGCGGAAGAGCAGATTATAAACGGCTTCTTAAAGTAAAAATAAGTAGCCATGAATTGGGGAAAATACTATAATATTTTTATATGTATTAAATGTTCATTAAAGGGGGTTATTTTACAATGAGCAAAAAGGAAAAGAGAAATGTCATTGTCGGACAGTCAGGAGGTCCGACAGCAGCGATTAACTCATCGCTTGCAGGAGTTTTCCGTACCGCAAAGGACAGAGGCTATAAAAAGGTATATGGCATGCTCCACGGTGTACAGGGATTATTGGAGGGACGCTACATCGATTTGTCTGAGCACATTCGTACCGGACTTGATGCAGAACTTTTAAAACGTACACCTTCCGCATATCTTGGAAGTATTGCAGATGATAAAGATGTTTACGAAAAGATTTTCCAGATTTTGGAAGAGCTGGAAATCGACTGCTTTATCTATATCGGTGGAAATGATTCCATGGACACCATCAAGAAACTTTCCGATTATGCGATTATTTCAGGATCCGACATCCGTTTTGTCGGATGCCCGAAGACCATCGATAATGACTTGGCATTAACCGACCATACACCGGGATACGGTTCAGCTGCCAAGTACATCGGAACATCAGTTAAGGAAATCATTCGTGACGGTTGGTCACTTGAAACCGAAAAGGGTCAGGTACTTATTGTAGAAATCATGGGAAGAAATGCCGGATGGTTAACAGGTGCGGCCGCACTTTCCAAAGGAGAGGACTGTGACGGACCGGATGCTATTTATCTTCCGGAGTTACCTTTTGATGTGGATGAATTCGTTAAGAAATGTAAGGGCTTATTAAAGACCAAGCGTTCCGTAGTAATCGCCGTATCCGAAGGTATTCATACAAAAGACGGTACCTACATCAGTGATTTGGGAAGCAATACGGATTACGTAGATGCATTCGGACATAAACA
>CAJOGB010000094.1 GCA_905233835.1 uncultured Lachnospiraceae bacterium
ATATTTGATTTGAATCACTTCTCTTATAAACTTTGATCAATCAAAAGTCCCGAGTAGGTGCTGGACGCATAAGGTGCGGCGAAGTTTCTGCCGGGGTTCTTATACTCTACCGCCACCTTATCCACGTAGTTCATCGGGTTTACCGCTGTCTTATCCGCTTCTCTGGACAACGCGTCTTTAAATTTATTTAAGGTCTCAAAGGCTTTCTTTGCATCCTCACCGGTGACCACGCCTGCCATGGCATCCTTATTTAAGGAAAGGCTCATGTCATCGTTAATGGCGATGCCAACTTTAGCAAGTTCTGCCGCAAAGGTTCGACTGATGGAATTAATCTCATTTAATAACTGATTATTTCCGCGTCCCGACGAGTACTTCTGTCCCACTTCCACGAATCCGTTAAAGGAAGTAAGAAGATTATCTACGCTATCGGCGATGGCTTCGGTGTTGGCTTTAAATCCGATCTGTGCCGGCTGATCCTCGGGAGTTACGCCCTTAATGGTAATCTCAAATTCCTGGTTAATGGTAAAGGTATTGGCCAAGGACGAGTGCTCGCTTCCGTTTAAGGTAAATACGGAGGATTCCGCCGGAGAGGAAATCTTATCAATACCTAAGGTATTAATTTCCTTCCAAGCCGTTCCGGATTTAATATTAAACAAATATTCTTCGTTTTCCGCCAAACCGGTTTGCTTTGATGTAATACGAAGCGCCGTCTGTGCATGCTCGTTAGATACAATCTCAGCCTTTAATCCTACATTTGAAGTATTGATCAAACGTGCAATCTTATTCTGAACGGCATAGTTCGTATCGTCGTAGTTTACATTAAATTGGAATTCGTAGGAATTCGATGTGGTATCCAAATCGAAGGTATAACTTCCGGCCTCGAAATCATGTCCGCTGGCCTGTAAGAATTTACCCTGATTTACCTGAGGTGTGGCTACTGCCTTAACGCCTACTTCAAATACCGGGGTGTCCGGATTCTTTTCATCACCTACATACTCCACATCCACCGCGTCTTCGTTGGACGAAACCGCGATTTTCTTATAGAAGACAGACTCGATGTCACTTCCTTCGGTGGTAAGAGAGGAAACCACATTCTGCATCTGGCGCGCAGTCTCCTTCAAATCAATCACGAAGTTCAATGCATCGTCATCGATGTTCATCTTATACAGAGGGGCATCTTTATTGGTCTTAACCATGCGGTTATAAACACCGCGAAGCTCACTCTTCTTATGTGTGTCGAAACGGCTGGTGCCGGCTTCTTTGGCATAGGTGGAAAGATAATAATCGTAGACATTATGATTATTGATCAGTGCCATAAGACTTCCCCTCCTTTCTTCCTTGAAATAAGCGATACCAAAGGCGCCACCTTGCGCACTTTTTTAAAAAAGTATCCACTTCGGGGTATAAAAATCCATTTATTCATAATTATCATATCATGGGAAAGTCAAGATGTCATCTACAAAATAGAGGTAAAAATGCACAAAAAACGACACCTTTTCTCTACATGTTGAAAAAGGTGTCGTGTATATATTGTTTAAACTATTTATACAATTTCCAAATACTTTAATTTCTCGGCATTTAGAGGCTCACACTTGTACTTTTTATACATATCGTACTCAAGCATTACCTCTAATGCCACGGAAGTAAAGTGGTGTGCCAAAAGATTATCTCTGGCGATTGTAATCTCCTCTAAGGTGGAATCTTTGGATAACACCTGGAGGTTTTCATAGTGGCGCTTATAGATATTCATAAGTTCCGCCAGGTTTACACTTTCCACAAAAAGCCCAACCATTTCCAGTTCTCGCTCTTTGTTTCCGATATATAAAATCTGCTGAATCAGCGGAAGTTCCTTTCGGATATCCGACATAGGAAGCTGCAAATCAGGGCGAGCAGTCATGACGTCGTTAAACATCTTCTCAGCTTCCAAATATTTATGCTTCTTTAAAAGCTGTGCCACCGCCAATTTTAACTCCTTGGTCTCTGCCTTTTCATCGGTATATCCGATGTGGGCTTCGTACACATCCCAGTTATGATGCATCGCCCATACCTGTAAAAGTCCCTCGGATAAAAAGCCAAATACTCTGGCATGATACAAATCGTATCCGCTGACATCGATACTTTCTGATGCATCAAATAGAATCTCAAACATCCACTTACAGTATTCGTTGTAATCCTCACGATTCATAATCATAAGGTTTCCGGAATACACCGCTTTCATGGACAGTAAGTTTTCAAAGTCCACCAAGTACTCCGGACAAAGTTTTTCGATGGAGTCCTTTACTGTCATCAAGTCATTGATGTTATGGGCTTCCTGATAGGTCTTCTTATAATTCTTCTCGGATGCGATTCGCTCGGAAGCGATTAAGTTATGGGTTTCCATAAGCGTCGAGATTTTCTCATCATCCAAAAAATCTCCGTCCGGATCCGTAAAGTATCTGCGATAGTGGTTAATACCGATGTACTTTTCCGGTCCGTCGTAGTTTTGCCATACCCAGTACATACCGGTGAGTTCCCCGAACAGATGGTTTAAGTTGGAGATATTTTCCCCGGTATCGTCCCCTAAGTAGCCGTCGCCTAAACTTTCGTTTTCCGCGCGGCCCACCTGCATGGGTTGATAAATCGGATCCTCCGGTGGGGTAAAAGCTTTATGCCCCATTACAAAAATCTTTGTATTCATAGAACAATCCCCTTTAAATAGTCTTTTCCCTTTTATCCCTATTTTAAATAATATCCCGTACAATATCCATCATTTCTTTCATGCGGATATCATAATTATGATTCTTTTTTACCGTTTCCAATCCGTGGGTTGCAATTCGCTTTCGCTCCTCATCATGTTTTAAGTAAAACAAGGTCTTTTCGATGCAGTCCTCTCTGGAATAAAAGGTGATAAGATCCTCCCCGTCTTTAAAGTACATGGGAAGCTCCGCCTGGAAATTGGTAAGCAAAAATCCGCCGCTGCCAAGCACATCCCAAACCCGAAGAGGAATTCCGCTTTTGATATTCGGAATGGTAAAGTTCAAATTTATCTTCGAACCATAGAAAACCTTCGGCATCTCCGTCCAATACTCCACACCGCCTTTGTAGGTTACACCCAAAAGGTCCTCGGTATCGCTGTTGGAGTAGATGCTTACATCCACCTTTTTTGCCAGTTCTATCAAAGCGTTCTTTCGCTCGATTTGTGCGATTTTAAATCCCAAAGTGGTGGTGGAAAAGATTAGTTCCAAATTGGAAAAAGAATCTTTATGCTTTTCCAACTCAAAAAGGGACTCCACCTCTTGCATGATATCCGGTGTCAGTGCTTCTTCTACGATGGAGGAACCGTACAAATCACTTTGGATCAGCATCACCGCATCAAAGTATCCCCGCAAATAATCGGGGAGTTTTTTCTCCAATCGGTCGTAGGAATTTCTCTCGTAAAGCCCGCCCACGAATGCCACTTCATTTTCATACATGTACAAGTCCTTGGCATTTTTTAAAACGTAAGCGATGCGATCCGCATCCACCGCCAACGGCAAATAGTAAATATGCTTTAGCCCCATCTCTTTAAACTCATAATAGTTTGTGCGGTCAAAGGTAAAGACGATATTTACATCGTTAAATATGGATTTATGATACATGGAAATGAGAGGATTATCGCAGGTCCAAATGATATATGGAATCCCCCGTTCCTGACACATGTTTGAAATCATGGCAAAGTAATTTACCGTAAAGACAAACTCATAGGCCTCTTTATCGAGAAGTTCGGAAAAATTCTTTTCAAACTCCTCATCATGGTCGTAAGAAAAAAGTCTCTGGGAGTACTCTTCCACCTCGTAGCCCATCTTTTTAAAATTTTCAACGATATCCAAGTAGTTGTACGCTTTCCAGCGATACATCAAAATCTTTTTCATAAATCCTTAAAAGGGGTCTGACCCCATTACAAAAATGTTACATTTTTAAATGTCTTCTAAAAGCTGCAAAAATTCTTTGGCACGGCACTCCCAGGTTTGCGTCGCGACGGCCTTTTCGTAGGCACGACGTATCATAGCCTCCCGAGCAGCGTCATCGTCTAAAAGTTCCTTTACGCGATCCGGCAAATCAGAGAAATCCTCCAAGTTAAACTGCAACATCTCCTGTTTCATCCGTAACGCAAAGGCTCTTATTTAACATGGCGTTATTTAATCGTTCCGTCATACCACCCTTATGCCATGACATGACATTTAAGCTCATTTTGCTTTCTGCCATAACAGACAAGCTTTCCTCGAAGGATACTTCCGGATGAATGGTTAAATTCTCATGGTTTGCAAAAGGTGCCGCCTTCCAACTATCAGAATACACATCTACTTTGATTCCGCCGTTTAATAAGGTCTCTACCACCTTTTCACGGAAGTAATACATTAAAGCTCGCACCGCATGTCCCATGGCAAAAAGGCACTCCACGAATTCCTCATCCGTAGTTTCATATCCCATATCATTCAAAACATTTGTAAGCGCTTCTTCCGCCCGTTCGTTTGGATGAGCCTTTTGTCTCTCATAAAAACGATTTGAAATCTCATGATAGTTTCGTGGCAGTGTATCCATCTGATCTAACTGATTTCTGTAATCATAGTAGGTCCCGATAAAGGATACATCCATGGTTTTATTCTTTGGTGCGTCGTATACCAGTTCAATTCCCGCCGGTGGGAATTGATAGGCATGGGCCACGGTCTTTAACTTTTCATTTACGTACTCTGCGTAGGTTTCATCCTGTGAAAGCACATAAACGTTTTTCACATCCTTCGACAGTTCCGTTGTCATATAAATGGGATGATCGAATAAAAACTGGAACTTCGGCGCACGGATAGCATTTCCAAAGAAACTTCCGTCAGATAGCTCTTTTCCAAAAAGCATGCTTTGGAATCCCACCACCGCAGAAAGTGGTTTTAGCAAAAGATCGTTTAAATCCTCTGTCGCACCGTCTCCTTTTGCAAAGATGACTCCCGCACCTTCTTTACGGAGGGCTTCCCCGAATTCTGCAGCAAAAGAATCCAGTGCTCCCTGGCATTCGGATACACCGTTTAAAATGAGAATCGGTTTTTTAAACCTGTTGGTCTTTAAATAAGACTCCATTTGAATGGCAAAGAGGCTGTCCACACCATAAGCCTTTGCCTCTTCCAAACGTCTGGAAATCACTTCGTCAAAAATGCCGTTTTCCCGAAGCTCGTTCTGGCACATGGCGATCACAAAAGCATAGGCATCATAGGTACTTTCATAAATACCCTTTTCCATTTTTTTATCGATCCAGAAAAGATCGTTTTTTGCCTTGGAATAAAAGAAAGCACGAAGAGCAAGTTCGTAGTCTTCGTCGGATAAAAGTTCCTCCGTAAATCCGCCCAGTTCATCAAAGACTTCTTTTCCAAACATGGCACGGTCAAACACCGGAGTTCCTTCTTTGATTAGCACCTCATTGATCACTTCCGGCCTGGTTTCATCGAAAAACTCAGGCTCCCCGATGGTCTCACCCGCAGTTACAAATAAAATCTGATCAAAGGGCAAACTTCTGGCCACATAGTTTTTCAGTGCCGCCACCGTCGGGAAATCCCGCTTCGAGCAATCCATATAAAAGGTGCCCTTAAAGGGGTCTGACCCCTTTACAAAATTGTTACGTTTTCCCACCGCATCCGCGATTACAAAACGAAATTCACGGAAGTAGTCTTTTAAATTCTCGCTTCCTGATTTAAGAGTCGTCTTAACATTCGCATTCTCATCCAATACCATTACGGCGATGACGATATCCTTCTTTAGCACATCCCGATACGGCGTGGTTTCAAATACGTCCCACCAAAGTTTTTCTCCATCGTAGAATTTATGATCCCCCTGACTCCAGGGTTTTTTATCCAAAAAATGAAGAATCTTTACTTCCTTTCGAAGGCGTGCTTCATCAAATCCCCCGCCCAAATCACAGCCGTCATAGCCCGGGAAGTTATAAGAAAGAGTATCCACGTAAAGTACCTTATCTTCATGATAAAGGTTTAATAAATCCTGATCCGGATAGGGAAGAACATAGTCCTGCTTCTTTGCCAGCTTCTCGTAGGTTTTAAGCAAATCTTTCCCACGATTTTTTGCCACGTTCATCACCATCATACCGGCGTTAAAGTATTTTCCCTCTTCAAAAAGATGTGCAAAATCTTTTCCGTGGGTTTTGATGCAGTAGTCTTTTCGATAGGTGGCAGCCAACACATCACGGCAGGCAATCAAATCACTGCCGTCAAAATCCATATCATAAAGGGAGCCCAAATCCCCGTTTACGATCATATCGCCGTCCAAGTGAAGCACCCGGTCCACATCCTTAGGCAAAATGTCCCACAGTAAAAGTCGATACATGGTAAGTTCATTCCAACCGCCGTAGGTGTAGACCTTTTCGTCCATGGAAAAATTACGGACAAAGATTAAATCCACGCTTTGTCCATATTCCTTTGCCAAATCAAAAAAGTTTTTCTTCGACTCTTCGCTTAACCCGTCATGCAGTAAACACACCGTAATCTCATGTGCACGATTGGTCTCAAAGAGCGACTTTAGCATGGTATAGCTAAAGGGTGCATAATATTCATTTAAACAGTTTGCAACGTACATCTGTCCCATTTACTTCTCCCATTTTTCTCCATTATCCAAAACGCATAAAACTCCTGCCCTTTAGCAGGAGTTTTTTAATTTAAAGCATCTGCATGTATTTTTTGTATTCATTTTTGGGAATACCAATATACTCCATAGCCTGTTCTGCGGAAATCTTTAAGTTCTTCATAAGCGCTTTTATAGAATCTAGCTTTCCTTCCGCTCTCCCTTCTGCTCTTCCTTCTGCTCTTCCTTCCGCTCTTCCTTCTGCTATTCCTTTTGCTCTTCCTTCTGCTATGGCCTTGCTCTTTTCTTCTTCTATTTCATCCTTCATTAATTCACGAAGCGCATCACACATTCTATTGTCCTCCTTTATTTCGTCATACAGCCTCTTATTCGCCGAAACACTAATCTGCAAAACTGCATCTACATTATCTCTATCCCCTGGTTCCTGAAGTCGTCTCATTTTTCTTAAAAATAATTTTGCGCACTCCCTATCTATCCTGTCAGAAAGCACTTTCAAACTAAGATGATCCTCAGTTTCAAGTTGGCTTGTAACAACAATCTGAACCGGAAACAAAAGATTATTTGCAACAGAGTATATCCCGGGACTACATTCAATTATTTCACAATTCATAGACCTCAACTGACCAATCAGTTTACTTGGATATCTTTCACGTATAAACGTAAGCGTCAATTCACTTGCAGATATTTCATCCGCTTTTTGTCCCAAGCTTTTATACAAGCAAACATAAGCTATGCCTTTGTAAAACTGATCAATTCCTAATACATCATTTGGACTTTTATATTCGATTATATTGTGTTTCCGAAAGATTTCCCCAATCTTATTTTTCAGTAACACATCCCTGTTTTTTCGAACTATCAGCATATCCATTTCCAATGGTTTCTTGCTCAGCTGATACTCCCGATAAAACTCGAGCGAGTTCCGATTCTCTCGAAACTCCAGCTCCATGGCACCATAAAACCCCATGTGCCACTGCTTTCTTTGTTCTTTATTTCCCATAGGCATCTTTCTCCTTTCCACAGCACAGGAGCTAAAATGCCTATATTTAATAACTCCTGCTTATTAAAAAAATGGGTAATAAGCAGGAATTTCTGAAATGACTAAATGATTATAAACTATAAAAGATATTAACTAAAAATATGAAATTGTCTGCTTGAGACAATGATAACATCTCAATGTAGTCGATACAAGAAAAACTTCGAATTCGGCAGCGTATAATTGTACTCGGAAAAATTAAAATAGAACTATCCTTTAGATTTTCTTAAGATATCAGTGCATTCATTCTACTACTTTTAGGAATCAAAATAAAGATTTTCTACAATCTCATCGAATGGGTTTTACATTTGGGTACAACAAATAATCCTTCGTTTGCTTGGCTACATTTTATCTGCCCGAGAATGAGTGTCAAGAACAGTAGCCCACAGGGTGCTTTGCATCCTTGACGCTCATTCTCATGGGCAGATACGCTATTATCAAGCAAATGAAAGATTAATAGGGCATCCTTTTTTGTGATGCCATTGGCTATATTTATAGTTTTCCATTCAAGTAAAACATCATTCTCTTTTTGCTTTGCAAAGATAAGGTATGTGTCATGCACTCTGAGTATTTCCCATATTCTGCCTCAATCTTTGTATGACTTTTCTTTTCTAGAACACTACGCGCCCCTAAAACAACATCTTCGGCACCTGCAGCAAGCTGCATAGGCTGCTTTTGATATTTCGCCAACGCTAGCATATCTCCGCCATTATAGTAATACTCTCGCAGACGTGCCATCTGCGAGCCACCATGACGGCTCCAACCCATAGCCTGTGTACTCATGCGACTGGATAGCACATGATACACATGTCCTTCTGCGGAACATCCTTTCACTCCTTCTTTTTTCTTCAATCGATATTTCGCTGCCGTCCAGTTTG
>CAJOGB010000095.1:0-5265 GCA_905233835.1 uncultured Lachnospiraceae bacterium
ATCGATGATTCAAAAGAAGGTGTGCTTCGATTCTTACAACGTAATCCCGGAATCTCAGCTGTCGCAGAAGCAGACGGAAGAATCGTGGGTTCAATTCTTTGCGGTCATGACGGAAGACGAGGATGCCTTTATCACGTTTGTGTGGAAGAAGCCTATCGTCGTCACGGTATCGGAAAAGAAATGGCGATTTTTTGCATGCGGGCATTACAAAAGGAAAAGATTAATAAAGTTAGTTTGGTGGCATTTAAGAAGAATCAAATCGGAAATGCATTCTGGCATGAAGAGGGCTGGAGCATGCGAGAAGACTTAAATACATACGACTTTACTTTAAACGAAGAAAATATTACGAACTTTATCAGTTAGGAGAAAAAGATGAACTTCATTGACGGTGGTGTTACTTCTGCCAAAGGATTTTCGGCGGCGAACTGTAATGCAAAAATTAAGTATATGAATCGTGACGACATGGCCATGATTTTTTGCGATGTGCCATGTTCTGTAGCCGGTACTTTTACAAAAAATGTGGTAAAGGCGGCTCCCGTTTTATGGGATAAGAAAGTATGCGTTGAAGAAAAGAAAGCGCAAGCGGTAGTGATTAATGCGGGCATTGCCAATGCATGTACCGGAGAGGAAGGATTTTTTTATTGTAAAAAAACGGCGGATAAATGTGCCGAGGTACTTTCTGTAAATCCGGCTCAAGTGTTGGTGGCTTCCACGGGAGTCATCGGAATGCAGCTTCCCATGGACTGTATTGAAAACGGAATTGAAATGATGTCAAAAACCCTTTCAAAAGAACGAAGTGCCGGTGAGATGGCATCGAAAGCCATAATGACTACGGATACAAAGAATAAAGAAGTGGCTGTTGAAGTGGTTCTCAGTGGAAAGACGGTTACCATCGGGGGTATGTGCAAAGGAAGCGGTATGATTCATCCGAATATGTGCACCATGCTTTCTTTTGTGACAACGGATGTAAATATTACACCGGAGCTTCTACAGGAAGCCTTAAGCTATGTGGTGGAAGATACCTATAACATGATTTCCGTGGATGGAGATACCTCTACGAATGATACTTGTTTGGTATTGGCATCCGGCTTGGCAAAAAATCCTAAGATTACAGAAAAGAACAAAGACTATGATGCTTTTGTAGAAGCGCTCTTTGAGGCCAATAAAGTGCTTGCCATGAAGATGGCGGGGGATGGAGAAGGGGCTACCGCACTTTTTGAAGTAAAGGTGGAGAACGCGGTTTCAAAAGAAGAAGCGAAGATCTTAGCAAAGTCTGTGGTTACATCTTCTCTTACAAAGGCAGCCATTTACGGACACGATGCCAACTGGGGTCGAATTCTTTGCGCCATGGGATATTCAGGGGTAGACTTTGACCCTGAAAAAGTGGATTTGTACTTTGAAAGCGAAGGGGGAAAACTTCAGATTGCAAAAGGCGGAGTATCCACCGGATATTCCGAAGAAGAAGCCACAAAGATTTTAAGCTTTGATAAAGTAACGGCGATTTGCGATATGCATCAGAAAGATGCTTCTGCAACAGCTTGGGGATGCGATTTGACCCATGAATACGTATCCATCAATGCGGACTACAGAAGTTAAAATATAGGAAATAAGGAGTACTTGAAATGTCAAACTACAAAGTAAACACAAAATGCGTACAGGGCGGTTACACACCAAAAAACGGAGAACCGAGACAGATTCCGATTGTTCAGTCAACCACGTTTAAATACGATACGTCGGAAGACATGGGAAAGCTTTTTGATTTGGAAGCAACCGGATATTTTTATACCAGATTACAGAATCCTACCAATGATTATGTGGCAGCAAAATTAGCAGAGTTGGAGGGTGGTACCGCAGCTATGCTTACTTCCTCAGGTCAGTCGGCGAACTTTTTTGCGCTTTTCAATCTTTGCGAATGTGGAGATCATATCGTCGCATCTTCTTCCATCTACGGCGGAACTTTTAACCTGATTTCCGTTACCATGAAAAAGATGGGAATCGATGTCACCTTTGTTTCACCGGATGCCACGGAAGAAGAATTAAATGCCGCATTTAAAGATAATACAAAGGCCATGTTCGGTGAAACCATTGCAAATCCGGCACTTACGGTTTTGGATATTGAACTTTTTGCAAGGGTTGCCCATGCACACGGAGTACCTTTGGTGGTAGATAATACCTTCCCGACTCCTGTAAATTGTCGACCCATTGAATGGGGTGCGGATATCGTGACTCATTCCACCACAAAGTATATGGACGGACACGGTGCAGCGGTTGGCGGAGCCA
The DNA here is from genome assembly GCA_905233835.1 of uncultured Lachnospiraceae bacterium. GTDB lineage: Bacteria > Bacillota > Clostridia > Lachnospirales > Lachnospiraceae > JAILEN01. The sequence goes on from CAJOGB010000095.1 coordinate 2,281, forward strand.
TTATCGATTCCGGAAAGTTTGACTGGATGGCTCATGCGGATAAGTATCCGGGACTTTGTACACCGGACGAATCTTATCACGGAATTACTTATGCAGAGAAATTTGGTAAGGAAGGTGCATTTATTACAAAAGCCACCGCACAGCTCATGCGTGACTTAGGATCTATCCAGTCACCGCAGCATGCATTCTACTTAAATCTCGGATTGGAGTCCTTACATGTTCGTATGCCTCGTCACGTAGAAAACGGTCAGGCGGTTGCAGAATTTTTAGAGAAACATCCGAAGGTAAAGAAAGTAACTTACTCCGGATTAAAGAGCGATAAGTATTATGAACTTGGACAAAAGTATCTTCCAAACGGCGGTTGCGGAGTTGTTTCTTTTGAACTTAACGGCGGAAGAAGTGCGGCTGAAAGATTCATGAAGGGATTAAAGCTCGCAGCAATCGAAACCCATGTGGCAGATGCCAGAACCTGTTGTTTAAATCCGGCTACATCCACACACCGTCAGATGACAGATGAACAGCTTTCAGAAGCCGGCATTCCTGCAGGACTCGTTCGTATGAGCTGCGGATTGGAAGATAAGGAAGACTTAATTAACGATATTGCACAGGCATTGGATCAGATTTAAAAGCGGTCTTAAAAAGGGAGAAAAAATGTCAAACAATCATATGGAAGAAGTGATGGCAAAGGCGGAAGTCTTAATCGAAGCCCTGCCGTATATTACCAGATTTAATCGAAAAGTTATCGTCGTAAAATACGGCGGTTCCGCCATGGTGGATGAGAATCTAAAAAAGCAGGTTATTCAGGATGTGACGCTTTTGAAACTGGTTGGATTTAAACCCATTATCGTTCACGGCGGCGGCAAGGAAATTTCCCGTTGGGTGGAAAAAGCAGGCATGGAACCGGAGTTTGTAAACGGACTTCGTAAAACCGATGCGCCTACCATGGAAGTGGCGGAAATGGTATTAAATCGGGTAAATAAATCCTTGGTTCAAATGGTTCAGTCTTTGGGAGTAAATGCCATCGGAATTTCCGGAAAAGACGGTGGACTTCTTCACGTTGAAAAGAAGTATTCCGACGGACAGGATATTGGGTTTGTGGGCGAAATCACAGATGTAAATCCCCAGATTCTTTATGATTTGTTGGAAAAGGATTTTCTTCCCATTGTTTGTCCCATCGGTATGGATGATAACTTTGAGACCTATAATATCAATGCGGATGATGCGGCTTGTGCCATAGCGGAAGCCATGGGTGCGGAAAAGTTGGCATTTCTGTGTATAAGGATCCGAAGGATTCTTCCACATTGATTTCCGAGCTTACGGTTTCAGAAGCAAACAAACTGATTTCCGATGGTTATATCGGCGGAGGAATGCTTCCGAAGTTAAACAACTGTATTAACGCCATTGAAAAGGGAGTATCCCGTGTCCATATTTTGGACGGACGAATCGCCCACTGCTTGCTTTTGGAAATCTTTACCAACAAAGGTATCGGTACGGCGATTTTAAAGGATGAGGATCAGAGGTTTTATTCGGAGGTATAGGCAATGACAAAAGAAGCATATATGACAGAAGCCGAAGAGCATTTGTTTCATGTTTATAACCGTTTTCCTGTGGTATTTGATCATGGGGAAGGAATGTATTTATATGATACCGACGGAAAGAAGTATTTGGATTTCGGATCCGGAATCGGCGTCATGGCTTTCGGCTACGGAAATAAGGAATATAATGACGCATTAAAATCCCAGGTAGATAAACTTCTTCATACATCGAATTTGTATTACCATAAGCCTCTGATTGATGCGGCAAAGGCACTTACAAGAGTAAGTAAATTGGACTGTGTGTTCTTTACGAATTCCGGTGCGGAAGCCATTGAAGGTGCTATTAAAACTGCAAAAAAATATGCTTATTTAAGAGACGGGTTTGCGGGACATGAAGTAATCGCCATGGAACACAGCTTTCACGGACGTACCGTGGGAGCTCTTTCCGTAACGGGAACCGACCACTACAGGGAACCGTTTTATCCTTTGATGGACGGAGTAAAGTTTGCAAAGTATAATGACTTAAAAAGCGTAGAAAACCTTGTAAACGAAAAGACCTGTGCTGTTATCATGGAATCCGTTCAGGGAGAGGGCGGTATTTATCCTGCCACAAAAGAATTCATGGAAGGTGTTTATAAACTTTGTCGCGAAAAAGACATCGTCTTTATTTTGGATGAGATTCAGTGCGGCATGGGCCGAACCGGAATGATGTTTGCCTATGAACACTATGATGTGAAACCGGATATTTTAACCTGTGCAAAAGCGTTGGGTGCCGGTGTTCCCGTTGGAGCTTTTGTGGTAAGAGAAGAAATTGCAGATGCATCCTTAACTCCGGGAGATCACGGTACTACCTACGGCGGAAATCCGTTGGTGTGTTCCGCTGTGGCAAAATCCATTTCCATGATGGAAGAGATGGAATTGCCGAAGCATGTTGAAGAAACCGCTTCTTATTTGGAAGAAAAACTGGATGAATTAACAAAGAAATATGACTTTGTTTTGGGACATCGGGGAATGGGATTTATGCAGGGACTGATTCTGTCTGTACCGGTTTCCGAAGTTGTTAAGAAATGTTTACAAAACGGACTTATTGTTTTGTCAGCCGGAAGCGATGTGCTTAGAATGCTTCCACCCCTTGTGGCATCAAAGGATGACATTGATGGAGCAATGAAGGTTTTGGATGATGTTTTATCCGACTTTTAAATAATTAAAAATTAATGTAACATTTTTGAAACGCTCTTGTAATATATGTTTTTTTCATATAAAATCAACTTTGTGAACAATCGGACTCCTATAAAAGGAGTACAAAATGAAAAAAACATATATTTTCTTGAGCGTTTTTTGTTGCATTTTGTTTCTTTTTTGCGGTTGTAAAAAAACCTCTTATTTTGAATCAAAGGAAGAAATAAAGGAAGAAACAAAGGATGAAACAATAACGGAAGAAATTGATGCG
>CAJOGB010000095.1:5340-9782 GCA_905233835.1 uncultured Lachnospiraceae bacterium
GTGGCGGATTATGCCGGAAAGATTAACTTAAATACCGCGTCTGCTTCGGATTTAATGACCTTACCGGGAATCGGAGAGGCCAAGGCGGAAGCGATTCTTGCCTATCGCAGTGAACACGGCGGTTTTTATAAAGTGGAAGATTTAATGAATATTCCGGGCATCAAAGAAGGGGTTTATTCAAAAATAAAAGAACAAATTTACGTGAATTGAAAGAGGATGACATGGCAAAAAAAGTACTTGTAGTGGATGATGAAAAGTTAATCGTAAAGGGAATTCGCTTCAGTTTGGAACAGGACGGAATGGAAGTGGATTGTGCCTATGACGGAGAAGAAGCTTTTGAAAAGGCAAAGGCGAATCAATTCGATATGATCCTTTTAGACGTTATGCTTCCGAAGATGGACGGATTTGAAGTTTGTCAGGCAATTCGTGAGTTTTCCGATGTACCGATTATCATGCTTACCGCAAAAGGCGATGACATGGATAAGATTTTGGGGTTGGAATACGGTGCAGACGATTATATTACAAAGCCTTTTAATATCTTAGAGGTAAAGGCGAGAATCAAAGCCATTATGCGTCGTACGGCTCCGGCTGCCGGTGAGTCAAAAGCATCCACTCTTTTAAAAAGCGGAGATGTGGAATTGGATTTGGACAGCCGTAAATTAAAGATTAAGAACAAAGATTATAATTTAACATCCAAGGAATTTGATATGATGTATCTTTTTGTATCAAACCCGGGAAAGATTTACAGCCGCGAGCTTCTTTTGGAGCAGATTTGGGGCGAGGATTATCCGGGAGATGCACGTACCGTGGATGTTCATATTCGTCGTTTGCGTGAAAAGATAGAACCGAATCCGAGCGATCCAAGATATATTCAAACTCGTTGGGGAGTAGGATATTTTTATCATGAGTAATCTTTTAAAAGCATTTCATTCATTAAAAGTGAAAACTTTTTTTGCGTATCTATTTATCGGAATCGTTCCGGGGATTGTTTTGACGGGATTGTTTTATAACACCGTTCGTTCCAAATCAATTTCCGGAGACGTGACTTCCATGTCTACGCAGGCCTCCTTGGTGGCCGATGAGATTGCCCTAAACGGATATTTCCAGGGCGAAAACACCGATACAATCGAAAAGGAACTTTCTACCGTAGGTAACGTATTTTCCGGAAGAGTTATGATTATCGATAAGACTCTTACGGTGGTTTATGATACCTATGACATGTATGCCGGAAGAGTGATGGTTTGGTCAAAGGTATTGGAGAGTGCAAACGGAAGTATCGCTTCGGATTATGATACCACCAATCATACCCTTACTGTGACCTATCCAATTTATGATGCAAACAATAACTTTGCGGGAGTGGTTTTAATTACGGAATCCGCGGAGTACATTGAGAATAATTTAAATTATTATTGGTCTCTTTGCGTGCTTTTCCTTTTGGTTTTAACGCTGATTATTTTGGCTTTTTCTTTGTTTGTTTCCGTAAAGACCGCTAAGCCTTTAAACGATATAAAGACGGCTATTGACAATATGTCAAAGGGATTCGGTGATTCAGAACTTCGGGTAAAAACCACCACGGAGACAGAAGCGATTTCAGAGTCTTTTAATTCCTTCCACGCGCAGATGAAACTTTTGGATGAATCCAGACAGGAGTTTGTATCAAACGTATCCCACGAGTTAAAGACACCCCTTACTTCCATGAAAGTTTTGGCGGAATCCTTAATCGGAATGGGAGACGGAGTTCCTGTGGAAATGTATCAGGAATTTATGACGGATATCGTGGGCGAAGTGGATCGAGAAACAAAAATCGTAAACGATCTTTTGTCTCTTGTAAAAATGGATAAGACCGATGTGGTTTTGGATATTACGCCTCTTAATATGAATGAGTTAATCGAACTTATTATGAAGCGATTAAAACCCATCGCAGAAAAACAGCAGATTGAAATGGTCTTGGAATCTTTCCGTCCCGTAACCGTAGAAGTTGATGAGGTAAAGATTACGTTGGCGATTTCCAACTTAATTGAAAACGGTATTAAGTACAATAATCCCGGCGGATTTGTACATGTATCCTTAAATGCGGATCATATGTATTGTTATATTCGTATCGAAGATTCGGGACTTGGAATTCCGGAGGAATCCATCGATCATATCTTTGAGAGATTTTATCGTGCAGACAAATCTCACAGTAGGGAAATCGGCGGTACGGGCCTCGGACTTGCCATTACGAAAAATGCCATTCAGTTGCATCACGGTGAGATTAAAGTGGCCTCCACACTGGGAGAAGGTACCACCTTTGACGTACGTTTGCCGCTAAACTATATCAAGGAGGGCCAAAACTAATGAGAAAAAGAATCTTGGCGTTTTGTTTGGCGCTTACATTGATATTATCCTTTGGTGCATGTGATAAAAAGACGGTTACTCCGGTAAGCGACGGATTTGTGGTGTATTTCTTTAATAACGACGGATTGGGACTTCAGGCGGTCCCTTATAAGTTAAAGGAAAAGAATAAAACTTCTCAGACCGAGGAATTATTGGAGCTCCTTTCAAAAAGTACGGTGGATGTGGATTACAGAAATCCGATTTCCGATGGGCTTTTGGTTGAAAATTATCAGTTTTCCGAGGATACTTTGGTACTTTATTTTAATAAGGAATACGAAAGTTTATCCGAGATGAATCAAGCCTTACTTCGTGCTGCGGTAGTTAAAACTTTGGTGCAGGTGGAGGGTATTTCCGCAGTAGAGTTTTATGTGGGAGATGAGCCCTTAAAAGATGAAGAAGAGCGTTTGGTTGGTCCTATGACGGGAGACAGTTTTTTGTTTGACTACGGACGCGCGCAGTCTCAGGATGAAACCGCGAAAGTGAAACTTTACTATGCAACGGAAGACGGAAACTACTTAAGTGAGATTTCAAGAATTGTACATTACAGCAGTAACGTGCCATTAGAGCAGGTGGTATTAAATTACTTATCCGACAATCCGAAACAGGAGGGAATCAAAAGCCCGATTCCTGAGGGTACAAAGGTACTTTCTGTGGTGATTAACGAAGGAACCTGCTATGTGACTTTAGACTCGGGATTTTTAAATCTGCCGGAGTGGGAGTCCAGAGAAGTGGCGATTTATTCCATTGTAAATACACTTTGCGAACTGGAAAACATTTCAAAAGTTCAGCTAATCGTATCCACGGAAAAGGATGTTTCTTTGGTTGGAAAAGACGAAGTCAGCGGTACATATTCACCGGACTATGAACTTGTTGAAACTGAATAAGAAGAAAGGCGACCTATGGGCGTTTTTTATAAAATGCCCTATCGCCCGATGCTTCTTTTGCTGCTTATTTTTTTGTTTGTGTTTCCCTTTCTTTTTTATCAAAGGGCAGAGACTTTAAAAGCAGCATCGGATGCATTTGTCGATGGGGATGAGTTTATACTTTACGGTACGCTGTATAAAAAAGAGTTTAAAAACGACAGCGTATATCTATATTTTAAAAAACTTTCTGATTCTGAAAAATCTGTTTTTGGTCGTATGATTCTTATATACGATTCCGATGAGATTCCCTTATATTCAAAAGTGAAAATGAAAGCCTATGTGAAAGAATTCTCCGTGGCGGAAAATGACGGTTCTTTCGATGAAAAATCCTATTATTTTTCGTCGGGGGTTATTTTGCGTGGAAAAGACGGAGTCATCTTAGATTGGTATGTTCCTTTCTATGCAAATGCATTTGATTGGTTTTATCAGTTCAAAAAGAAGATTAAAGATTCCTTTGATTCCTATTTTCCCGGAGAAGAAGCGGGACTTATGAAAGCCATGTGTCTTGGAGATAAGACGTCCATTGATGAAAGTGCAAAGACTCTTTTTCGGGATGCGGGATTATCCCATATTCTGGCGGTCTCCGGACTTCATATTTCCATCGTGGGCATGGGACTTTTTCGTTTTCTTCGAAAGATAAAGTGCAATTATCTGATCTCCGGCATGGTTTCATCCGTGGCTGTCATTCTTTACGGATTTATGGTGGGATACAGTATTTCCGCACTTCGGGCAGTTATTATGTTTTTGATTCTAATGGCAGCAAATATTTTTGGAGAAGCCTATGATATGGCGTCTTCCTGGATGGCGGCGTTTTTGATTGTTCTAATTCTAGAGCCGGTATCGATTTTAAATTCCGGATTTTTATTTTCCTTCGGAGCGGTATTTGGAATTTTTGCGGTAGCAAATCCTTTGGTGAAACGGTACGAAGCACTGTGCGAAGAACGATTCCGACATACCCTTCGTTTTCGTCGGGGAAAAAATTACAGAAAGACCTTTAAGGAGAAGGTGGTTTCTGCAGTTATATTTTCACTTGGAATTCAGCTTTTTACACTTCCCATCGTGGCATCCTATTATTATGTGATTCCCGTGTATGTCATGGGATTAAACCTGGTTTTGATTCCTTTGTTATCGGTTTTGATCGGG
>CAJOGB010000096.1 GCA_905233835.1 uncultured Lachnospiraceae bacterium
AGGTCTGCAACGGCAACTTTGTAGTTTTCACAGAAGATGGCTGGGTATCTAAGCCACCACTAGAAACCGCAATAGACCTTTCTTCTAACCTCGAAGGGTTCGATGTTGTCCGCGAGAAGCTCGCTAGTTTAGGAACTTTGCCCCCAGTAACTACTTTAGTGTTAGAAACTGAGGAAGACGAGGCGATAGATATACCTTTCGATGACGAAACTCACTTCGCCGAGCCTCAAGCGTGGATATACCTAAAAACAGGCGCCAGTATCGAAGTAACTCACGAAGAAAATGGGCTTAATTTGCCCGAACAGTATTTCTCTATGAGAGTTCATTGTTCTGACGAGGATTTCGAGAATGACAAGTACCACGCTACCTGCGGTATCGTCGCTGCGTATGCCGGTGGGCTGTCCGCTATTGCAAAGCCCTTGATAAGGTATATCGAAACATATGGGTTAGAAAACAATTGAATCTTTCGAAAGGAGGACATATGAAGAAAGAAAAGATTGTTATTCCGAAGGAAAAGGTCTTTAAGGCTAAAAAGCCATATCGTGTGCCCTCGTTCAAAACGGGGAAGTATATGACAGAAAAGGATCGTCCCCGGAAAAAGAGATGGACTATAGACGATTAGTTCTTCTCGGTTACGCTTTAATAAAAGCGAAGGGTCAGCATTTGCTGGCCCTTTTTTGTTTATAAGAATTGTCGCCGCTAATACCCCTTGCTTTAGCTATGGGGATACAGCGGCGTTTTGGTTTCTAAGGAAACACTTGTATTAGATTGCAAATAGTAGTATAATACAGGCATGGAATATAAAAGTAATAACAATATCATATATAGTTGCAAGTACCATGTGGTCTGGTGTCCTAAGTACAGGCGCAAGGTTTTGACTGGCGATGTGGAAACTCGTCTAAAAGAACTCGTCATTCAGACCTGCAAGGATATACAAGTTGACCTCCTGGAAATGGAAGTCATGCCTGACCATATACATCTCCTGCTTGAAGTTGACCCGCAGTTTGGCATCCACAAAGCCATTAAAACAATTAAAGGCAGGACGTCCCATGTGCTAAGAAACGAGTTTAAGCATCTGACAACGAAGCTTCCTTCTCTATGGACAAACAGCTATTTCGTTTCGACTGTTGGCGGTGCTCCGCTATCTATTGTGAAACAGTATATCGAGAGCCAAAAAACATCTCAAAGGGAATAGCTATGCAAAAGGGATACAAAGCGCGGATATATCCGACCAAAGAACAACAGAATATTCTTCTCAAGATGTTTGGCTCATGCAGGTTTGCTTACAACTACTTTCTTGCAGAGCGGATTCGGTTGTACAAAGAAGATGGTATTTCTTTGTCATATAACAAAACCGCAAACATGCTCACTGTCTTGAAGCGAGACAAAGACCACCTTTGGCTTAATGAATGCGACAGCATGGCACTCCAAGAAAGCCTTCGTAATCTGGATAGGGCATATCAGAATTTTTTTAAGGGTAACGCCCGTTTTCCGAGGTTCCACTCAAAGCATGGCAAACAGTCATATCGAACAAGAAATCAGGGTAACGGGATTCGCATTGTAGGAAATACCGTTAAGATTCCCAAAGTTGGTTTTGTAAAATATAAAGGGCTTAAATATTTTGACGGTCGCATTCTCAATGCAACGATTTCCATGTCTGCAAGCGGGAAGTTCTATATCTCCCTTTGCGTAGAGTTGGATAATATCGCCCTTAGTAATACCGGTTGTGTCGTCGGATTGGATGTCGGTATTAAAGAATTCTATACTGACAGCAACGGTAACAGCGTCGCAAACCCCAAGGCATATCGTAAGCATGAGAAGAAGCTCATTCGCGAGCAGAGAAAACTTTCCCGTAAGAAGAAAGGTAGCAATAACCGCAATAAGCAACGTATCCGACTTGCTATTCAGCATGAAAAAGTTGCCAACATCCGTAAGGATTTCCTTCACAAAGAGTCGTTCAAACTGGCTAACGAAAACCAAGTAGTATGTGTAGAGGACTTAAATGTCAAGGGAATGCTCCGCAATCACCATTTGGCGAAAGCCATTTCGGATGTCAGCTGGTCGGAGTTCTTTAGGCAATTAGAATACAAAACTACTGAGCGTGGAGGTATTGTTGTAAAAGTGCCGACCTTCTATCCAAGTAGCCAGACCTGCTCATGTTGCGGGTACCAGAATCCAATAGTAAAGAATCTTGCTGTTAGGCAGTGGGATTGCCCGAATTGCAAGACGCATCACGACAGGGACGGCAACGCTGCAACAAACATACTAAACAAAGGGTTAGAGATGCTTGCATCCTAAAAGAAAGACAAGTACCGTGGGGCACACGGGAACTGGCAATTAGCCTACGCTTGTGGACACCGTGTAAGACTTAAGGAACCTTAAGCAGTGGTGGCTGAAGCAAGAATCCCCTGCCTTTAGGCATGGGGAGTGTCAAGAGGTAAAAAGCTTTGACACCATTTCCTCTATTTTCTCTTTGTTGTCTTCTTGCTCTTGCGTCAACTTAAGCGGCTCCTCTTTCCGGTGTTTGAACTCCCCGGTCTTGCCATACATGATTTCTTCTACAGAATTGAATATGACTTTGCATTTGGCTTGGGGGTGATACCCGTCGGGGTGGCACCAACAGTTGTTGCCGTTGATTTCTCTTTCGTAAAGAAACTTCTTGCAATACGGGCAGACATGTCCTGTCCTCTTCCCTCGCCTTTCGCTGTTTGTCATCCGGACAATCTCGTCCTTATTTTGTGGCTTAAAGGTAAAGTTGATTCTGTTTATAGGCCTTCCAGATCCCTTCCCTCTTACGAAATCATAATCCAACTCTTCAATGTACTTAGAGATTTCCTCTATAGAAGGCTTGATAACTTTTCTTACGACTTCCGCTGTTCTGTAGCCTTCTGGTATTGCAAGGGCTTTCCTAAAATCCTCCATAGTAATCGTGAGAAACCCTGTAGTCCTGAATTGCCTAAGAAGTCTGTATAGATTCTTGGAATACGCGGTCCTTAAATTACAAAACTCCGGGAGCTCATATACAGTGTATTCTCCGGCTATCCACAGATCATCAAGGAGATAAAGGCTGGATGGAGTGATGCTTAAGGTTAGTGTCATATCTTTATAGTTGAGCTTAAACTCCTCGAAGATGCGGATAACGGATATTTCGCTCAGCTCTTCGTTATGCTTGTAGTAGGACAAATCCCAAAACTTCTTGTAAGCCTTGGTGATATCCTCATACATCTTCTTATCCCCTCTTTGAGAATACCCGGTTATCTCCCTAAGTTCTTTTAGGGTGAGGGTTGCCTCCCTCCCCTTCGAGTCTTTCATCTTACCTATAAGGGCGAAAAAGATATCCAGCTCAATCGGATTAAAGTTCCCGAACCCAACATAATTAAGTTCGTTATGGTATAAAACCAGGTTGTTATCTTCTTTCTTTTGCATAATACTCCTTTCGGTTACCTAGAAAGCATAATACAGTTTTGGTGGTTTTGCAACCTAATTTATACACCATAAAATATTTACTGGTTTTTCTGTAATAAAGGCTGTACGCATTGAAAAACCAACATTTCTCTTAATTTTATCCACAACTCCATTTTGCGTATTTTAGTACACCTAAACTGCGTTTCCCCTAAAGACGGTATCTCTATATGTTTTGGCGATTCTTTAATATTTGCTATTTTGCCACTGCGTATTTTAGTACACCTAAAAAAAATTATCCACAGGTAAGATTTTCCCAGAAAAACCTTGCGTATTTTTTTACACCTAAAACGCCAGAACGCGTATTTTAGTACACCTAAAAACCTTAAAACGCGTATCTCTTTACACCTAAACCCTCTTAAAACGCGTATTTTAGTACACCTAAATGCGCAAAAATGCGTATTTTAGTACACCTATACCCTGCTCTATCCCTGCTGTTGCAACGATTCCAGCCCGCCTAAAATAATCTAAAAAATATATTAAAAAAGAATCTTTTATAAAAAGAGTCTAAAAATCATCTCTTTTTTCATTCTTCTTTTTTTTCTTATCGTCTAACCATATCATACACCATACCGAGTCTATAGATGACTTTTTCGTTCGTTTTGTATTGCAAACGTACACTCTCCGTGATAGTATGATAAATAGATTAGAGCTTTACAACCCCGGGGTGTTGAGTATTCAGTGCCGGGGCATTGAAAGGAGATTAACTATGGGAAACAAAAAGAAACAAACTGTCATTCAACTTGACCTTAAATCTCATCATTATGCGGCTTTTAATGACGTAAAGACTATCTACCAGTTCGTAGACCTCCACAAAGGAAGAGGAAGAAAACCGATAACAGCATCTTCGTTCATATGTGAGTCCTTCAAGACCTGGGATCCAAGTTTGACCCCAGACTTGGTGGATGCTAAAGTTCAAAGTATGACGGTAAGAAGAATGCTGGAAGAGCACGGAGTAGAAACT
>CAJOGB010000097.1 GCA_905233835.1 uncultured Lachnospiraceae bacterium
ATTAACCATAAAATAAACTAAACTCCTTCTATAATCTTTCCTAGTTCTTATACTTGAAACTTTACATTCACTGTTCTACCTATTTTAAAACCAAGTCATTTTTTAACAAAAGTATTATCTTAAAATACTTACTGCTCTCTATGTTATGACTACATAATATATCAACTAGTTAACAAATAGCCCTCAATCTTTGCAATCCACTTGGGCCAAAACTTCCGGAACATCTCATAGTCTTCCACGTAACGCTTATTCAAGGCAAACGCTAATGTAGTGGTAGACTCCGCATGGATTCTGTGGAAGGAAAGAATCTTTGTATCATACAAAAACTCTCCGTCCATCTTGGAAAGCATTTCCAATGTCTCCCAATCTTCGCTGGCAAGGAAGTGATTTTGGAACAACACTTCCGGCACATTTTCTCTCGCAAATGTAATGGATGGGCAAAGCACCGGATCTCCAAGAGATAACACTCTTCTTCTCCACCATTTACTCTTTGCATGCTTAAAGTCCTCTAAGGGTTTTAAGAGCATTCGTTTGATGCGAAGAATCTGATTATCACTGACCACTTCTCCGTCACGAATTTCAGCATAGTTGGTAAAATAAATCAAAGGATGGGATGCGCTTTCCATAGCGTTAATCATGGACTCGGAATACTCCGGTGCATACTTATCGTCCTGATGGGCGATGGTGACATACTTCGTAGTCGTCTGTGCGTATCCGAAGTTCCAGTCCTGGGTGATTCCGCCCTCTCCCTCGTTTACATAAACCGGGATGTTATGCTTTTTTCCCATATCAAAAATAAAATCGTTTGGTGTGGAAGTCTCCATAATAATGGAAGACTTTACCGTCTGATTTTCTAAGGATTCAATTAACTCCTCTAAGTATTCGCACTCCTTGTAAGCACAAATCACAAAGGTGTGCAAATGGGATATATCTCTCATTTTAGTTTTCTCTTTCTTTCAAATCTTTGAAGCGATTCGCAAAATGATTTAATTCGATCTCAAAGTCCTGGCGATTCTTTAAGGTCATGGTCTGAAGCATAATGCCGGAGAACCAGGAAATAATAGCTGCGATAAAGGTAAAGCCCGCTACGATTAAGGTCGGGAACTTTCCTACCATACCGGTCTGTAAGTATGTAGCAAATACCGGCACGAAAAATACCGCAGAAATAATCATAAGAACAAGCGCCAAAAGACCAAAGAAACCAACCGGCTTATAGGTACGATAAAGCCGTGCGATTGTCATAAGCACCTTCATACCGTCGGAATAGGTGGAAAGTTTTGACACGGATCCTTCCGGACGATCACGATATTCGATGACCACGTTTGCCACATGCATGTTCTTATCTGCCGCATGGATACTCATCTCGGTTTCAATCTCAAATCCTTTGGAAAGCACCGGGAAAGTCTTTACAAACTGATAACTAAACGCACGATATCCTGTCATGATATCCTTAATCTCGGTCTTAAAAAGCTGATTGATGGACCAGCGAACTAAAGAATTTCCAAAGTTATGGAAAGGACGTTTATTCTCCTCAAAATAGGTGGAAGAAAGACGATCTCCAACCACCATATCCGCATGATTTTCAAATACTTCATTGGCAAGTGCTCTTGCATGCTCTGCCGGATAAGTATCGTCTCCGTCAATCATAAGATAGCATTCCGCATCGATTTCACGGAACATGGAACGAATGACATTCCCCTTTCCCTGCTGTCTTTCGTAGCGAACCACAGCACCGGCACGACGTGCGATTTCATCGGTTCCGTCAGAGGAATTATTATCGTATACATAGATGGTGGCTTCCGGAAGCTCACGCTTAAAATCCGTCACTACCTTTTCTATGGTTTTACTCTCGTTATAACAAGGTATTAAAACTGCTATTTTATCCATTTGAAATCTCCTTTTTACTCTGTCGTATTGTAACATAAACGGTAATCATAGCAAAGGGAATATATGCCGCAAAAGAAAGAATCTGCGCGAAACTTCCTCCGTTGGCTCCGTATAATCCAATCATAGGTTTTATTAAAACTACCAGTAGCAAAAAATCTGCCACCATACCGATTGTCATAATCCAAATCTTTCGGATGGCTACCAAGATACCCTGCATCACAAGTACCACCGCATATAATATGGTAACCCAAACCACAGGGATGAAAAACTCATAGTAATCCAAAATATCATCCGGATAAAGTAGTGCCAATCCCCAGCGTCCTAAAAGCATGGCACCGGCTAAAACCACCACTGCCATTCCCACAAAGGCGCCATAGATTTTTAATAACTTCTTATTAAATTTATCATATTCCTTTTGTGCCAAATTTACGGAAAGTCCCGGTAAAAAGGGCGCAAACATGGCCGCCGCGATCATCTGTACCGCGATGGTAGGACTGGCGATGGAGGAATAGATTCCTAAGATATCGTTCCCGCATAGTGCCTGAATCGTTGATTTTACATGGTTATTTTGGGCACTTAAGAAAAAGGCAAAAATAACAAGTGGTAAACAATCCCGATAAAGATTTAATAAATCCTTATCAAAGATTTTTAGTTTGATTTCCGTTAACTGAAAGGTCTTTCTGCAGTCGTAAAACAGGGAAATAAGAAGCTGATAAGCCGCCGTTAAAATAAGTACAATCGCTAACTTCTTTAAAACGATCAGTCCCACAGAAAAAACGCCCACCATACCGACGCCTCTTAAAAGGAAGGACTTTCCGATATAATCGTAGCGTTCTTTTTTCTGATTAATGCCGTGACAAACGTCTGAGATGGATTCCGCGATACGAATGGGCATATAGGCGATAATGCAAAGTGCCTGATAAAATGTGCTTCCCGTAAATGCAGCGATTACTAACATTGCAAAAGCAATCACACAGGTAATCACACGACTGGAGACGTATTGGCTGTCCGAAAACCGCTCCTTGGCGTCCGTTACCTGATAATTTCTCATATTAAACCAGGCAATCTGCTCGTAAGTATTGGTCATAGCGATGGCCAAGGCCAAATATCCCGCCTCGCTATAGTCTGCCAAATGCACCACCAAAATGGTAATCACCCAGGTGCAAATGCCGTAAAACAGATTCCCTGCCGTATTCCACAAAATATTTTTCTTCATAGCAAAACTATCTTATCATACCTTGTAAAAAAAAGAAACGAGCCAAAGGTCCGCTCACCTTTGGCTCGACTTCTACGGTATCATCTTTTTCGTTCACTTCTTGAAATTAAATAGTTACTAATTAATTTCCACCGACACCCACTAACAATGTATGTACACCGTCAACGAGGGTTGCAAGACCATCAGACAATGTCTGTGATCCGTCATAGAGCTGGCCGGAACCGTCAGATAACTGTGATGAACCTGAAAGAAGTGCATCATTGTTAGCTACTAACTGTCCTGTACCATCTTTTAACTGGGATAAACCATCCATGATGGTTGAATTGTTGGCAGTAAGCTGGCTTGTACCGCTCTTTAACTGCTTAACTCCGCCCAATAACTGGTCGTTCGCTGCAACGAGCTGCTTAGATCCGTCGTTAACATCGTAGATTGCCTTGTACATAACTGCAAGACCTGCGATAAGTTTCGGATAAGACTCTAAAGAAGCTTCAGCGAACATTCTCTTTGCACGATCCTGAGTAACATTAGAACTAATTGTTGCAACATCAGATGCAGAAACTGCCTCTGCTGCAATAAAGTTACCTGCCATAACGATTCCTCCTGCAGCTTCAATAGCTTTAGCAGGTCCTTGACCTGCCTTAATCTGGTCAAGTGTATATCCGGAAGTTCCCTGTACTAAAGCATTAATATATGCCATATTGGGAACTGCAGACATGTCAGCTCCATTCGTAGCATATGCGGTATATGCAGCACTTAACTCTGTTAAAGTTAAGACAACACCCTTAGACTCAAACGGCTTTTGTTCTGCCATCGCTGCGGCTTTTGTTGCAGCGTTATCAGCAACATAACTTGTAACTTCATTAGAAATTTTAACCTGTGTCTTATCGTTATTTGCAATATGCTCATCGCCCATAACGCGATTAAACGCATCCGGGTTTCCTTCAAAGATGTTTGCAATTACAAATCCCTGAGCATACTGAGAAGCTGTGCCATACCAACCGGACTGAGCTTCAGCTACGATCTGGTTTGCAAGTGCTGACAATGTTGCAGGATCGGTTGTACCCATAAATGTTGCAAAAGTCGGAACTGCTGCCTGTGATAATGCAGAATCAGTACCGGACTTAATGGAAGCAACGCCTCCTGTATAGGTTGCAAGACCTGACTGTAAAGAACCAAGTCCGTTATCAACCTGAGCAACACCGTTGGTGTAGGTTCCGAGACCATCGGATAAGGTTCCGAGTCCTTCGTCAACCTGAGCAACACCGTTG
>CAJOGB010000098.1 GCA_905233835.1 uncultured Lachnospiraceae bacterium
AACAACGCAGGTTTCTTCCAATGCTCCGACCCAGGAGACCATTAGAAGGACCCCGGAAGTTTCTACAGCAGAGGCTGCGAAAGTTAGAAAGCAGGATGAAGCTGAAAAAACAAGAAGACAGGATGACGAGACATTAGAGAACGTGGTTGCACGTTCCAAGGATGGTGACACCGTTCAGGTAAGTGATGACGGTGCAATCGAACTTGAGGAGAGCCGCGAGGGATCTGTTGTTTCCGAATTAAAAGAAGCGACAGCATATGAGCCAAACGAAGATAAAGAAGAAAACTTCGTTATCGATCGTCCGGAAATCGCAGAGATTGAAAAGCCGGAGATTGAACTTCCGGAAAAAAGCGAAGCGAAACCTGAGGAAACACTTCTCGGAAGCGGAGAGCAGGAAATAGACGGTCCTCCGTTTAACGAGTACAGTTCAGGACAGTTGGAAGCGTTCTATCAGGAGGGTGATATCTCTGCATATACCTATTCCACAGAGATGGACAGACGTGAGGCACTCCGTGAGGAGATTGTTGAAGAGAACCGTGCATTTGATAAGAAAATGACAGAGGTTTCTTCTGTAGCTTCCAGAGTAGAGCAGGAAAGCTTCGCTGTAGATACCGCGGTAAACAGTGAGAGTAAGATTGATGTAAAAGATCGACTCGCTGCGGTAAACAACACGGACGATGATAAAAAGGCAGCAGCCAGAGTATCTGAAGAGGAAGGTAGATTATGGGATTATCAGCTTCGAGCTTAAACCCGATTACATCCATTGAATATCGTACCACGATTCCACAGGCATATAATGTGGAGAATCAGTCGGAGGTTTCGGATTCATTTATAGAAGCCATGCGAGGCGCAGGATATACGAATCGTGTGGATGCGGCGGCTCCGGTACAGTATGCGACCGCATCGGTATCCACCAACCGTATCGAACAGCTTCATAAGAATCAGGAAGTAAACAAAGCCTATAATGATTTGGCGGCCTCCTTCGGCAGTGCAGCCGTTTCCTACGGAGCATCTTCACAGGCCAACGGTTATGCGGTACTTGGCGGACAATTTGATTCCTTCGCATAAGATTTTATAATTTGTTTTTACAGGTGCGTATGTATTTTACATACGCATCTTTTTTTTGTCTTTATGGGGTTGCATCTGTCGATTTAATGTGTTAAAGTATTCCGAGTGAGAACAAGTGTATTTCACAGAAAGACAGATTTATGAAAGAAGAAAGTACCTATTACGTATTGAAAGAAAAGGCTGTGCCCGAGGTTTTGCTAAAGGTTGTAAAAGCGAAACGACTTTTGGAATCCGGGAAGTGCAAATCTGTGGCGGAGGCCGCCGACCATGTGGGAATCAGTCGAAGTTCTTTCTATAAGTACAAAGAAGATATTTTTCCGTTCCATGAAAATGCGAAAGGAAAAACCATTAACTTAATGATACAATTGGATGATGAACCGGGACTGTTATCGTCGGTATTAAAGACGGTGGCAAAATCCGGAGCAAATATTTTAACGATTCATCAGAGTATTCCGGTCAGCGGCGTGGCATCGCTTACGCTTTCGGTGGAGGTTTTAAAAGAAACGGGAGATGTTTCCAAGATGATTTCAAACATCGAGAAAGTTGCCGGCGTACATTATGTAAAAATATTATCCAGGGAGTAAGAAAATGAAAGTAGCAGTAATGGGATACGGAACCATCGGTTCCGGAGTGGTAGAAATCTTAAACGTAAACAGGGACGTGATTGCGGAACGTGCCGGTGAACCGTTGGAAGTAAAAAAGGTTTTGGATCTTCGTGATTTTGCGGGAGATCCGGTGGAGAAATTAATCGTTCACGATTATATGGATATCGTAAATGATGATGAGATTTCTCTCGTGGTGGAAACCATGGGTGGTGTAGAACCGGCCTATACCTTTGTAAAGGCAATGCTTCAGGCGAAAAAACATGTAACCACTTCAAACAAAGCATTGGTTGCGGATAAGGGTGCGGAATTAATTCGCATCGCCAGAGAAAATAAAGTAAACTTTATGTTTGAGGCTTCCGTAGGTGGCGGTATTCCCATTATTCGACCGCTTCTTTCCTGCTTAACCGGTGATGTGATCGAAGAGATTACCGGTATCGTAAACGGTACCACCAACTATATGATGACAAAGATGACCGCCGAAGGCAGTGATTACGATGATCTTTGGGTTATGCGGAAAAGGATCCTACCGCAGACGTGGAAGGATATGATGCTTGCAGAAAGATCGCGATTCTTACTTCCTTAATCAGCGGAAGTCAAGTGGATTATAACGATATCCCCACAGAGGGAATCAGTCATATCACTGCAACGGATATTAAATATGCAAAGAAAATGGGAAGAGCTATTAAGCTTCTTGCCCGTTCCAAAAAGGTGGGAGAAACTTACTCCGCCAGAGTGGCACCTTATCTTTTGCCGCAAGAGCACCCGCTTTACAGTGTAAACGATGTATTTAATGCTATTTTTGTTCACGGAAATATGTTGGGTGACGGAATGTTCTACGGATCCGGCGCAGGAAAACTTCCGACCGCCAGTGCCGTTGTAGGTGACTTGGTGGCCATGGCCCGACACATTGATAAAAACATTCACTTAACCTGGAAGGAAGAAAAGTTGGAACTTGCAAATCCTTCCCAGCAGAGTTTTAAATTCTTTGTTCGTACCACGGATTCAAAGGATAAGGTGGAAAACGTATTCCATAAGGTAGACTTTGTGGATGCAGGTGTGGACGGAGAAATCGGTTTTGTGACCTGCGAAATGACTCAGAAAAAATTTGACGACGCATCAGCTGAAATCAACACACTTCAGATGATTCGTTTTGTATAAAGGAGGAGACTATGTTAATCGTCAAGAAATTCGGCGGAAGCTCCGTGGCGAATAAGGAGCGCATTTTCAATGTGGCAAACCGTATCGCCGACGAGTACAAAAAAGGAAATCAAGTGGTGGTGGTTCTTTCGGCCATGGGTGATACCACGGATGAACTTTTGGAAAAGGCGTATGAAATCAATCCGGATGCGCCAAAGCGAGAAATGGATATGTTACTTGCCTGCGGCGAGCAGACATCGGTGGCACTGATGGCTATGGCACTTTCTTCCATGGGAATCCCGGCCATTTCCTTAAATGCCTTTCAGGTAGCCATGCATACCAGTTCCAAGTATTCCAATGCAAGATTCAAGCGAATCGATACGGAACGAATCAACAATGAATTGGAAGCGCGGAAAGTGGTAATCGTTACCGGTTTTCAGGGCATTAACAAATATGATGATTTAACAACTCTGGGACGAGGGGGAAGTGATACCACTGCAGTGGCATTGGCAGCAGCCCTTCGCGCGGATGCTTGTGAAATCTATACGGACGTGGAAGGTGTTTATACTGCCGATCCCCGTGTGGTTCCAAAGGCACATAAGATTAAAGAAATCTCTTATGATGAAATGTTGGAACTTGCAACATTGGGTGCAAAGGTATTACATAATCGTTCGGTGGAACTGGCAAAGAAATATGGCGTCGATTTGATCGTACGTTCAAGTTTAAATAACGCGGAAGGTACAACAGTAAAGGAGGTAGCATCAGTGGAAAGTATGCTTGTTAGCGGGGTTGCGGTAGATAAGGATGCGGCACGTATCGCGATTATTGGATTAAAGAATGAACCGGGTATTGCATTTAAAGTATTTGATTTGTTGGCAAAACATAATATCAATGTGGACGTTATTTTACAGTCCATCGGTCGTGATGACACAAAGGATATTTCCTTTACGGTAGACCAGACTCAGGCAAAGGAAGCGGTTGCTTTATTAAAGGAAAACAAAGAGCGTCTTACCATTCAAAAGATTGAGGAAGACGAAACCGTTGCAAAGCTTTCCATCGTCGGTGCGGGCATGCAGTCCAACGCCGGTGTGGCAGCAAAGATGTTCGAGGCTCTCTACGGCGTCGGCGTAAACATCCGTATGATCGCCACCTCCGAAATCCGCATCACCGTTCTCATCGATATTGAGAACGTCGAGGTTGCGATGAAAGCGGTACATGCTGCATTCCTTGAGGACTAAACAATAACATAAATTTAAAAATCTCAGTCCAACTACCGGTGAATATGTTGGACTGAGATTTTTTGTTTTGTTGTAAAAAGAAAAGACTGATGGGGAAACATCAGTCTTTTGAGGGGAGTATAAATAATAAGGGGATAAGAGGTGTTCCTCTTATGTTTTGGATGATAGCACCATAGATTTGGAAAGACAATAGGATTAAGCGATATTTAATAAAAGTTTAAGATTTTAATAATTTCTTAATAATTTGGATTACGCCCCGATTTTATGGTATTATTAGCGCTATGAAGACGTTTGAAATATGCGTGCCGTGCCACTTTGGCATCGAGGCGATTGTAAAAAGAGAAATCTATGATTTGGGCTATGAAATCACGAAGGTGGAGGACGGCCGTGTGACCTTTCAGGGAGATTGGGAAGCGGTGGTTCGTGCGAATCTTTGTGTCCGTACCGGAGAACGCATCCTGGTAAAACTCGGTGAGTTTCATGCCGAGGAATTTGAGGATTTGTTTCAGGGTATAAAAAGCATTCCCTGGGAAGAATATATCCCCAAGGACGGAAAGTTTTGGGTAACCAAAGCCACCTCCATTAAGAGTAAGCTTTTTGCGGTTCCCACCATTCAATCCATTGCGAAAAAGGCTATGGTGGAACGTATGAGCGAAGCCTATCACACCGACAGTTTTCCGGAGACCGGGCTTTCGTTCCCGGTTCGACTTTTCTTAATGAAAGACGAAGTTTTGGTAACCTTGGATACCACCGGAGCTCCCCTTCATAAAAGAGGATACCGCACCTATACCTCAAAGGCACCGATTTCCGAGACTTTGGCGGCGGCACTTATTATGATTACCCCTTGGAGAAAAGACAGGGTTTTGTTGGATCCCTTTTGCGGTAGCGGAACCTTCTTAATCGAAGCGGCCATGATGGGAATAAATATGGCGCCGGGCTTAAACCGAGAGTTTACGGCGGAGACGTGGACCCATCTTATGGATAAAAAACTCTGGAAAGATATAAGAGATGAACTTCGGGAAGAAATCGATCTTAATGTGGATATGAATCTCCAGGGATATGACATCGATCCTGAGGCGATTTCTATCGCAAAGAAAAATGCGGCCCGGGCCGGGGTGGAAGAGTTTATTCACTTCCAGGTTCGGGATATGAAAGATACCTCTCATCCGAAAAAGTACGGATTTTTGATTACGAATCCCCCATATGGAGAGCGCTTGGAGGATAAAGCGGATTTGCCTGAGTTGTATGAAACCTTGGGTAAGGTATATGCTTCTTTGGACTCTTGGTCCATGTTTGTCATCACTTCTTATGAGGATGCACAGAAGTATATCGGGAAAAAGGCAGATAAGAACCGAAAGATTTATAATGGTATGATTAAGACCTATTATTATCAATATATGGGTCCGAAACCTCCGAAGAGGAAAGAAGATAAGTAAATGAAACACATGCGACGCTTTGTGGTACTGACCTTTGTACTTCTGGCATTATTTTTCGTAAAACAGAATACGGTTTCCGACGACTATTCCAACGTTGAGACCTTCCGTGGTGCACGTCTGGAGCAAAGTGTCTTTTACCCTTTGATCGCAAAGAGTATTAACGATGCAAACGGACTGACTTTTCGTTTTAACGGAGAGGAAATGTCTTTGGCTGCGGATGAACTGTGTCTAAACGATAACATGCAGGTCATGGCGTCCTTGGATTTTATTCGCGCCATGTTTTATACTTCCGCGAATGTCTACGACGAAAAAGAATTTCGCTTGGAACGAAATGAAACGGAGTATAAGTTTTATGTAGATTCATTGGAAGCAGTGGCGGGAACCGAGAGGGTGGAACTTTCCGAAAAACCCTTGGTGACGGAGCATGATTATTATCTACCTCTAAAGGATTTATGTGAGATCTTCGGCTATGAGTTTCAGTGGAATATGAAGACGGCGGAACTTGATATCACTTCTACCGAGGAAACTACCGTTTTTTTGCCGAAGAGGTTTGATCTTCGAAAAAAAGACAGAGCCTCTTCCATCAAAAACCAGGGAAGCGATCAAACCTGTTGGGCATATGCGGCATACGGCGCTATGGAGTCATCTCTTTTGCCGCAGGAACAAATCTTTTTAAATCCAAAGGAATTAATTGATAAAAAACCCTATACCTACACGGACAACGCGGGTGGGGATTTTGCCATGGCTCTTTCCTATCTTTTATCTTGGCAGGGCCCTATGGCGGGAGAATCCAAAAAGCATGTGCAGGAAGTGCATTTTTACAATGCCGACGATATCGACGATATTAAGTGGGGTGTGTATCTCTATGGTGGGGTATCCACATCCGTTTATGTAAATGTAAGTTCCATCGGTTCGTCCTCTAACTATAATCGCGGGACAA
>CAJOGB010000099.1 GCA_905233835.1 uncultured Lachnospiraceae bacterium
CTTTCCATGAAGTTTGGTCATATCCATGACAACATGGGTAAGGTAAATGACGCAATGATGTCTGCCGGTGCAGCGACCGAAGAGGTATCCGCATCTGTTAACGAAGTAAATGAATCTGTTCAGTATTTGGCAGAAGAGACATCAAAGACGTCTGAAGAAGTAAAAGAAATTCAGAAGAGAGCGGCTGAAGTGGAAGAATCTTCCCGCCAGGCATATGATCACGCAATTGCGATTGTAGAAAAATATGGCGAGGAATTAAAAGAAGCAAATGAGAGAGCACAGATCGTTTCAGAAATCGGCGATATGGCAAATTCCATTGCAGATATTGCAGACCAGATTAACCTCTTATCTTTGAATGCTTCTATCGAAGCAGCACGTGCCGGTGAACATGGTAGAGGATTCGCAGTAGTAGCTTCCGAGATTAATAAGTTAGCGACGGATACCGGTGATGCAGTTGAAAAGATTAAAGTTACGATTGAAGGTGTACAGGCTGCATTCCAGTCTATGAGTGGAGGAGCAAATCAGCTTCTTGGCTTCGTACAGGAAACAGTTGCACCGGATTATGATAACTTTGTAAATATCGGTGTTCAGTACGGACAGGACGCTACCGCATTTAAGGATTTGGCAGACTCCATCGGAAACTTGGTTGAGACCATTACCGAGTCTATGGATCAGGTTAACGCAGCGGTTGCCAATATCGCAGAAAGCGCACAGGACACCGCCGCAAACTCTGCAGATATTACAGAAACGGTGGATGAAGTTTCCGTCATGGTTACGGATGTGGAAGGAATGGCGACAGAACAAAAAGATGTGGCAGCCGATCTTTCAAGCATCGTAAGTCAGTTCAAATTGTAATTAAGAAAAACTATAAACAAAAAAGGAATCTCACATTTGTGAGATTCCTTTTTTTATGAGTTTCTTCTTAATATCTCTCCAATGATTCTGTAATTCGAAAAACGCAATTCCCACCGCGATATTAATTACCAGGTGGAATGGTATCTGTGCCAATAGCGGTAAATCGAAAAGTGCAAATCCCAAATCGAAGTGATAGTACACCATCTGCACCAAGAAGATATGGTAGCTGGCTTTTCCGATTTCAACCAAAAGTGAACCGACAGGTCCCGGTATGGTTTTGTGGTAGAACAAACGAAATGCGATGACCATCAAAGGAATGATGTAAAAGTCTGTGGGGAAAGCGGTGGGTCCCCAATAAGGGAAGAGATAAAAATTCACACCCTCGCGATTAAAGTACAAATAGGCCACACCGATTACAAACATACCGATTAAGGATTCGTAGGACAGTCGTAAATCCGGATGTAAATAAAACCAACAACCGAAGGTAATCAAAAATAGGTAGCGTCCGATTAAAAGTCGATAGTCCGCCTTTGCCATATCAAAGACCACCACGTAGGTTTCAAACAAAAGGGTAACCGCCGCCATGACGGGAAGAGATGCCCTGGGATATTTTTTCACCAACACATAAATGATGGGAAACAAAATCACCAGCTGAATCATTAGGGGAACGTAATAACTTCCCGGGCCGTAGGCGCCTTTTAAGAAAATGCGCGGTAAGTTTAAATGTTTGTCCTGCAAAATAATAATGATAATTTCCACAACACAAATCGGAAGAAAGGGTTCTGCAAAGCGCCAGATTTTTTTAATCATCAGTGGGATGCTGTACAACCTTTTCAGTCCTTTGCGGCCGCCTTCCCATTCTCCGATGGTGCGATCGGAAGACATGGCAAAGTTGTAGCCGGAAATCATCATAAAAATCGGTACCGCCATGTTGATGATGTAGTCAAAAATCGGCAGGTTTTTATTGGACCAATCGATGTGGGTGATGATTACCAATATGATGCAAAATGCTTTTGTATAATCTAAAAAATCTATTCTTTTTTTCATAGCCTACTTATTTTAGCCACGAAAACAGGGTTTCTCAATGGCACTTTTTCACAAATCTTAATCATTTCTTAAACATTTGCCTAGTTTTTTCTTAAGAATAAGTCGTGTAGAATAAAGACTGTAAAAAATGTTTCGCGAAATAAGGGGAAGTAACCAATGGACAAAATACTTGTGTGCGATGACGAGAAAGACATTGTAAATGCGCTTCGGATTTATTTAACCGGAGAAGGCTTTGAAGTAGTGGAAGCCTTTAACGGAAAAGAGGCACTTGAGGTACTTTCAAAAGAAGACATTCACTTGGTGCTCATGGATATCATGATGCCGGTGATGGATGGAATAGAGGCGATGGTGGAGCTTCGCAAAACCTACAATATTCCAGTGATTCTTTTGACCGCAAAATCCGAGGATATGGACAAGGTCTTGGGCTTAAACGTGGGTGCGGATGACTACATCACAAAACCATTTAACCCCGTGGAGTTAATCGCCAGAGTCAAATCGCAGCTACGACGTTACATGATGCTGGGTGGAGCAAAGGAGAAAAATGCTCCCGCACAAAACGAAAAAGATGATGCTTTACGAATCGGTGGAATCGAACTGGACGATCGCGCCAAAAAGGTAAGCTTGGATGGTGAGGAAGTAAACCTAACTCCAAGAGAGTATGACATTTTAAAACTTTTGATGGAGCATCCGGGTAAGGTGTATTCGCCAAAGGAAATTTATACCGAGGTCTGGCAGGATCCAAGCTTTGGTGCGGAAAATACGGTGGCGGTGCATGTGCGACATCTTCGTGAAAAGTTAGAATATGATCCGGCGAATCCGAGATATGTAATTGCTGTTTGGGGACACGGGTATAAGATGAATGACATGTGATGTGTGAAATGGAGCCGAATATGAAAAAATACAGAGGAAAAAAAGGACCAAAGATAGCGGCGTTTATGCTGTGTTTGTTGTTTGCCACAGCGGCAGCGGTAGGCGGTGCGGTGAGCCTGGCTTGTATAGAGGTAGGCTATTATCAGGGCGAAGCAACTACGGATATTAAAAATCGGTTTTTTGAAAAGACCTATGCCACTTATGCATTAAAAGCCTTTCGTGCCGGAAAAGAAAATAACTACAACATTGAAAATGCAGGAAATTATGAATTTGCAATTCTGAAAGGAAATGTAACCTCTAAAGCTGAACTTAAGGATAAGTCAAAGTATATCGCTTCCAATTTTTCCGCAGGTTTCCCGAAGGAGTATTCATTGGACACATATCGAATCGGTGACCATATGAGATATAATATTTCGGAAACCTATTTGGACGGCTCTTACTATTCTCATGAAACCGTATACGATGACGTAGAAGTAGAAGAACTTGTTTATGAAAAAGAGAGTGAATGCTTCTATGCGAAAGCCGACGGAAAATATTATGACATCACAAGCTATGTGTATGACACCGGTGAAGACGAAACCTATACGATTAATGGAAAAACCTTTCAGCTGGATGATATCACGGTTTGTGATGCCTTGTATGAGGATACTGAGTGGGAGGATGTAAAAAGCATTCAGTTTTCCGAAGATGAGAACGAGGAAGAAATTTTGACTGTAAATGTTCCTGTGGAAGATACTTCTATTAAGGAATACACTGTCGTTTCATCTGTGGCGCCGGTGATCAAAGAAGATCCGACAGATTTAATCTATCAGGCAGCACAGGCGTATGCTTTAAGTCAAATCGCATCTTTGGCTGGTCCGATTTGCCTCATTGTAGGTGGCGTGTTGGCGGTAGTATTTTTTGTAATCCTTATGTGCTTAAGCGGATATCATGAATCAGAGGTTCCTTCAAACATAGAAACATATCAGGCTAAGAAAGTAGATGAGGGAGTATATCTTCAGCGTCGCGGCTTGGACCGCATCCCTATGGACGTGAACCTTCTCTTTGTGATTACCGGCATTGAAACCTGTGTATGCGCATTGATTGTATCCCTATTGCTCTGTCTGTCATGGGGACGCTTGCCGCTCATTGGAGCTGCTTTGGTATTGGTGATTGCAGCGGGTGTATTCTTTGCTTTGCTTTACTCCATGACTGTGGCATCCAACTTTAAATGCCCTAAGTGGTGGAAGAATCTGTTTTGTGTCATGATTGTCACCGGCATCATTGGATGGTTTAAAAAAATAAGAGAAACCTCTTATGAAACCGGAAAGCATATGCAGATGAAAAAGCGGATCTGGATGATGTTTGGTCTGATTACAGCAGGCGAATTTTTTGGACTCTTTGTTTTTGCCAGTGAGGCGGATGGATTCGGTGTTTTGTTTTTCTTCTGGTTTGTCGAAAAAGTAGCCTTTGGTGTGATTCTTTTTAAACTCTTAAACTAAAAAAGTAACCAAAGAAATCAAAGACGGAAATCTAACTGCCTCTGTGGATACGGAAAAAATGTTTTTGGATCTTCGGGAAGAAGGAGACTCCATTAACTCCATCGGACGCGGTTTGGATAACGCCATTGAAGAAAGACTGAAATCCGAGCGCTTCCAGACAGAGTTGATTACCAACGTAAGTCACGACATCAAAACGCCGCTTACTTCCATTATCAACTATGTGGATCTTTTGAAAAAGGAAAGGCCCTCCGGTGAAAAGGTAAAGGAATATTTGGAGGTGTTGGATCGTCAGTCCCAGCGCCTAAAGAAACTGTTACAGGATCTTTTGGATGCGTCCAAAGCTTCTACCGGAAATGTGGAACTCCATATGGAAAAAGTGGATGTGGGAGTGCTTTTAAATCAGACCATCGGTGAGTTTGAGGAAAAGTTAAAAGCCACGGGAATTGATTTAAAAATTAAGACGCCTTCAGCCGCGCCCCATATAATGGCAGACAGTCGTTATCTTTGGAGAGTCTTCGACAATCTGATGAATAATATTTGCAAATACGGACAGGAAGGTACGAGAGCATATATTAACCTTGAAGTCCGCGATGCAAAGGTAGATATCAGCTTTTTAAATACTTCGAAGGCGAAGAGTTGATGAAGCGATTTGTTCGTGGTGATTCTTCCAGAAACACGGAAGGAAGCGGCCTTGGCCTTTCCATCGCCCGTTCCTTAACGGAGCTTATGAAAGGAAAAATGGACTTGTCCGTAGACGGAGATTTGTTTAAAGTCACCTTGACCTTTGACGTTTGCTAATCCGCAAAAATACACGAAATAAACGCATTTGTGTACAAATCCACAAAAGAGTTAAATGTCCATCCCCTCTATGGGGATGGATTTTTTTATGTTAGAATGGGAGTATGTATGGAAAGTAGGTGGAGAAAGTGCGCCTATTTTTACATGAAAGACTTGAAAGAGGGGTATATAAAAAATATGTCTGACGCAAAGATTATTGCAGTTGCGGGAAAGGGCGGAGTCGGAAAAACTTCCCTTGCGGCTGTAATGGTAAAACTTCTTGCAAAGAATTATCCGGACAAGAAGATTTTAGCCATCGATGCGGATCCTGCGGTTGGTCTTTCCACTGCACTTGGAATCGAAGTAAAGACCACCATCGACGATATTCGTAAGGAAGTCGTAGCTACCGTTGAAGACGGTGATACCAGATCTGCATTGGAACTTTTGGGAGAGGCACGTTATCGCATCTTTGACGCTTTGGTAGAACAGGACGGATTTTCTTTTATCGCCGTAGGTCGACCGGAGGCAGCGGGATGCTATTGTAAGATCAATACATATCTGAAAGAGGTTATCGGAATCTTGTCCAATAACTTCGACTATGTGGTCATCGACGGCGAGGCGGGAATCGAACAGATTAACCGTCGTGTTATGGAAAAGGTGACACATCTTCTTTTGGTTACGGATTCCTCAAAGAAGGGATGCCAGGTTATTCAAACCATCAATCAGGTTGCAAAAGAACTTGTTATGTATGAAAAGGTTGGTGCCATTGCAAATCGCCTGCCGTCTGAGGAGATTGCGGATCTTTTGGATACGGGAGACATTCCTGTGTTATCCGGAATCGTATCGGATAACTCCCTGGCGGAGTTTGATTTGAAGGGAGAAAATGTTTTCTATCTTCCGGATGACGCACCGATAGTAAAGGGCGCTGAGAAGGCCTTAAAAAGTATTGGGATTTTAAATTAAGGAAAGGGGGAAAAGAATGAAGGACCTAAAACACTTATATTACTTTGAGAAACTTCTCGAAGATGCAAATAATGAATTGATCCGTGAGGCAAAAGATGCCGGCGATATCTGTGTCGGAACCGTTTGTGAAAATGTTCCGGAACCGTTATTAAATCTTCCGGGAACTTTTTCTGCCAGACTTCGTGCACCGAGAACCGGTTCCATGGAGATGGCGACTTATTATTTGACCAGCTTCTTGTGCGAGTATTCAAGAGCTCTTTTGGAGCGTGCCATCGAGGGAGGATTCAACTTCTTGGATTGCTTAATTGCTCCGGATGGTTGTACCATGATTAACCGCTGTGTGGAGAACATGGAACTTCTTAAGACCATGGGTCAGGGAAATGATAAATTCTTCCACGAGTATATGGA
>CAJOGB010000100.1 GCA_905233835.1 uncultured Lachnospiraceae bacterium
TAATCGTAAACGAGGTTGTACCAGCCGTCCTGGTTGTTTGAGGTATTCATTGCCATACCGTAGACATCTCCGCCTGATCCTTCAGTAATTGCCTTAGCTGCCTCATACATGTCGTCCCATGTCCAATCATCAGTGGGATACTCCACACCATATTTGTCAAAAATTGATTTGTTATAAAGGAGTGCTATAGTGTCATGATCCTTAGGAAGTGCATACTGCTTGCCACCACTGCTGTACAGATTCCAAACTCCTTCATAGAAGTTGTCCTTATTTACAGAGGCATCTGCTGCGATGTAATCTGTAAGATCCAGCAGGATGTCATTTTCCATATACATCTGTGCTGTGTTTGAATGCATCCAGAATACATCTGGCATCTCACCACCTGAAGCACCTGCCTCAAGAAGTGTCCAGTAATTATCCCAGTCAATGACTTCAATATTTACCTTCACGCCTGAATTTGCACTCCAGTCATCTGCGATAGCCTGAAGGCCGGCCTGCTGATTTGAGTCCCAAATATTTATTGTAATAGAGTCTGTGGTATATCCACCCGCACTGGCGGCTGCATCTGAGGATGCTGTCTGCACACCTTCGCTGTTTCCACATCCCACAAGCCCGGCTGTAATAGCCGATGATAATAACAGTACCAATAATTTCTTAAACATTTTCTTCCTCCTTATTTACCTAATCTTACGTTTCCTGTCCGAACCCCTCGAACATAAAATAATTCTAATTACCACAAACCATGCATGGTATGCTATTATGTTATTAGCTTTTGTCATTTTGTGACAATCATAGTTGGGGGTAATGATATTATGCAGATGAAAGAAAACGGTGTCGGTTTTGATTTTTGTGCATTTACTGATTACGACAATAGCGCTGAAGTCAGACTATATGAGATAGGTAGCTATGCCTGTGAGCCTGGATACTCCTACGGCCCGATCATACGGTCAAGAGGAATAATTCACTATGTCCTTTCCGGCAAGGGCATACTGAGGATTGGGGATAAGACACATAATATCCATGGGAATCAGATATTTTTTATACCACCAGGCGTCTCAGCGTACTATGAGGCTGACAGTGATGACCCCTGGGTCTACAAATGGCTCCATATAGGAGGGACTTGGTCTTGGAGAAAACAGTCCGGTCCTTGATGTTTCATCGCCAAATAGCGGGGATGATATTTTTGGCGCATCAATCCATGAGATATTTGAAAACTATGAAAGGGAATACTATTGCATCGCAAAGATTTATGAAATAATGGATTTCCTGAGAAAAGAACATAGCCATATCGACGAAGCATCAGCAGAAAGCCAGCAGCTAAAATATGTGCGAACCGTTATCAAATATATTCAGCTGAAATTCTCTGAACAAATCACCGTGGAAAATATTGCGGATATCTGTGGTCTTAACAGAAGTTATCTTTCTCGCCTTTTTCACGATGCCACAGGTTACACAATAAAGGGCTATCTGCAGATTTATCGTATGCAGATAGCCCAGAAGATGCTGAGGGAATCAGATCTCTCCATAAGTTATATAGGTAACGCTGTTGGTTACGTTGATATCTTTACCTTTTCCAAGGCATTTAAAAAGCACACAGGTTGCACTCCAAGCAGCTACAGAGAAAAAGTTACTTCACATAAACAAGCAGAGCAATTGCCTTAGGATTCTTTGCCGTCATCTGCCAGAAAGGGTACTTGATAATACTAGGAGTATTATAACCTAAAAAGGCCCGGTACTTTCGTACCGAGCCTTTGAAATCTGCCATTGCAGAAATACTATCTCTTGCTGAACTGAGGTGCACGACGTGCTTTCTTAAGACCGTATTTCTTACGTTCTTTCATACGTGGGTCACGTGTTAAGAATCCAGCTGCCTTTAAAGTAGGTCTGAACTCTTCATCTACTTCAAGAAGTGCACGAGCGATTCCGTGACGGATAGCGCCTGCCTGTCCTGTATAGCCGCCGCCCTTAACGTTTACTAATACGTCATACTTACCTTCTGTACCTGTAAGTGCAAGTGGCTGACGAACAACAACCTTTAAGGTCTCAAGTCCAAGATACTCATCGATATCTCTCTTGTTGATGGTGATCTTTCCAGATCCCGGTACTAAATATACTCTAGCAACAGAAGATTTTCTTCTTCCTGTTCCGTAATATCTTTCTTTCTTAGCCATTATTCGAACCTCCTATTAAAATGTCAAAGCTTCCGGCTTCTGAGCTTCATGCTGATGCTCTGCTCCGGCATAAACAAATAACTTCTTGTACATCTGACGTCCGAGAGGTCCCTTAGGAAGCATTCCCTTAACGCCAAGTTCGATAACGCGCTCAGGATGTTTGATTAACATATCCTTTAACTTGGTCTCTTTCATACCGCCAACATAGTCTGAATGATGATAATAAACCTTCTGTTCCATCTTCTTGCCGGTAACTTTAATCTTTTCAGCGTTGATTACGATAACATAATCACCACAATTAAATCGGCTTATTCTTACCTCTTAAAACGTTCGCTACTTCAGAGCAAAGGCGACCAAGGGTCTGTCCTTCTGCATCTACTACATACCATTTTCTTTCCACTGTCTGTGGGTTAGGCATATAAGTCTTCATGACAATTCCTCCTAATAATCTACTTAAAACGCGCATCGCAAAATAAAATGTCCGAAATATCCTGCGAATGCATTTTCTATAGTTAAAACAGGTTTCGGGGCTATTGAAACACTGCTTCTAAACTACATCAGCCGTTATATTATATTACGGGTGTTTGCTTGTGTCAACCGATTTTTAAAGAATATATTTGACGCTTTTTTAGTTATACCGGATGGACCTGATTATGTTAAAATATTTTCTGTAATCAGTCAGGAGGGCCGTATGAAAAAGAAAAATCCACTACACATATTTCTTAGTATACTTAGAAACACACATACCTATAAGATTCTCATCGGATATGTGGTATATGTTTTTCTGACCGCTTTTTTGATCCTAATTACAGACGAATCCATTGATAATTACGGTGACGCCCTGTGGTACTGCTACGCTGTACTTTCCACCGCAGGTTTCGGAGATGTGGTTGTCACAGGATTTCTTCCAAAGATTCTATCCGTTATCCTGACCATTTATTCCGCAATCGTTATTGCCATCGTTACCGGTGCCATTGTAAATCTGTATTCACAAATCACCGAAGAAACAAACAAAGAAACCTTAAATGCGTTTTTAGACCAGTTGGAGAACCTTCCGGAGTTAAACCACCATGAGCTCTCCGATCTTTCCAAACGCATTCAAAGTTTCCGCGACTCACATTCCAAATAAATTATTCAAAGTAAATATCCGTACTTCCCATACCGTTTTCAATGTTTAAGTGAAGAATTGGAAGAGAGGAATCCTCGGAAGGCGTTCCGTGGGTGGTTACCTTACCGAATCCGCTTTCCGTATGCATCGCCACGCGATATTCCTTTGGCATATACACGTTTAATTCACCAAATCCGTTTTCTGTGCTGATGGTAGCTCCCTCTTTATCAATGGTGGTTCCGTTTAAGTATACGGTCAAGCTTCCGAATCCGTTTTCCATATGTCCGCTTTTTAAATCCTTTACGGAAATGTATCTGGTGCATGATCCAAAGCTGTTTTCAATGGAAAAGCTGTCCTCTCCGTCGTTGTACTCCGTAACGGAGTCATTTCCGTCGTACTTAAAGTCAATGTGTTTTCCGTCTTTGTAAACATGCACCTTCGATTTTCCGAAAATCATGGTAAGACCCGCACCGATTAAAACGGATACCAAAATAATAATCCAAGGGGAAACCTGATCGATGTTTAATTCTTTGCTAAACATGCAGGCCATCAAACCCAAAGGAAATGTAATTCCCACAAACTCCAGTTTTCTTAACGCAGAAAACATAACATATACAAGGACAAGGGAAATACCGATTTTTAACATGGGCAGTTCCGGATAGATTCCCATTTTGTCGATAAATAAAATTGCTGCAAATGCAATAAGTACGATTCCCGCAAAAATATTTTTGCCTTTCTTTTCTTTCATATTATTCATCTCTTTAACCTCTTTTCATCCATAATTTCAATCAATGCCTTAATGTAACTGCGCGATGCGAATGCTTTTTTATTCGATGCGCCAAAAGATATCTCGCTGGCTCCCGTGATATTTTTCTTTATGGCCGATATCCGCGTCGTATTTACAATCGTTGATTTGGATACCCGGATATAATCTCTTGGGAGAATTTCTTCCAGCTCGTAAAGTTTTTGTCTCGTTTTGTAAATGTCCTTAGCAGTGTGAATTAAAATGTAGTTTCCCGAGGACTCCATAAAAATGATATTTTTTAAGTCCAGGAAATATTCCGTATCTTCCTGATATGCCGAGATCTTTAAACCTCCGGATTTTCGGTCGACCAAACTTCTTTGAAGTTCTAAAATCTCTTCGGTAATCTCTCGACAATGAATGGTGATACTGTCCTGCTCCAAGGAATCATCCACATCAATGTTGATTTTCATTCCCCTTTTTTCCTCCTTGCAAGTCTACAATGCCATACTTACCCCTCCCTTTCAACACTTTGGGATGAAAGGTAAATATTTTGATGTAAGAAGTAAAAAAAGAGACGGCATATTGAGGTGACCCCTCAATATACCATCTCTTTTGATATATCAATACTTATTATGCACCTTTTCAATAAAGCAAAGGATGTCCTTGAATACCACTTCTCTGCCATCATCTAAGGTCAGTTTTCCGTTCATGCGTCCAAAGACCTGATGCTGGTCGGAAAGAATCACTTTAAAATCCATCTTTGCGAAGCGATCCAAAATCGGAGTAAACTCCATTTCAAACCGTCCGGTAGATTCCGAAACCTTCCAGGGTTCCATGTAACGCGGGCTGTCCATATCATATAAGTCCACATCATTTGGAATCTCGATTTTTACATCATCCAGTTTATGGGCCACACCGTCATAGAAAACAATATTCTCCGTAGCGGCGGCGGTATTTCCGAATCCGTAGCCGATATTAAAGCCTACGTCATGTCCGTCAATGCAAGCATTTCCGCTTCCCCAATACCAGGTATTGTCATAGGTCCATACACCTCGTCCCCAGTCTAAGGTGCCGTAATCCTTATCCTTGGAAAACGAATAGGTCTTTCCGTCAAAGATTACTTCTCCGGAAGCCTTCATGGTGTTAATCTTTTGATTATAGTAAAAGCAGTGTTTTTCATCCCAAGGAGTGGCGATGAGCATGGTATCCATATCCGGCTGTTCCAAAAGGATATGAGCGCTTAGTGGTTTTTCATTCCAAAAGTTTGCAAACTCACAGGTAATCTCTCGAGAGTTTTCCGTGATATGAAAACGCATCTTTAAACGCTTGTCTTCATACACCGTATCCCCTACAGATGAGTTTTCCGGCAAATGAAGTTTTCCCATTGGAAATACATTTAATACCGTCTCCGTATGTTCCCAAGGGTTTTCTTTGTTCAGACACAAAAGAGAAACCGACTGCAGTCCCACGTATCCGTCATCGGAAACAGTAAAACAAACCGCATAAGAATCCTCTTCGCCTCCGTCATGGACCACCATATAATAATCCCACTCTTTGATGCGAAAGGCAGGCGCTTTGATGTCCTTTCTGCGGTAGTCCCAAACCTGACGTCTTGCCCATCCGGCTTCACAAATTTCCCCGGATGCATCCAAAAGATTCTGCTTTCCCGTTACCTCATGACTTCTCATTCTTTCATCCCCCATTTACATTTTCCCCACGAGAATTACAGTTTTCCCCTTTTTGTTTTCCCGCTGTTTTCCTTCAAAAATAAATCGTCCAAACCCACGAACGATAATGGTTTCATTTTCCTTCGGTTCATACTCCGGCTTTAGAATCACTTTTCCGTCCACTATCACCTTTTCGGAAAGAATCAAATTTTTGGCATTTTCTCTGGAAAGGTTTAACACCTTCGATAAAACCCCATCCATACGAAGGGAAGAAACGGAGTATTCTTCATAACGAATATCAACCCGCACGTCCTTCGGAAGAACCCCAACCACTTCCGTCTTTACATTCGTATGTTTAATTCGATCAATGCTATCACAAATAAACTCCGCCACTTTTTCAAGCACAAAAATATAGGCTTCTTTTCCGGTAACAACGATATCCCCGATCTGGTTTCGCTCGATCCCCAGATTCATAATCGCACCCAGATAATCCCGATGGGTCAATTCTTCCGCATACTTCTCGGCTTTCGGCACAAAGTGCAAAACCCGAATAGGAAATTCTTCTTCATATAAAATCTCACCGGGATTTCCGAATCGAATCACCGTTCGCTCCGCATACTCCATGCCGCCCCAGAGCTTTACTTCCTCCTTCGGTGCGGCTTCAAAAGCATAGGATGCACCGTGAGGCGAATGAAACTCCGTATAGGTATAGATTCCCTGTTCTCTCGAACGATTTGCCAATTCCTGATATCGTTTAATTGTCTGCTGTTTAAAATCATCCATGGATTATCGATTTATCTCTCCACAATTATGTTCCGTAACCTCTTTTCTCAAGTTTTTATGCCAAGCTTTTATCTTTTTTCAAAATCATTTCCACTCGCTTTTTAATAAACACAGGCTTCAACGGTTTTAAGATGTAATCCTCCGCCCCTAAATC
>CAJOGB010000101.1 GCA_905233835.1 uncultured Lachnospiraceae bacterium
AAATGATGAGGCGGCGTGGAAAGAAATTAAAGAAAAAACACCGGGACTTTTATGTGACTATCGTTCTATCGGTGCACAGATTGCCGAGACCTTTTCCACATATGATACAGCAGAAAAAGAGACCATAAGTGACAAGAAGTTTCAAGAGGCTTTAAAGGCCATGGAAGAATATGCCGAAGCCTATGATTTTGACGGGGTGGATATGGTGGTCTCCATGTTGAAAGAATCCAAACTGCCAAAGTCCTGTGAGGAAGATTTCGAGGAAATAAAGAGTCTGGCGTTTGATGTAAATCAAAGCGGACTTGTGGAAAAACTAAGGTCAATGAAAATGGACTAAGAGGGAAAAAGATGAATAAAAGAGTATTGATAATCAGCGCTCAGGAGACATTTATGGTAAACGCCATGAAAAAGAACCTGGAGGGCGAGAATTTTCAGGTGGAGACAGCACTTGCGAACGTGAACCAGCTTTCCAAAATGCAGAATCGTCCCCAGATTATTCTGGTATATCTGGACAGGGATGTTACGGATATGAAAGAGGCGCTTGTCTATCTAAAGGATACCGTGGACAATTCGGATGAAGTCAGTCTGGTGTATTTTGTGGGGAATCCGGATGATTTTCAGGAGTCAAAGAAGTTCTTTCCTGAAAATGTGGCTTCCGGTTATTTCCTGCGTCCCCTCAATGTTAAGGATTTGGTTGAAAAACTAAGTGATGTTGTTGATATCTCCATACAAAAGGATGAAAAAAAGCATATTCTGGTAGTGGACGATGACGGAACCATGCTTCGCACACTACGACTCTGGCTTTCTGATAAGTATTCGGTATATATGGCGAATTCCGGTGTCAACGCCATTGCCCTTCTTGCCAAGAAACATGTGGATTTGATTCTTTTGGATTATGAGATGCCGGTTGCAAATGGCCCCATGGTTTTGGAAATGCTTCGCAGTGAGCCCTCCACAAAGGATATACCGGTTATGTTTTTGACGGCCAAAAATGATAAGGAATCCGTTATGCATGTTATGAGCCTTCATCCGGAGAAATATCTGTTAAAGACGATGCCACCGGATGAACTGATGAAAAATATCGATGATTTTTTCCTTGCTCAAAAGGCAAAGATATAAAAATAGCCTGCTTTAAGACTTGCTTAAAAACTTGTATTTTTTCTATTGAAAATCCCGAAAAGGTTTGATAGAATAAGCCTTGCTGTTTCATTGGCCGGCCGGATGACAATCCGGTATGTCATGGAATTTTGCATATGCGGGCGTGGCGGAATTGGCAGACGCGCCAGATTTAGGTTCTGGTGGGCGACCGTGCAGGTTCAAGTCCTGTCGCCCGTATGATGAATGTAGAACGGTGGTAGTGCTACCGTTCTTTTTTGTTGTAATAAAACAACAGAAAGTGATAAAATGTGGCTATGGATGCGGATGTGGAATTGGTGCAAAAAGAATATGGTTTGGTGCTGACCGATGGGAAGTTAGAGCTCTTCGGTGACTACTCCAAACTCTTGAAGAGAATAAAGCCATCCGTATTATACAAAGAATTACTGATACGTGCAGTCAAAATCAAAGGCAAAGAGGACTTAAAGGTTTTGGATGCAACTGCTGGATTGGGCGAGGACTCTTTCCTTTTAGCGGCAGCAGGATGGGACGTGGTACTTTGCGAGTACAATGAGACGATTTATGCATTGTTAAAGGATACCATCGAGCGCTCCCGTTCCATAGAGGATATGGAATCTGTTGCAAAGCGCATGCATTGCGTATGCATGGACGGAAAAGAGGCATGCGAAACCATTGGCGCAAAGGAAGAATTTCTTGAAATCGGTTCATTTCAACCGGATGTTGTTTTTTTAGATCCGATGTTTCCGGAAAAAACAAAGAATTCCCTGACCAATAAAAAATTACAGTTGTTCCAAAAACTGGAATCTCCTTGTCGTACAGAAGAGGAATTGTTTTCTGCGGCACTTATGACCGGCGCAAAGAAGGTCGTGGTAAAGCGACCGCTGAAGGGAGCATATTTGGCGTCAAAAAAGCCAAGTCATTCCATTTTTGGTAAAACGATTCGCTACGATTGCTACGTATTGTGATTGTGAGGATGAGGGTATGAATTTTCATTATGACTATGCTGCATTGGTTCTTTTTGTTGTGATCCTTTTTGGCATTGCAGCAAGAGAAATGACAAAGGGACGTTCGAATCACCTATATATTTCCATGGTGATACTGTCTATCGTGGCGACAGTCTGCGATTTTTTGCCGTATATGTTTGATTATCCGTTGTCGAAGGCAGATCTGTTTTTAGCAAATCTGATAAACTACGGCTATTTCTTCAGTCGTAATTTTTGCGTGCTTTTATATATTTTGTTTTTGTTCTCGGTAGGAAGAATCTGGTACGAAATCAAAAGTCCAAAGCGCATGATTCCCCTCGTAGCACCCTATGCTTTGATTGTTGTGGCGTTGTGCTTCAACATGGTAAAACCGATGTTTTTCAATATCTCTCCCCAGACCGGATATTCCCGCGGCGAGATGATTTTTGTATTGTATATCCTGTCTTATTTTTACTGCATGCTTGCACTTATTATGCTGATTCGCTGCAGAAAATATATTGATAAAGGAAAATGGAGGGCACTGCTTTCTCTTCTAGTTTTAACAAGCGCTGCGGTTCTGGTGCAGGGGTTGGATGAGACCCTTCATTTGGAGATGTTTTCCATGGCCATTGCCATGCTTCTTATGCTTTTGTTTGTTCAACGACCGGAAGAACAAATGGATATTCACACCAGAGTTTTTGGCTGGGAATCCTATCGAGATGAGATTCGAAAGATTGCCCTTACCAAGCAGGAAGTAATGATTGGTATGATTTCCGTTACCAATGCGGATGAGGTACGTTCCTTTATCGGAGAAGATAGATTCGACCGCTTTATGAGTAATGCATTGCAGCTTATTGAAGAGGATGTAAAAAAGCAAAACCCGGACAATGCTCTTTACTTTGAATATCCGGGAAATGTATATATCATTTATGACAGTCAAAAGAATTATTATCCGGGCTATTTGGAGTCCCAGTACGATCGCTTTGTTAAACTGGCGGGCTATGGAAAACGAGACGGCGTGCGTTTAAATACAAAGTTTACGCTGATGAAGTTCCCGGATGTATTGACACAGCCGGAGGAAGTCATTAACTTCGGTCATAATCATGTGTATTTTTATACCGGAGAAGAAAATTACAGCTTGGCGGAGAAGTTCTTCGTACGAAGCGACTTCCAGGTATATAACCACATTGATGAGATTATCAAAAACGCCATTAACAACCGAAGCTTCCGGATTTTCTTCCAGCCCATTTATGACGTTAAGAAGAAAAAATTTACCACCGCAGAGGCGCTCCTTCGTTTAAAGGATCCGGAATACGGATATATTCCGCCTCAGATTGTAGTGGAAAATGCGGAGAAAAAGGGACTTATAAATGTCATCGGAGACTTTGTGGTGGAAGAAGTGTTCCGCTATGTAAGCTCCGAGGAATTTAAAAAGACCGGCTTTGAGTATGTGGAGATTAACCTTTCCGTGCATCAGTGCATGGAATCCGGTTTTGCGGAGAAGTTAAGAATTCTTCAGGAACGGTATAACGTGGACCCGTCCTTGATTAACTTTGAGGTAACGGAAACGGCCAGTACGGACTTTAATAAATCCATGGATGAGAACCTTCAAAAATTACACGAGATGGGATACCGGTTCTCTTTGGATGACTACGGTACAGGCTATTCCAATATGCATCGTATTTTTCGCTTGCCTCTTTCCATCGTTAAGATCGATAAGACCATGGTGGATGATTTGGAAGACGAAAAGGGCTACTTTATTATGAAAAATTCCTTCCAGATGTTAAAGGATATTAAGATGAAAATCGTGGTGGAAGGTGTTGAAACGGAAGATGTGGCAAACAAAGTCATCGACATGGGATGCGACTACATCCAGGGATTTTACTATGCACGTCCCATGCCCGAGGAACATCTTTTGGAATTCCTTGAAGAAAAAGGAAAAAGTATTTGACAAGTCCATATGAATTTGTTAACATATCATTCGGTGCTGATTTAAGCGCCAACATATGGAATGCGGAAGTGTCGGAACTTATGAATGCCGACACAGTCGGCATTAGGCAGACGAAACAGAGCAAGGCTCTGCGACTGCCAGTAGTAAATTGAATATGCGGAAGTGTCGGAACTTATG
This sequence comes from uncultured Lachnospiraceae bacterium, assembly GCA_905233835.1. Lineage (GTDB taxonomy): Bacteria > Bacillota > Clostridia > Lachnospirales > Lachnospiraceae > JAILEN01. The sequence goes on from CAJOGB010000101.1 coordinate 4,207, forward strand.
AATGCCGACACAGTCGGCATTAGGCAGAC
>CAJOGB010000102.1:0-3099 GCA_905233835.1 uncultured Lachnospiraceae bacterium
ACGGCCACCACCACAAGCATGGGCAGCATCTCGGTAAACCAAGCATCCTGAGGTACGTCCATCACCATATACTGGGTAAACTGATACTTATCCAGCATATCAATGACTTCGTTTACGTCGGAAACATAAATGGTATAGGTGCTGTGATTTGCAGCTTCCCCGTTCTTTAAATAAACGGTTAAGTTACCTGTGGGCACCTGAATATTTTGTTCAATTCGAATGGACTCTACATTACCCTGGGAAAGCGCCTCTTTTAACTGGGACATGCTCATGGTAGGTGCGGTCTGGCCGCTGAAGAAATACCATAAGAAAATGACCATTAAAATGAGTAATAAATAGAATCCAAATCCGTTTCTTCTTTTCACGAAAACTAGCTCCTCGCCTTATTATTAGTCGAACTCTACCACACCGATGTATGGAAGATTTCTGTATTTCTGATCGTAATCAAGACCGTAGCCCACTACAAACGCATCCGGAATGGTAAATCCTATATAGTCCATCGGCACGTCCACTTCACGACGCTCCGGCTTGTCCAACATAGCGCACATCTTTACGCTCTTTGCTTTACGATCCTTAAATATATTTGATAAATAGTTTAATGTATTTCCGCTGTCGATAATGTCTTCAACGATGATGACATTCTTTCCTTCCACGCCCAGATCCAAATCCTTTTTGATTTGAACTTCGCCGGTGGATACGGTTCCTGATCCGTAACTGCTGGTAGCCATAAAATCAATGGTTACCGGTACGGAAATTCTCTTTGCCAATTCGCATGCAAAAAATGCAGCTCCCTTTAAAATGCAAACAAGGAAAACCTCTTCACCTTCATAGTCTTTTGAAATCTGCTCTCCCAATTCTTTAATACGGTTTGCAAGCTCCTCCTCGGAAAGCATTTCCTTGACTGTCTCTGCCATTTTAATTCCTCCAAAATTCAACTTCTAATACATATTTTGTTTCATCATCGATGCGGTAATCTTCACTGTTTCTGTGACCCAAAATCCAAACCACTTTAGAGTCCACGCATAACAACCAAATTCGGTCCCGCTTTTCCTGTGGGATTTTTTCTTCCACAAAGTAATCCTGCAGCAGTTTTTTTCCGCCATCCGGATGAATCACAAAGTAGTCTCCGGCCCGTCTGTGGCGGAGAACAAGATTACCAATTATTTTATCATAAGCGAATCGTTTCGCATAGATTTTTCCCGGGATTTCCTCGGTAGAAATCGCCTTTCTCAAATAGAAACTAAGATCCAAATCTCCGGTGGATACTTGATAAGTTTCTCCCACTTCAAGTTTCGGAATAGGAATTTCCTTCCAAGAAACCCCTTCGCTTTCCGCACTGTGATCCTGTTTGATTTTTAAATGGTGATAAGTGACTTTGGCGATATTTCCATGGGGCAGATGATATTCCTTTCCCACCTCCATAAAAATTAGCTCGTTTAACATCTCGACATGAATCTTTGAAACGTCCTTCGCCACGCCCAGGTAACGAAGATAAGCTAAGATGACATCGCTTCGCTGTTCGTAATCCAACTTCTTCAAAGGATCCAAACGGAGTCCGTTATCGCTCATGATTCCGTCTAAGAGATCCAAGGTCTCCTGCATCACGCCATCATACATACGGCTTACAATTTCTCCGGCCTGATTGATATGGGCAACCGCCTTGGCATTGATTTCCTCAAGCACAGGAATTACCTGATGGCGGATTTTGTTTCTGGCAAAATCATCACTTTGGTTGGTGGCATCTTCCCGATAGCTTTGACCGATTTCACTTAGGTATTCTTCGATCTCTTTTCTGGAAACGGACAAAAGCGGTCGAATCAGCTCGTAATTTCCACGCTTTGTCTTTACGTCGATGCCGCTGATTCCCTTTGCTCCCGCACCGCGAATCATTTGGAACAAAATGGTCTCCGCATTATCGTTTGCATTGTGTGCTGTGGCGATTTTATTTAAGCCTTCTTTATAGGCCACATCCGCATAGGCCTCATAGCGCAGGGCTCTGGCAGCCTGCTCCAAAGACATACCCTCGCTTTTTGCAAAGGCCGGAGCATCTACGGATACAAAGGTAAAGGGCATACCGATTTGTTCGCAGAGTTTCTTTACGAATCGGCCGTCTTCCACGGATTCCTCTCCGCGAATGCCATGCTCCACATACACCACATGCAAACTGATATCGATGGATTCCATAACCTTTAAAAATTGAAAAAGAAGACACACGGAATCAGCCCCGCCGGACACCCCCAGCAGAACACCGTCGCCTTCTTCCAATAAGTGTTGTTCATTTATAAAATCTAAGATATCTAACATAGTATTATTTTAGTACTTTCGGCAAAAAAAGAAAACCCACAGAAGAGATTTTAGTACTTGGGCCAGTTGAAGGTTCCTGCCTGTTGCTAATACTTATTCCGTGGGTTTTTCAATAGTTTTTTAATCGTTTTCACGAAAGATGATTTCGTTTTGATGTACGAGTCCGAGTTTGCTTTGAGCGACACTCTCCTTGTACTCCTCGGTTTGGATATACTGCTCGTAATTATCCAACTCTTCGCGTTTCTCCTGCTGAGCTTCCAGCTCTTTTTCCAAGCGCTTTTCTTCCGCTACGTAAAAGGCGTTCTTCTTAACGAGACTCGTAATCTGAATCGCCATTACAATACAAACAAAAGCAAACACGAAAAAGAAATATATGCGGTTTGTTGCCTTTTTCTTTCGGCTGTTTTTCTTTTTACTCATATTTACTTCACACACCATGTAGTCTTCTACTAATGTATATATCGACTACCTTGTATTAATCTTAACACCTAAAAATACTTTTTTCAACAATTATCTGAAAATTAAGGCATAAATCTATAAATATTCGAACAAATCTTTTGCCTCGTCTTTTTTGGTGGTTTCTTTCAAATCCAAAACACGAACCTTAACGGTCTTATTTCCGAAGGCAATCTCTATGATATCCCCTTCTTTTACGGTATAGGATGCCTTTACGACCTTATCGTTTACCTTTACTCGTCCGGCATCACAGGCTTCGTTTGCAACGGTACGTCGCTTAATCAAACGTGACACCTTTAAAAATTTGTCTAATCTCATCACATCTTCCTCAAATGAAAA
>CAJOGB010000102.1:3157-8321 GCA_905233835.1 uncultured Lachnospiraceae bacterium
ATCCTTTAAAGCCTTACCAGCTTTAAACTTAGGTGCCTTAGAAGCAGCGATCTTCATGGTCTCGCCTGTTCTTGGGTTACGTCCAGATCTAGCAGATCTCTTAGATACTTCGAAAGTACCGAATCCTACTAACTGAATCTTGTCACCTTTCTTAAGCTGTTCAGCTACAACGTCTGTGAAAGCCTTTAATGCAGCCTCAGCATCCTTCTTAGAAAGATCAGCCTTTGCAGCCATAGCTGCTACTAATTCTGTCTTGTTCATAGTGTAATTTCCTCCCTCTATTGGAATTTTAAATATTACTCGTAACTTGACGTATCCTACTACGTCAGCCACATGTTTATTTATAATTGTTTTACCCATTAATGTCAAGGAATTCCGTCATTTTTTGCCTAAAAGCCTTGATTTTGGGACATTTCTACAAAAATGAGCACAAATTTGTGTAAGACTTTCCTATTGCACTTTTGTCAGAAATGTACTTCAAGCCCCATTTTTACGAGAAAATCGGCTTTAATGCACCTGCCAGATGATCCTTTTTGGACTGTGCTTCGGTCAAATCACTTCCCGTGGTGGTGAAGTAGGTCTTAATTTTCGGCTCCGTACCGGATGGGCGAACCACTACCGTGGATTCATCATCCAATTGATAAATCAAAACGTTGGACTTCGGAAGGCCTGTTTCTTCCGGTTTCATGTAATCGGTAACGGAAACCACAGCTTTTCCGCCGATTTCCTTTGGCGGGTTTGTTCGAAAACTATCCATAATTTCCTGCATCTTATCCATACCTGTAAGTCCCGGGAACTCAAAGCTGTCCACCTTGTTTAAGTAGCGTCCGTATTCTTTGTAGATTTCCTCCAAACGCTGTTTGATGGAGGAACCGATACTTCTGTAGTAAGCTGCCATCTCGCAGATTAACATAGCTCCGATCACCGCATCCTTATCACGAACATAGCCACCGGCTAAATAGCCGTAGCTTTCCTCAAATCCAAAGATAAAGCGCTCTTCTTCGCCTGCCGCTTCCAACTGTGCAATCTGATCGCCAATCCACTTAAATCCGGTTAATACATGGCGAAGTTCCACGCCGTAATGTTTGGCCACCTTATCCGCAAGGGGCGTGGATACGATAGACATTACCGCTACCGGGTTTTTCGGCATGGTACCTTTTTCAATACGACCCGCACAAATATAATCCAAAAGAAGTACACCCATTTCATTTCCGGATACCAGCTCATAGCTTCCGTCCGGACATTTCATGGCGATACCAACACGATCCGCATCCGGATCCGTAGCCAGCATCAAATCAGCCCCTGTTTCTTTCGCCAACTTTAATCCGTATTCCAAAGCTTCAAAGATCTCAGGATTCGGATAAGAACAGGTGGTAAAGTATCCGTTGGGATATTCCTGTTCCGGAACAATGGTAACGTCCGTAATTCCGATATCGGAAAGGACTTTGGTCACCGGCACAAGTCCGGTTCCGTTTAACGGAGAATAAACAAGTTTTAATCCCGCATCCTTTGCCAAGCCGGGACGGACCTGACGGGACTCGATGGCTTCATAGAATGCCTTTTTACAATCGTCTCCCACAAAACGAATCAATCCCTTTTCCACGCCTTCGGCAAAACTCATACGCTTTGCGCCGGTAAGGATATCGGTTTTTAAAATCTCATCATATACAATAGCAGCCGCATCATCGGTCATCTGACATCCGTCCGGACCATAGGCTTTATAACCGTTGTAGTTTGCCGGGTTATGAGATGCGGTTACCATGATACCTGCATTACATTTATAAAATCTGGTAGCAAAAGAAAGTGCGGGAACCGGCATAAGCGCATCATAGATACGAACGTTGATTTTGTTTGCGGCCAAAACACCTGCGGCTTCCTTCGCAAAAATATCACTCTTTAAACGGCTGTCATAGCTGATGGCTACCGTTTGGTTTCCGCCCTGAGCCTTTACCCAATTTGCAAGACCCTGAGTTGCCTGGCGTACCACCCAGACATTCATACGATTGGTACCTGCCCCCAAGGTGCCGCGAAGGCCTGCGGTTCCGAACTTTAAAGATACAGCAAAGTGATCCTTAATAGCGTCGTCATCGTCGGCAATGCGTTCCAACTCCGGGTTTAAATCCGCATCTTCCAAATTCGTATTCTTCCAACGGAGATATTCTTCTCTATACATGTTTTCCTCCTTCACTCTTAAAACCCTCGGGTTATTTACTAATTACCGGTTCCTGTTAAAGTATTAATTAAACTAGACAGCGTTGAGAGATAATCTCGTTCTGTCTGTTGTTTGTCTGTTGTGCTCGAAGAGCTGCTTGAAGAACTCGTTGAAGAGTTATTCGTGCTTGATGTATTATTGTTCGAATTATCGGTGGATGAGGAATCCGTGGTTGAAGAATTCGAACTGCTGTCATTGTCGGCGCTGGTTTTTCCTTTGTCGCTCTGTGTCGGGTCAATGGAAATATTGGCGGTAGCGGAGTTAACGTAAAGGGTCTTACTCCAAGTATCATATCCTTCCACGGAAATTGTTAAATTATGCTTTCCGTAGGTTACCGGGGTTTCCACGCCGGCCTCAATCTGGTTTCCGTCAATATAGATGGATGCACCGGATACTGTGGAAGAAACCGTAAGCTGACAAGTCTTCGGGCCTTCGCCTTCCAACTCAGCCAAATCCAAAACCGTCACATTGTTTCGAAGAATCTCCACCGTCTTGGTTCCGCCGTATCCGTTGTTTGCCACCGTGATATCATAGGTTCCCTCGGGTACGGAAACCTGCATGTCGGAGGTAACCTCCGTAATTAACGTTTTTCCGATATAAATCAAAGAGCCGTCAAACTTCTCTGTATTTGCAAGCAACAAATATCCGTGTCCGGTAACCACGGTAATGGTATAAATCACTTTATCTTTTCCGATAACGTTTATCACATCATCTTCACCGATATCGGAAACGGATGCCATCACGTCATCCGAAAACACCATGGTTTCATCCGTAAGTTTATAGTTTTCCCCACCGATGACAACCACATTTCTTTCCGTATCGATGGAAAAATTATCAATGTCTGTATAATTCCAAACCTCTTTTGCGATCTGGATGGAAGAAAGAACACCTTTGGTCTTTCGCTCTCCTAATGTCACTACGGTTCCCGGTGTGAAATTCAAAGAACTGGTAAGGGTTCCGTACTTATCCAAAAAACGGGTAGCCAAGGTGTAATGATACACATAGTTTTTGTCATAGATGGTAGACTTTAAAACAATGTATTCTTCCTCGGTATTTAACTCCTGAACGATGTAGAGGGTAACTTCCTCTTCCTCTTCTTCCGTCTCTTTGTTTCCGCCTGCCGGAGTTCCCGGCTGACGAACAATGCTGACGGCTTTTTTGTCGGAAGCCTCCTCGTCCTTACATGCGCAAAAAGAGAAAAGAACCAAAACAAAAATTGTAATCAGATACAAAGTTTTTTTCATGAATTCATCCTTCTTTTTGCTTCCTCCGATAAATACTTTCGGGTATTCTTTTTCGGATCGTCCAAACAAAGTTCCAAAAGTTCTTTTAATACTTCTCCAACCTTCGGTCCCTTTTCCACGCCAAGGGCCATCAGATCATTTCCGTTTATGGCCAAATCCTTTACGGATACCGCGTCATCTTCTTTTACAATCTGCTCCCAAAGACGATTTACTTCATCGAGATATTTTAATTTTTCATCCCGTTGAAATTCGCTTTGTCCTAAAGTATCCGCTCTTTTTAAAACCAAAAGATCCGGCATTAAATCCGCTCCCACTAAAGATACCAATCGTCTGATATTTCGGGGCGTGGCCGCCGGGCGCTCGTCGTGATAACCGGCCATGGCGCTGACATAATTAATGGTGTCGTTATCAAATTTTAAGCGTCGCAGAATTTCTTTCGCCATTTCTCCGCCGAGGGTCGGATGACCGATAAAATGATCCACACCTTTATCGTCCGTCTTCTTGCAAACCGGTTTTGCCACATCGTGCAAAAGTGCCGCCAAGCGAAGATTTCTTTCCGAAGGAACTTCTTCCATTACGCGAATGGTATGTTCCCCTACGGTATAGGCATGATGCTCGGTATTTTGCTCGCATTCCATCATGGCATCCCACTCCGGGAAAAAGACACTTGAAAGTCCGCTTTTATAAACTTCCCGCATCCGCTCCGGATTTACAAGTTCTACCTGAATGCGTTCCGCGGAAATCTTTGAAAGAGTCGGTGCCAGTTTTTGAATGGCACAGAAGGTATTTTCATCAATGGAAAAATCAAGTTGTGCCGAAAAACGAAGGGCACGAAGCATGCGAAGGGCATCCTCGGAAAAACGCTCCACCGGTTCTCCCACGCAGCGAATCACTTGATTTTTTAGATCCAAAACGCCACCATACAAATCCACCAAGCCCTTTTCTTCGTTATAGGCCATAGCGTTAATCGTAAAGTCTCGGCGTTTTAAATCTTCTTCAAGATTCGGTGTAAAAATCACCTCTTTCGGATGACGGGCATCTTCGTACTTCCCGTCAATCCGATAGGTGGTTACTTCATAACTTTCCCCGTCCATACGAACGGTCACCGTACCGTGTTCAATGCCGGTATCGATGGTTTTTGAAAAACAGTTTTTCACTTCTTTAGGAAGCGCAGAAGTCGTAATGTCCCAATCGGACGGAATGCGACCCATGAGAGAGTCTCTGACACAGCCGCCTACCACAAAGGCTTCGTATCCGTTTTTATTGAGTTGTTCCAAGACCTTTTGGGCCCCCTGTGGTATCTCAACCTTCATCGCTTCACTCCGGAAATCTTAGTATGCTTTGCCCCAGAATACCAACTTCTTTGCAGGCTTTCCGCAGCAAACGCAGGTGTCGGAAATGGACTCCTGTTCAAACGGCATACAACGGCTGGTGGCCGTGGTATCCTCTTTAATCTTTAACTCGCAAGCTTCATCGCCGCACCACATAGCACGAACGAATCCCGGCTTGTTTTCAATGGCATCTTTAAATTCGCCGTACGTCTTAGCGTCGGAAATGTGTGCCTCTAAGTGTTTCTTTGCACGCTCCAACATATCGTCATGAATCTGTGCAAGAAGTGCCGTTACTTCGGATGCCACATCTTCAATGCGAACCACTTTCTTTTCACGGGTATCACGACGGCAAAGAACACAGTTTCCTTCTGCCAAAT
>CAJOGB010000103.1 GCA_905233835.1 uncultured Lachnospiraceae bacterium
CCAAAAAAAGGCCTGAAACCGTGTTTTTTCACACGGTCTCAGACCTTGAAAATACTGGATTTTTGGAGCTAACCTCTAAGCCACTCTAAGCTCACTCCATCTCAATCGTTCCCGGTGGCTTGGAAGTTAGGTCGTACATTACGCGGTTGACTCCGCGAACTTCGTTTATGATTCGGCTCATTACCGTCTGCAAGACTTCAAATGGAATCTCTGCTGCCTCTGCGGTCATAAAATCAATGGTGCGAACCGCACGAACCGCTACGGCGTAGTCATAGGTTCTTTCATCACCCATAACGCCCACAGAGCGCATATTGGTCAGCGCCGCAAAGTACTGATTCGGCATCCAAGGTGCTTCCACACCGTTTGCCTCTTTGTATTCACGAGCAGCCTTGTCCACTTCTTCACGGTAGATATAGTCTGCATCCTGAACCATACGTACCTTTTCTGCGGTAACTTCTCCGATGATACGGATACCAAGTCCCGGTCCCGGGAAGGGCTGACGGAATACCAAGTATTCCGGAAGTCCAAGTTCCAATCCTACCGCACGAACTTCATCTTTAAATAAGTTTCGAAGTGGCTCGATGATTTCCTTAAAGTCCACATAATCCGGAAGACCTCCCACATTATGATGGGATTTAATTACCGCTGATTCTCCGCCAAGGCCGGATTCCACCACGTCCGGATAAATGGTTCCCTGTGCCAAGAAATCAACTTTTCCGATTTTCTTTGCTTCTTCTTCAAAAACGCGAATAAACTCTTCGCCGATAATCTTTCTCTTTGCCTCCGGCTCGGATACTCCTTTTAATTTTGCATAGTATCTTTCCGCCGCATTTACGCGAACGAAGTTAATGTCAAAGTCTCCGGAAGGACCAAATACTCCTTCCACTTCGTCTCCCTCGTTTTTACGAAGAAGTCCGTGATCCACAAATACGCAGGTTAACTGCTTTCCGATGGCCTTTGCCAAAAGAGCGGCCAACACGGAGGAATCCACACCTCCGGATAAGGCCAAAAGCACCTTTCCGTCTCCCACTTTCTTGCGAATCTCTTTTACCGCATTTTCCGCAAAGGAATCCATGCGCCAGCTTCCTTCGCATCCGCAGATATTTCTTACAAAGTTAAATAAAATCTCTTTTCCGCGGATGGTATGCAACACTTCCGGATGGAACTGAATGGCATAAAGCTTCTTTTCTTCATAAGCGTCAGCAGCCACCGGACAATCCGCCGTGTGGGCTAAGATTTCAAATCCCGGTGCAGGAGCACTGATATAGTCAAAATGGCTCATCCAAACAGTGGTTTTATCTTCCACTCCAGCAAAAAGTGTGCTCTTTCCGCCATCAATAAACGTCTCGGTCTTTCCGTATTCGCGAACCGGTGCCTTTTCTACTTTGCCACCCAAAATATGGTTCATAAGCTGTGCACCGTAGCAAAGTCCAAGTACCGGAATTCCCAGTTCAAAGAGTTCCTTTGTATAGGTAGGCGCTCCCTGCTCATAACAGCTGTTTGGTCCGCCGGTTAAAATGATTCCCTTGGGATTCATGGCTTTGATTTCATCAATGGGTGTGCGATAAGAATAGATCTCGCAGTAGACGTTACACTCTCTGACACGGCGTGCCACCAACTGGTTGTACTGACCGCCGAAATCAATGACGATTACTTTTTCCTGATTCATGGATGCTCCTTTTTAAGTTTAATTACATGCCAAAAAATTCTTTTTTATTATATGGTAGGGACTTTAAAATAACAAGGCAAATCCCTTCATTTTTTACGACCTCTCTCCGATAACATACATAGAAGTATCGAAAGGAGTATGGGTCATGGCAAATTACACCATTACCTCAAGTGCATATTTACGGAATAACTATTCCGCATACCGCCAGATGTCCATTAAGGCAAGCCGCGATGAAGCAACCCAAAAAGAGCTTTCCACCGCAGATTCTTTGGCGCTTAAAAAAGCCATCCGTTCCCTTTCCGACTATAAATACAACGACGAAGACGCAGAAGACTCCGACGAAGAAAACATCAAATTCTACAAAACCTTAAAAGCCTTCGCGGATACCTATAATTACACCCTAGATTCCAGTTCATCTTCCGCTTCCAAATCCATTAAGGACTTAGGAAAAAAGATGAAAAGCTTCGCTTCCAAATACGGCGATGAGCTTAGTGAGTTAGGCGTGAAGTTTAACAGCAAAGGATACATGGAAGTTTCCGCTTCCGCAGTGGACAACATCAAGCAGTCCACCTTCGGCGAAACCTTTTCCTCATCCTCCGCTTACAAAACCAACTTCCTAAACGAATTAAACGACGTAGCAAAAAAGGTGTACCGTCGCATCGATACCTATTTATAGAATTTTTTAAATTTCTTCCTAAAATAAAGAAGCCCTCCCCGGAGTGAACTAATTCATTCCGAGAGGGCTTCGCTTTTATTTTAAGACTTCTTAGTCTTCTACTTCTTCGTAGTGATTCTCATAATCCTGAGTTTTTAATTTTGCGGCTTCTGACTCATGCTTCATAAAGTCATAATCTTTGCCCGGCAAAATCGCATTTAATACGATACCAAGGATTGCAGCGATTGCAAGAGAAGTAAGTGTGATGGAGGTTTCTCCTACGGTAAAGGTAAGTCCGTCGGAAAATCCAAGTCCGCTTACCAAGATTACTGCTGCGATGATTAAGTTTCTGGACTTTGTAAAGTCTACTTTGTTTTCTACAACGTTACGAACACCGATAGCGGAAATCATTCCGTAAAGTACGAAGCTGACACCACCGATAATCGCGGTGGGAAGAGAGCCGATCAATGCCGCTACCTTCGGAGAGAAGGAAAGAACAACAGCATATAAAGCAGCCAAACGGATAACCTTCGGATCGTGTACTTTACTAAGTTCAAGTACTCCGGTGTTTTCACCGTATGTGGTGTTTGCAGGACCACCGATTGCTCCCGCAAAAGCGGTTGCGATACCGTCACCGATTAAGGTTCTGTGAAGACCCGGATCTTCGATGAAGTTTTCATCTACGGTAGCGGAAATTGCTGAGATATCACCGATGTGCTCCATCATGGTAGCGATGGCAATCGGTGCCATAACCAAGATGGCGGTCAAATCAAATTTGCAAAGTACGAAAGGCTGAAGTGCTACGGCATTTGCGGAAGAAACGGATGTAAAATCCAAAATCGCACTGCCGTCTGCATTTGTCATGCCTGCTGCGTTAAAGATAACTGCACAAATATAGGAAATAACTACACCGAGAAGAATCGGAATGATCTTAAGCATTCTCTTTCCCCAGATGTTGAAGTAGATAACTACGCCAAGAGCGATGATTGCAAGTAACCAGTTGGTGGATGCATTGGATACCGCAGAAGGTGCAAGGGTAAGACCGATACAAATGATAATCGGGCCCGTTACTACCGGCGGTAAAAACTTCATTACTTTCTTTACGCCAACGAAACGGATGACAAGAGCAAGTACGATGTATAAAAGACCTGCTACCACGATACCGCCGCATGCATAAGGAAGTTTTTCTCCCATGGTCATGTTTGCATATTTTCCGGTGTTTAAGTTTGCGATTGTTGCAAAGCCGCCTAAGAAGGCGAATGACGAACCTAAGAATGCAGGCACCTTATTTTTTGTGATCAAGTGGAAAATCAAAGTTCCCACACCGGCACAAAGCAGGGTAACCTGAACGGAAATTCCTTCTCCCTTGAAATAACCGTTTACCAAAATCGGTACCAGGATGGTTGCGCCAAACATTGCAAACATGTGCTGCAATCCCAACAAGAGCATTCTTGGCAAACCAAGCTGGGAGGCGTCTTTAATTGATGTTGTCTCCATATTATTCTCCTTTTCCTTATACTCCCACCCCGGATTCGGGGCATTTACACTATGAATTAGTATACTGAATTTCCCCTCTTTTTCAACGATTTTTGTACTGTTTCACTTGAGAAATTTTCACCAAAAATTTCTTTTGTTTTTTGGCTTTTTTTCTTTATGCAATATGATATAATCATTCTGATTTCACTAATATTTGAAAAGGAGACGAGTATGTCAAACGTTACGATTTTAGATCATCCTTTGATCCAGCATAAAATCTCTATGTTAAGAGATAAAAACACCGGTACAAATGAATTTCGTACCTTGGTAGCAGAGATTGCCACACTTATGG
>CAJOGB010000104.1:0-3661 GCA_905233835.1 uncultured Lachnospiraceae bacterium
GACGCGCAGGCTTCAGGTGCCTGTGGTAGCAATATCGTGTGGGGTGCGGTCGTCCGGTGGACGACGCTGCGAAGCAGCAGCACCGACCGAGGCGAGTCCCCACTCGCCGAGAATCAAGTCCCATCTGAGGACAATTAAATATGCAGAAGTGGCGGAATTGGCAGACGCGCAGGCTTCAGGTGCCTGTGGTAGCAATATCGTGTGGGTTCAAGTCCCATCTTCTGCACTTAGTAGAAGGAATCCGAAAAGGGATTCCTTTTTTGCTTTGAAATGGTAAAATAGCCTTATGTATAATATATTTGTGGATTTTGAAATGCAGCCCATCTTTGCGGAGGAACATCCGGAAGAATATGCGGTTTGCCATACGGAAATCATCCAAATCGGTGCGGTGGTTTTAAACGATAAAAACGAGGAAATTTCCTCCTTTAAACGCTTTGTAAAACCCAGATATTCCGATTATATTGATGAGCATATAAGACTTCTTACGGGTATCACCATCCAAAAACTCCAAAGATCCCCTTATTTTGAAAAGGCCTTTGCTGATTTTTTGGAGTGGTGCAATCATTATAGGGACTTTACCATTTATGCCTGGAGCGCCAACGATAAACTTCAACTGGTGCATGAATTAAAGCTTAAGAATATGCCTACGGATGAGAAAGTGGAGTATCTTTTGGAGCATTGGCAGGATTTCCAAAAGGAATACGGAACCCTGGTGGGTGCCCATTATTCCCTTTCATTGGAAAAGGCCCTTTATATGGCGGGAGAACTCTTTGACGGAAAGGCCCACGATGCCCTTTTTGATGCCAGAAATACAGCATCACTTTATGCAAAAAGCAGGGATAAGGAGAAGTTTTTGACAGAGGTGAAACGCATCAAGGAAATGGCGGGAAATGACGAGCCTACCACCTATTCCATCGGCTCTTCCATTGACTTTGACGAATTAAAAAAGAATTTGTCGAATTAATTTAATAATAAAAAAGGATTTTTTGGGTTTCTACGGAATAAATACTGTAGAAACCCTTTTTTGTCTTGGTGAGGAAACTTAATATGACAATACGCGAGCAGATCGAGCAGATGCAGGCAGAGACTCTTAGTGAATTTGCCACATTGGATCAGAATTCAAAAGGACGGGACGTAGAGGAACCACAGTGTGATATTCGCCCCGTATTTCAAAGAGATAGGGATCGTATCTTACATTCCAAAGCTTTCCGACGTTTAAAAAATAAAACACAGGTATTTTTAGACCCCCAGGGGGACCATTATCGTACCCGTATGTCCCATACACTAGAGGTTTCTCAAAATGCCAGAACCATTGCCAAGGCCCTTCGCATGAACGAAGATTTGGTGGAGGCCATTGCCTTGGGCCATGATTTGGGTCATACCCCCTTCGGACACTGCGGTGAGCGTGTGTTAAATAAAATGTCTCCCGAGGGCTTTATCCATGCGGAGCAAAGCGTTCGTGTAGTGGAAAAATTAGAACAAGAGGGTAGAGGCTTAAACCTTACCTGGGAAGTTCGCGACGGTATGCGAAATCACAGAACCGGCGGACATCCCGCCACACCTGAGGGCCAGATTGTACGGCTTGCGGATAAGATTGCCTATATCAATTCCGATGTGGATGATGCCATTCGCGGAAAGATCATGTCAGAGGAATCTCTTCCCAAGGAGATTCGAAATACTTTGGGAACTTCCGTAAAGGCTCGTTTGGATCGCTTGATTCACGATGTGATAATAAACAGTGCCAATTCTCCGGAGATTCATATGTCAGCGGAAATCAGCCAGGCTATGACGGTATATACCAATCCTACGGCAAAGGGCGAGGAGATTAAAGCCAGTCGTATGATTGAGGAGTTATATCGTTATTATGTGGAGAATTCCAATGCTCTTCCGGATCGCTATCGCGGAATGTATATGGACGAAGGCGAACCCTTGGAGCGTGTGGTATGTGATTACATCTCCGGTATGACGGATTCCTTTGCTTGTAAGAAATTTAACGAGATATTTATTCCGATTTCCTGGGAGGAGTATTAAAACATGCCGAGATATTCAGAGGAAATCATTAACGAGATCCTATCCAGGGTAGATATCGTTGATGTGATTTCTCCTTATGTCAGTTTAAAAAAGAAGGGAAATACCTATTTTGGTCTTTGCCCCTTCCATAATGAAAAGACCGGCTCGTTTTCCGTATCTCCTCAGAAGCAGATGTTTTACTGCTTCGGCTGTGGGAAAGGCGGAAGTGCCTATACCTTTTTGATGCAGCATGAAAACATGACCTTCCCGGAGGCGGTGCAGACCCTTGCCGCTCAAGTGGGAGTGGAACTTCCCCAGGAGGAAATGACGGCGGCGCAAAAGGCGGTACAGAATAAAAAGGAACAGCTTTTCGAAATTCAACGAGAGGCGGCCAAGTATTTTTACCTTTTGATGCGGGATCAAAGAGGCAGCAGTGCTTATAAGTACTTTGAAGGACGAGAACTTACCGAGGAGACCATGAATAAGTTCGGCCTCGGATATTCCGATAAAACCAGCGATGATTTGTATCGTTACCTAAGGAGTAAGGGCTTTAAAGACGAGGTCCTTCGGGATTCCGGTTTGGTAACCATCGATGAAAAACGGGGCGGACGGGATAAGTTTTGGAACCGTGCCATGTTCCCCATTTTTGACCAGCAAAAGCGGGTGGTGGCTTTCGGCGGACGCGTCATGGGGGACGGAGAACCAAAGTATTTAAATTCTCCGGAAACCCCGATTTTCGATAAGTCCCGTACCCTTTACGGACTGAATTTCGCCCGTGCCACAAAGCGTGGTTATTTTATCCTTTGCGAAGGATACATGGACGTAATCGCCTTACATCAGGCAGGATTTGACTGTGCGGTGGCATCCCTGGGAACGGCTTTTACCCCGGGACATGCGGCTTTGATTAAGCGTTTTGTAAATGATGTATTTCTAAGCTTTGACAGTGATGATGCCGGTACGAAGGCGAAACTACGAGCCATACCGATTTTGGAAGGCGCCGGACTTACCTGTAAGATTATTAACATGGAGCCCCATAAGGACCCGGACGAGTTTATAAAGGCAAAGGGCGCATCAGCCTATGAAGAACGGATTTTAAATGCGGAAAACAGTTTCCTATTTACCATTCGGATTTTGCAGCGGGATTACAATATGTCGGATCCCACATCAAAAACCGCGTTCTACCGAGAGGTGGCCGGCCGAATTGTCCATTTTCCGGATGATTTGGAGCGAACCAATTATATCGAGGCGGTGGCATCCACCTACGGTATCCGTGCCGATGAACTTCGAAGCATGGTAAATTCCGTGGCCGCAAAGGAGGCACTTAACCCCACACCCCATCGGGAATATGTGGAGGAAACGGCTCCCCTTCGGGAAGCAAAGAAAAAGGACAACACTTCCCGGCAGGCGCAAAAGATGCTTTTGACACGAATTACGGAAGAACCGTTTTTACTTGATAGAATCGAGGATTATATCACCCCGGATGATTTCGAGGAAGGAATGTTTCAAACGGTGGCCGCCCATTTGTTTGAGCAGATTCGAAATGATGCGCTGGTACCCACCAATATCATCAATCTCTTCGAAGAAGAGGAGGAACAGCAGGAAGTGGCTTCCATCTTCCATGCTCCCATCGGCGATTTGGAATCAGCGGAAG
>CAJOGB010000104.1:3675-10494 GCA_905233835.1 uncultured Lachnospiraceae bacterium
CTTCGTGTAAAAAAAGACTCCTTCAAACGAAAGAAGGAAGCCATGGCAGAGACGGATCCAAATGTGATTACGCTTGTGATGGAAGAAAAGAAAGTACAAAGAGAATTGGAAACTCTTAGATTTTATAATTAAAGAAAGAGGCAATCATATGGCAGAAAAGAAGACAAAGAAAACCGAAACCGAAGAAAAGGTTACGAAAAAGACAACTACAAAAAAAACAACTGAAAAGAAGACTGCAGAGAAGAAACCGGCAGAAAAGAAGGCTGCAGAAAAGAAGGCTGCAGAAAAGAAAACTGCGGAGAAAAAGACTGCAGAAAAGAAAACCGAAGAAAAGAAACCTTCTACCAAGAAGAAAACTGAGGAAAAGAAGGAACTTTCTACGGAAGAACAGACTGCGATTTTCGAAAAGGCATTACAGGACTTGCTTAAGTTAGCAGGTGATAAGAAGAACCTTTTGGAAGAAATCGATATTCAGGAGGCTACCAAGTCCTTAAATCTTACCAAAGAGCAGTACAACAAGATTTTGGTATTCCTTCGCAGAAATAAGGTAGATATCTTAATGATGACCGAGGACGATGAGGACATCGATCTCGCTTTAGAGGACGAGGAAGACGTAGAGGTTGAAAAGATTGACCTTACGGTTCCGGACGGCGTATCCATCGAGGATCCGGTTCGTATGTACTTAAAGGAAATCGGTAAAGTACCGCTTCTTACCGCAGATGAAGAAATCGAGCTTGCAAAGGCTATGGCGGAAGGTGATCAGGAAGCAAAGAAGAAGTTGGCAGAAGCCAACCTTCGACTGGTTGTATCCATTGCAAAGCGTTATGTAGGACGAGGAATGCTTTTCCTTGATTTGATTCAGGAAGGAAACTTAGGCTTAATTAAGGCTGTTGAAAAGTTTGATTATACAAAGGGATATAAGTTCTCCACCTATGCAACATGGTGGATTCGTCAGGCCATTACCCGTGCCATTGCGGATCAGGCCCGTACCATTCGTATTCCGGTACATATGGTGGAAACCATCAACAAACTTATCCGCGTTTCACGTCAGTTGTTACAGGAATTAGGCCGCGAACCCACTCCGGAGGAAATTGCACAGGCAATGGATATGCCGGTAGAAAGAGTTCGTGAAATCTTAAAGATTTCTCAGGAACCGGTTTCATTGGAAACACCTATCGGTGAAGAGGAAGATTCCCATCTTGGAGACTTTATTCAGGATGATAATGTACCGGTACCGGCAGATGCCGCTACCTTTACCCTTTTAAGAGAGCAGCTTGGAGAGGTTTTGGAAACCTTAACCGAGAGAGAACAAAAGGTACTTATCCTTCGCTTCGGTTTGGAAGACGGAAGAAGCCGTACCTTGGAAGAAGTGGGCAAGGAATTTAACGTTACCCGTGAGCGTATTCGTCAGATTGAAGCAAAGGCACTTCGTAAGCTTCGTCATCCGAGCCGCAGCAGAAAATTAAAGGATTATTTAGAGCAGTAAGATGATTGCTTTATCAAAAAGAATGCAGGAAAATGCCGATTTATGTTTTGCCGGCGGCACTGTGGCGGATATCGGATGCGATCACGGCTATTTGTCCATTTATTTGGTGCAATCCGGGAAAAAGGACCGTGCCATCGCCATGGATGTACGCCTCGGCCCGCTTTCTAAGGCAAAAGAGAACGTTTCGGCATACTGCCTTGAAGATAAGATTACCTTTCGCTTGTCTGACGGTTTGGAGAAATTAAAGGTCGGTGAGGCCGATACGATTATCATTGCCGGCATGGGTGGTCCTTTGATGGAGCAAATCCTTACAAAAGGCCGGGACGTTGCCCTTTCCTGTAAGGAACTGATTCTTCAGCCGCAGTCGGACATTCCCCATTTTCGTCGGTATTTGATGGATGAGGGATATCTGTTTTTGGACGAGAGATGCGTGTTTGACGAAGGGAAGTATTATTTCCCCATGCGGGTTTGCTCGCCCACCTCGGAATTTGCATCTGAAGGGTATAAACTGTCGCTGGATGTGGAATTTGCATATGGTGGAAACACGCTTCAACAACAGAATGAGACTCTCCGAGAGTTCCTTTTAAAGGAGAAAAATACCTGGGAAAAGACTTTGGAGCAGGTGGAAGCCTCCGGTAGTGAGAAGGTAGAAAGTCGGAGAAGGGAAATACAAGAGAAACTGTCATTGATTCATAAGGGGTTAGAGTATTATGAAAGTATCTGAGTTAATTGAACTATTGGAAGAGGAAGCACCGTCGAAGGATGCTTTGGACTGGGATAATGTGGGTCTTTTGGTAGGCGACGGCGATTGGGAAGTAAAAAGCGTCTACATTGCACTGGATGCTACGGAAGATGTAATCAATCGCGCCATTTTAAAGGGTGCGGATATGATTATTACCCATCACCCTCTTATCTTTTCCAATTTAAATCGTGTGGTGGGCACGGATTATGTGGGCAAGCGGGTAATTAAGCTTTTGGAGCACGATATCGCCTGCTATGCCATGCATACAAATTTTGACATTCATCGCATGGGACATTTGGCGGAAAAGAAACTGGGACTGGAACATACCATAGCATTGGATCCGGTGGAGATTGGCGGAAAAGAAGATGTGAATGTGGGAATTGGCCGAATCGGGTCTTTGTTAAATGATCCTGTAACTTTACGAGAGTATGCCCGGAAGGTGAGAGATAGCTTTGACCTGCCCTATGTAAGGGTATACGGAGATGAGTCTCAGATGGTAGGAACCATTGCCATTTCCCCGGGCTCCGGAAAGAGTGAGATTCCAACGGCTCTTCGAGCAGGGGCGGACGTGCTTGTGACCGGAGATATCGATCACCACAGCGGCATTGATGCAGAGGCGCAGGGGCTTGCCATTATCGATGCGGGGCATTACGGAATCGAGCATATATTCATTGAACATATGGCTCTTTTGCTAAAAGGAAAAACAGCACTGGATGTTCATACAGAAGAAAAATCCATGCCGTATTGGTTGAGTGAGTAAAATTATAATTAGACTTAATAATTGAACTTGGAGGGGCTTGCTATGGAGAATGTAAAGATTACCTATGAGGGAAAAGAATTTGAGTTTGCCGTAGGCACATCCTATTTGGAGATTGCAAAGGAATTGGATCCGGAGCATTTCAAGGATGTGGTTTTGTGCGAGAAGAACGGAAAACTGATTGAGCTTTTTAAAAAGGCGGATCGTGACGGGGAAGTTAAGTTTATTACGACTTATAACAAGAACGGCCGCCGAACCTATCAGAGAAGCTTGGTATTTTTAATGGAACGTGCACTGTTTAATTTGGATAAAACCGTGGATGTCCGTGTCATGTTTTCCCTTGGCGACGGATATTTCTGTAAATTATCCGATGGACGGGATATTACGGATGAGTTTGTGGAAGATCTTCGAAGTGAAATGGAAAACCTGGTAAAACGGGATGTTCCTCTTCATAAATCCATGTTAAAGACTTACCAGGCCGTAGCCTGCTTTCATCAGGCCGGATATGTGGATAAGGAGCGACTCCTTAAATATCGTACCAGTTCCAATATCAATATCTACGAGTTGGATAATTACTACGATTATTTCTACGGATTTATGGTTCCTTCCACCGGATATTTACATACCTTTGACGTAAAGAAGTTTGAAGACGGATTTATGCTTTTATATCCGTCAAAGAGCGATCCATATAAGATTAACGAGTTTGATCCGGCGATAAAACTCTTCCATACCTTAAGAAAATCCTCCGATTGGGGAAGACTTATGGAAATTCCAACCGTGGGAGCGTTAAACGATGCCATCGCCGCAGGAAAATCCAGAGAAATCATTTTGGCTCAAGAAGCCTTGATGGAGGAACAAATCGGTTCTTTGGCAAAGGAGATTATCAGTAATCCGGAGCGAAAGTTTATAATGATTGCCGGACCTTCTTCTTCAGGAAAGACCACCTTTTCTCATCGTTTGTCTACACAGCTTCAGGCGAGAGGTTTGACACCCCATCCATTCCCGTTGGACGATTACTATAAGAATCGAGACGAAATGCCGCTGGATGAATTTGGAGAAAAGGATTTTGAAGCTTTGGAAGGCTTGGATATTGAGCTTTTTAACTCCGATATGCAAAAACTTCTTCGTGGGGAAAAGACTCTTCTTCCGAATTTTAACTTTAAAATCATCGTGACCGCTATATGCAGCTGGGAAAAGGGGATGTGCTTGTAATCGAGGGTATTCACGGCTTAAATGATAAACTTTCCTATTCTTTACCGAAGGAATCAAAGTTTAAGATTTATATCTCCGCCTTAACCCAGTTATCCATCGATGAACATAATCCGCTTCCTACCACGGACGGACGTTTGATTCGTCGAATCGTGCGCGATGCCAGAACCAGAGGCACATCTGCCGCAGGTACTATTTCCATGTGGGATTCCGTAAGACGCGGAGAAGAAAAGAACATCTTCCCGTTCCAGGAAGCGGCGGATGCCATGTTTAACTCCGCGCTTATTTACGAGATGGCGGTGTTAAAGACTTACTGCCAACCGCAGTTGTATGCAATCGATCCTTCTATGGAACAGTATGCGGAAGCCAATCGCTTGTTGAAACTGTTAGATTATGTGCTTCCAATGCCGACGGAAGACATTGCAAATAACTCTTTGGTACGTGAATTCATCGGCGGTGGATGCTTCGGATTATAAGGGATTAAGATTTAAGAATTGATATTTCATCGTCTGTTAAGGGACGATAAGCGCCGAGAGGCAAAGACTCATCAAGGGAAAGACCACCCATGGTGAGTCTTTTTAAGTATAAGACCTCGTGTCCCAAGCATTTACACATGCGTTTGATCTGATGATACTTTCCTTCGCGAATGGTAATCTCGATTTCACACAAATCTTCATCCATGCAAAGTTTCGAAAGAGTTTTCGGAGGAAATTTCGTTTTTATTTCATCGGTCACGGAAGAAAGAGTTATAGTTGATACAATATTCAACAACGCGGGTAAACAATGCTCGCCACCGTCTATTTCCATTCCGTCACCAAAGGTTTTTACGTCGTTTTCCGTCATGATTCCGGTGACGATGGCACGGTAAGTTTTATCCACATGCTTTTTTGGAGAGAGCATTTCGTGTGCCAGGGCTCCGTCATCGGTAATCAAAAGCAGTCCTTCCGTATCTTTATCCAGTCGTCCCACCGGAAATAACTCTCGAATTTTATCACCGTCATTTATTAAATCAAGAATTGTTTTCTTTGAATTGTCCTTGGTGGCGGTGATCACACCCTGAGGTTTGTTTAACATATAATAGATGTGTTTTTGATAGGAAAGAGATGTGCCGTCAAGGAAAATGGCATCACTTTCGGACACATGGAAAGCCGGATCCGTGATTACCGCATCTCCGATGGTAATACGTCCGGCCTTAATGATTTTCTTTGATTCGCTTCGGGTGGCTACACCCATATCGGATAAGTATTTATCTAATCTCATAATTATTATATCTAAAATTAATAAAACAATATACACATTTAAGATTCTTCACCCAGGATAAAGAATCGGATTTCCGGAGCTAACTTCATGGAATGAATCACATAGCTTCCGTGATCTTCTCCTTTTAAGATGGCTAAGGTGCTTCCTTCGATTACTTTATTCATATGATCGAATTCTTTTGAGGCAATCATGTCTTTTTGGCCTCCGAACAAAAGCACCGGACAGGAGATGGTTCTTAACTCGTTATCGGTAATGTTCGGTTCGTCCAACATCATCTTTATAAGCGGATTCTGCGTGTTTTTAAACTCTCTTTTAATTTCTCTCCTGCTATGAAATGTCAACGCATCCGGAGTGGTATTGGCTCCTGCGGTAATGATATGAGAAAAGGTTTTCGGGGATAATATCTCTGCCAACAGTGCCACGATACCTCCGTCGGAAAAACCAAACACCGCCACATCTTTTAAGGATAGTGCTTCGATTAGATTTAACACATCCCGGGCCATATCCTTATAGTGATACTCCTTCGGGGTGGCAGATAATCCCTGACCTCTGGAATCAAGGGCATAAATATCAAAGTGGGGTTCCAATGCGGCACACAACTCATCGAAAATGGAGTGATCTTCTCCGTTTCCGTGTAAGAGCAGAAGCGTCTTTTTACCGCTTCCCATATGTTCGTAATAGATTACCTGTGAATTCAGTTGGATATACATAAGATTCCCCTTAAAAAAATATAGATAATATTAACATATACGTGGGGAAATTGCTCCTATGAATTTTTATCCACAAGTGTTACAATAAATGGGTCGGTGTAGCACTATACCGACGAAGAAGGGGTGAAAACTTAAAAACTAATACTAGGGGGTTATTTTAAACATGAAATTAAAAACCGGACAAACCATTCGAATAGGATTTGCCTTCCTTTCGATTTGCGCATTTTGGCAGATGTATAACGGTATCGTACCGTTGATCTTAAGTAACACGTTTCACTTAAATGAGACCATTTCCGGTGTGATTATGGCACTGGATAACAGTTTGAGACTGTTTTTGCTTCCGTTTTCCGGAGCTGTATCCGATCGAAGCCAAAGCAAATTCGGTCGTCGTAAACCGTTTATTTTATTCGGTACCGTAGCGGCAGTGATTTTAATGCTTATGCTTCCGCTGATTGATAACAGTTATTATGAGAATCCTACGGTTATGAAGGAGATTCTCTTTATCGGAATTTTAGGTGTACTTCTCGTTGTAATGGGTACTTATCGAAGCCCTGCAGTTGCTTTGATGCCGGATTGTACACCGAAGCCTCTTCGCTCCCAGGGAAATGCCATTATTAACTTAATGGGTGCTGTGGGCGGAATCTTGTACTTGGCA
>CAJOGB010000105.1 GCA_905233835.1 uncultured Lachnospiraceae bacterium
GTAAAACCCCTTTTTTCAGGTATCACTGGAAATAAGTTTTGCAAACGCCTCCAAAAATCACCCCAAACTGGAAGTTACTTTTTCAATTCAGCAAAATGCTATATACTACGTCGTTTTTCGTTAATAATATTAATGCAAAAATAAAATATTTAACGATAAACGATAAAAAGTTATTGACAAGAATAAATCCTCGGGTTATACTTCAATCATCAGCTGATAGATGTAGTATCTGTTTACCTTGATTTTGGGAGGATAATAATATGAACGAGGAAAATGTAAAGTTAGCTCAGATTCAAAAGAGTTGTAAAGCTGCAAAGATTGTTTCAAAGATTTTTATGATAGCAGCCATCGTAGGATGCGCGCTCTCGTTGATCGCATCCATCGTGGTATTTACCAATAAGGATAAATACGATGAAGTATTTAATGCAGAAGATGTTACCATGAGAGTTGGTGTCGGTAATTTTTATTTCGCAAGTTTTGATCACGAAGATATTAATTCAATTTTAGATGAAGAAATGACCTCCGATGTTCCGGAAGTACAGGAATACTTCGATGAAAATCAGCATTCCGGCGCACTTAGAATGGGATTTTTCTTAATTATCATTACTGTTTACTGTGCATGCCTGGCGGTGGTGATGGGATTTATCGGAAGCATCTTTTCTACCGTATTAAAAGAGGGTAACCCATTCTCTGATAAGGTGCTAAAAAAAGTTCTGGTATCTATGATTATTATCACCGTTATCATCGGTGCATCCAACGGACTTGGAATGTGCTTGGTACTTGCTCTTGTAACATGGGTTGTATATACGATTCTTGACTATGGTCGTACCTTACAGAAACTCTCTGATGAGACATTGTAGGAGGCGCCTATGGGAAAGATAATTTTAAGACTGGACCGCGTCATGGCGGATCGGAAGATTTCCTTAAACGATCTTTCGGAAAAGGTTGGCGTTTCAAATGTAAATCTTTCTAAAATGAAAAACGGAAAGATTTCGGCCATTCGTTTTTCCACATTGGAAGCCATTTGCGATGCGCTGGACTGCCAACCGGGAGATATTTTGGAATATGATAAAACAGCAGAAAGTGATGAATAAAGTTTTTGTTCAGCGGTGTCGAAACGGCGCCGCTGAAATTTTTTTGCAAAAATGTTAGCCAAAACTAACAAATAGTGATATGATACCTGTGGTGTTAGATAAAACTAACATCGAAAGGACAGAAATAATAAGGAGGAGACTGGAAATGAAAGAAAAGAAACAAAGCGATATTTCCGTATTACTTGAGTATGCCGGAAATTACAAAGGCCTGACTTATTTGGGCCTTGTGCTTTCTGGAATAGCCATGGTACTTGGCATGCTACCTTATATTTGTATTTGGTTGGTGGCCAGGGATTTAATCGCGGTGGCTCCGGATTGGACGAGAGCGCAGAGCATTGCACGATATGGATGGATGGCACTTATCTTTGCAATCGCGGGAATTGCTGTATACTTCGGGGCGCTGATGTGTACGCATTTGGCTGCATTTCGAACTGCATCCAATATCAGAAAGCGTGGTATGGAACGATTGATGAAAGCACCTCTTGGTTTTTTTGATTCCAATGCTTCCGGGCTTTTACGAAATCGTTTAAGCGGAGCGGTATCCGAAACGGAAACACTTCTTGCACATAACCTGGCGGATATCGTGGGAAGTGCCACCATGTTTATTGGAATGATAATTCTTATGTTTGTGTTTGATTGGAGAATGGGCGCGGCATGTTTAATCGCGGCAGTGGTATCTGTCGGTGCCATGTTTTCCATGATGGGAGGAAAGAATGCGGCACTGATGATGGAGTATCAGGGCGCACAGGATTATATGAGTAAAGCCGGAACGGAATACGTACGAGGAATTCCTGTAGTAAAGGTATTTCAGCAGACGGTCTATTCTTTTAAGACATTTAAGGATGCCATTGAGGATTACAGTAACAAAGCAGAACAGTATACCGTAAAGGTATGTCAGTTTCCTCAGGCATTAAATCTTACCGCTACAGAGGGAGCCTTTATCTTTATGATTCCGGTGGCTCTTTTTCTTGCGCCTCGGGCCCTGGCAAACGGCACTTTTGGAAGCTTTGTAACTGACTTTGCCTTCTATGCGGTGTTTTCTGCAATCGTATCCACTGCTTTGGCACGCATTATGTTTGCGGCCAGCGGAATCATGCTTGCAAATACGGCCCTCGGAAGAATCTCCACAATCATGAATGCTCCGATTCTTGAGATTACAAAAAATCCCAAGGAACCGAAGGATAACAGTATTGAATTTAAAGACGTATCCTTCACCTACGACGGAGCGGATGTGGCTGCCATCAATCATGTTTCCTTTAAAGTGGAACCGGGACAGACGGTGGCTTTGGTTGGCCCCTCCGGTGGAGGAAAAACCACGGCAGCCAGTTTGGTTCCCAGATTTTGGGACGTGACAGACGGTGCCGTATATGTGGGCGGCGTGAACGTTCAGGAAACCGATCCTCATGTCCTGATGGATAAAATCGCCTTTGTATTCCAAAACAATCGCTTGTTTAAGGCCAGCATTTTTGAAAACGTACGTGCGGCAAGACCAACCGCTACCCGAGAGGAAGTACAAAAAGCGTTGTCTTTGGCACAGTGTGATGACATTTTGGAAAAACTCCCAAATGGCATGGATACCGTAATAGGAACAAAAGGAACCTATCTTTCCGGAGGAGAACAGCAGCGTGTAGCGCTGGCAAGAGCAATTTTAAAAGATGCCCCGATTGTTGTTTTGGATGAAGCGACTGCCTTTGCAGACCCGGAAAATGAAGCCTTGATTCAAAAAGCATTTCAAACCTTAACCAAAGGACGTACTGTGATTATGATCGCACATCGTCTTTCGACGGTAGTAGGAGCGGATAAGATTATTGTTCTTGCGGACGGTCGTGTGGAAGAAGAAGGCACCCATGAAGAATTAAAAGCAAATAACGGTATGTATGCCCGTATGTGGACGGACTATAATCAGGCAGTGAAATGGCGTATCGCAAAAGGGGAGGCAAAGTAAATGTTCGGAAAAGAGTTTCAAAGAAAATATGCCTTGACGGATCAGGGTATTAAAAATACAAAGCAGGCAACACTTTGGACTGTGATTGTAAACCTTATTGTGATGGGCGGTATGGGTATATTGTATTATATGATGAAAAGTTATATGGATACCCTTACAGAGAATGCAGCACTCCCAAATACATGGGCGTACGTAGGGCTTGTGGTTGGATTTTTTGTTTTATCCATTTTTACGCATCTTCAGCAGTACCGTGCCACCTATGGGCTTGTGTACGGCGAAGTAAAAAGTGTTCGTATTTCTTTGGCGGAGCGTATGCGAAAGCTTCCTCTTAGCTTTTTTGGAAAACGGGACTTGGCGGATTTGACAGAAACCATTTTGGGAGATGTAAATCGATTGGAACATGTCTGGTCTCATTGCTTGGGCTATTTGTACGGTGCATTCATTTCAACAGCTATCGTGGCTGTGATGTTGTTTGCTTATGATTGGCGACTGGCAATTGCCTGCTTATGGGGAGTTCCGGTGGCGTTTATCTTATTATTCGGTAGTCGAAGCTTATCCAAACGCCAATCGGAAGTTGTAAAAAAGGCAGGACTTTGTGTTTCGGACGGCATGCAGGAAACCCTGGAAAACATTCGGGAAATTCATGCAACCAATCAACAAGAGAAGTTCTTAAATGAGTTAAACGAAAAAATCGATTATCTTGAAAAACAAACGATATTAGGTGAACTTAGCTGCGGTGTTTTTGTAAACGCAGCCAGTGTAATTATGCGACTTGGTGTGGCGACCACTGTTTTAACCGGAACAAGCCTTATTCTTTCCGGGAAAGTGGAATTTATGGTGCTGTTTATGTTTTTACTTGTAATCACTCGTATTTATGCACCTTTTGATCAGGCTTTGGCACTCATTGCAGAGATGATTATATCTCAGATTTCCGCATCTCGCTTGATGGAGATTCACGACACCAAGGAAGCGACGGGAACAGATTCCTTCCATCCGCAAGGACATGAAATTGGATTTGATAACGTATCCTTTGCCTATGAAGATGATGCGGTATTAAACGGTGTTA
>CAJOGB010000106.1 GCA_905233835.1 uncultured Lachnospiraceae bacterium
TTCGATACATTCTAAACTACATCTCCTCAAAAAGCGCATTGCTTTTTAATTTATCAACCATTGGAATCAATTCGTATGCAGGTACTTTAATCAGTTCGCTGATATCAAACAAATCGTTTTTCCCTGTAGCATAGGCAATTAAATGCTTTAAGGTTAGGACCTCATCGTAGCTGCCTTTTTTACTAACCGTTGGGTATAATCCACGTTTTCCAAGCTGAGGTTCTCCCAAAACGGTTACTCTATAATAACGATTCCACTCCATACAGTCAATCCAACGGGTCAGCACCTCATAGGAGCCCTTAAATCCCTCAGGAGAAACCAAGTCCATATTATCATCGGAGGTATGATACTCCGGATACTTTCCGTATTTTGTTCTACAGAATCCCACTACTGGAAGTTCCACTCCCGGAGCATTAAACTCTCGCTCGTCGCTTCCGCGATCAAGGAAAGAATACTCGGTGTATTTATCCCTGGTCTTTACTACGTTAAAAAGGGATTTGTCCGCCAAGGTATCTCCGTAGAGAGAATGCACGATAGAGTAATCTCTGTCATCTCCCACGCAGGATAATACAATCCCTGCTTTTAAGTGTTTCTTTAACTGATCTAAGTTAAAAGACAAATATGCTATGGCACCGATGGTTTCCGGATTTAATACAAAGCGATAGGTATATCTATGGTTCTTTAACTGCTTTACATATCGCATAAGCGCCGCTAAAACTGCAGGTCCGGAACACTCGTTATTTGCCATGGACGGATGACAGGTGTAGCTGGTAAACATTAACTCCTCGTCCGTCTCTCCCGGAATTACCACATCGGCATAAGTTAAACTTCCGTCAAAAAGTTCTGAGTCGATATAGATGTGATAGGTCCCTTCGGTTAAAGAATCCAACTGATTTTGGCTCATGCAAAATCCATAGCGTTCCTTATAATAGGAAGTCACATAAGGGATGACCTCCGGCTGATTCTTTTCCGTGTAAACACAGGTTTTTAATTCGTCTAGGGTCACGTATTTATCTACCGGCACGGAATAGCCTAAAACATGAAGGTTATTTTCCTTCATATCGATGATTCTTTTTCCGGATTCATCCTCGATATATGCTTCCCGAATCTTCCATTCCTTTGGAACGGTCCAATCAAAGATCTCCGTTCCTGTGGGAACCTCGTGAATATTTAAACGGATGTCATCTTGACCGATGTATTCCTGAATGATCTTTAATGTCTCACGTACCCCATCACCTGTAATGCTTCTGCAAAGAGGAAACATACGTGCACACAGATCATATATTTCCTGACCTATATTCGGATTTTCCATTAGATCCGATCTCCTTTTTCCTGTAACATTTTATATTTCAATTCCGCCAAATGCCAATCTTCCATGGTGTCGATATCCTGCACTTCCAGTTCGTCTAAGATAACAGGAACCGTATGATCGCAGAGCAGGGCACTCTTTGAAAAATAAGAAGATGTACGATAGAAATAAAACTGTCCCGCATCATGATAGATTGGAGTTAAGTCCTGACTTCTGGCGTATTCATACTTCGGCTGTTGGAACACCACTTCACCGTCTTCGATCACATACGCTCTCTGAGGTGGGTATCCGAATTTTACAACGGAAACGGTGGCACCTATGCCGTCTTTTTTCACAAGTTCATAGGCTTCCAACATCCGTGCTTCACTGATAAGGGGTGCCGTAGGATAGATGCAACAGAAGAAATCAAAGGTACGGCCTCTTTTTTCATACTCGCTTAACACTTCCTTTAACACATCATCTGTGGAAGCAAAATCATTGGCTGTGGCCTCGCTTCTCATAAAAGGCACATTGGCTCCGTATTTTCTGGCAATCTCTGCAATCTCCTCGGAGTCGGTGGAAACCATGACTTCATCAAATACTCCGGAATGTAGCGCAGTCTCTATGCTATAGGCAATGATTGGTTTTCCGCAAAACTCTTTGATGTTTTTTTTCGGAATTCGTTTACTGCCACCACGGGCAGTGATGATACAAAGTGTAGACATAGGTCACCTCATGTTTTATTTATCATTTTCATCCCGCACAAATACGGCGGAAGTAATCTCAAAAAACTTATCCTTTGTGATAGATTTTATTACCAAATCTTTTCCACTTCCAAAGACGATGGAGCAACTTGGCACATCCTGATTTAACACACAGGAATTGGCAGAGAAAATCACATGATCTCCGATATGACAGTCTCCCAAAATCTTTGAGCCAACCATCATAGCAACATATTCTCCCAAGACCGGGTATATGCCGCGTGAATTTCCTACGGTACAGTTTTGTCCAAAGGAAAAATAGTTACTGTACTTTGCACGTCCCATGACACTTCCCTGGGGATGATCGAAAAACCAAATATCCGGCATATCGATGCCGTAGTAAAAATCCGCAGAAGAAAAGCACTTACTAATTCCGTAAATCTTATCGGCAAGTTCCGTATCACCGTAGCTACTGATTTCCTTAGCCATGTCATACAAAAACATGGTCCACTGGCATACATGCAAGGGATTAAATACAGCTTCCCCGTTTTCGCTATAGTATTTATTAGTTACATGAGAAAAGCAATACTCTAATTTTTTTAATACTTCAAATAGGGCACGATCAACATGTTCCTCGTTTACTTCACCCGGGTACATATTTTTTATCTGATGTAAAAGCAGTGCCTTGGGGTCTTGCAAAATCTTCATAGATTATTTATCTCCGTCGTTAATCTGGTTATAAACGGTATCCGTAACGAAATTGATGTGTAAGTCCGGATAAGCAGTTAATAAATCCTTCATCATGGACATGTTATCGGAGGTTAGTTCCGCTCTGGCTTTATCCTCCAACATGTTATCCATTTCATCGCTGTAGAAGTCGGATCCGAATCCTACAAGTCCGTCCATGCCGGCTACGTTTATGGTTCTTACTCCGCAGCGAATTAAAAGTCGCATCAAAAGGATGGCGGAACTATCGAAGTTACTCCAACCGTGTTTGATTAAAGACTTATAATTTATCACGCGCTCGTTTTCATCGCTTGGACTGTCAGTAACGTTAGAAGTAATAATGATCTTCGGTGAACCTGCCTTCTTATAATCATGGTACTGCAAGTTCTGATAGCGAAGTGCACTGCTGAAGAACACATACTCGAAAGAAAATCCCTCGATGATGTTATTAACGGCAATTACCGCCGGATGATTCTTTTCGATAAAGGCGTTTACTTCATCTTTCTTATCCCTTAGGCTTCGTCCCGGAGCAAGAAGTAAAACGGTTTTATCCTTCCATGCATCTCCAAGCTCGGAAACCACAGCTTTATCATCCACTTCTTTTCCGAAGTATTCTACATAAAGTTTTTCCAAAAGATCGTAGTCATAAGCTTTCTTTTGGGTATCGTCCAGCATTCCTATAATGCCGCGTAAGTCCTTTGACTTTAAGTTATGACGCTTTAATAACTGAACAACATTAAAGGTATGAGCATTGTGCATTCCGGAAATAAAATACGGAATGCTGTATCCCCATTTGGTCTTTTCACGTACCGCATTAATCACGGTATCGATTAAGTCTAAGATCTCATTGATGTCATAGTTCTTTTCGTATTGCGTATTTAAAAACTGGGTCATTAATTCGGTGTGGGCATTTCCAGCACTTCTTCCGCATCCGTAGAGAGAAGTATCCACTATCACGTTTCTGCGTTCGCCGATTTCCTCGATAAATTTCTGAGCATTGGCATCCGCAAGCATAATGTTATTATGCCCATGGAATCCTAAGATGATATCCTTATCCAAATAAGCATCCGCGATTCGTGCCAAGCGAAGCATATCGTTTGTATACATGGCTCCAAAGGTATCTACTACCGCATAGGCCAAGGGATGGAAGGCATTTACTTTATCTATGAAGTTAATGATTTCCTTATCGGTAAATCCCATGGTGTCCACATGCTGAATGGTAACCTGATATCCCTTATCACGAAACTCCTGTGCGTAATCAAGCACCTTATCAATTTCATGATGTTTAAAACAGATTCGAATCGCATCG
>CAJOGB010000107.1 GCA_905233835.1 uncultured Lachnospiraceae bacterium
AAATACAAGCGGCACCAAACTTAACTTCCAGTTAAGCTTTACCATGCAGATTACAACGCCGGTAAAGTAAACAACAGCCTCGGTAAAAAGCATGCCCACAAATCCCGTCAAATCCCAAACGGCTCCGCAGTCATCCTTGACACGAGCCATAAGTTCTCCCGTATTTGTCTTATCAAAATACTTCTTATCCAGTCTAAAAATATGGCGCATCATATCTTTTCGAAGGCCGCTTGCCACATGGCAGCCCGCCATATCGCATAAGAATTCCTTTACGAACTGGAAGAAGGCTCTGCCCAATCCCGCTGCCGCAAAAAGTAACACGTCCCGTTTAAAAAGCGCCATGTTTCCTCCCACGATGACATCATCCACCATGGAAAGAGTAATAAAGGGAACCAATATATCAATGGCGGTACTTGCGATTAGAGAAATTCCTCCAATCAAATATCTCCACCAGTTTTTTATCAAATATTTTTTCATAAGTCTCACTCCTTTCAAGTCACAAAAAAAGCATTAGGGTCCGGAACTCCTAACGCTTTTTATCTTCAAGTCATTTTGCAAAATGATATAAAAATAGCGCGGTTTCCGAAATCGGATACCGCGCGTATAAACATGTTTTTCTTTATCGAACAAACATCGGCGAGGTACCCAAAATTCTTAATTCAAGTCCATATAATTTCAAGTTCATCATTTTTTGTACCTCCTTTCCGTGTGCTTTCATTTACTGTCAACATCTATTAAAATACGCAAAAGAGTTTTGTTTGTCAATAAAGATTTTAAAATTTATTTTTTGCGGCCTTATCTTTTACAAGTGCAAGGCAGATGAAAAGTGCTACCACATACAGGAGTAACGCTACCTGAATAATGCGATTATAATCGCCGCCGGTGGCTCTTAAAATAATCTCGGAAGTATTGTTTCCGGTGATACCTGCAACAGCCCAAGCAGAAAGGGTAATGCCGTGGATTTTTGAAATATGATCCATACCGAATCTGGCGGATAACAGTGCCGGCAAGGTGGAGAAACCACCACCGTAGCCGAGGTTAATAATCATTAAAAGTGCTACCACCAAAACGCGATATACCACATTTCCTGTAATGGAAAATACCAGAGTAATCGCACAGATACTAAAGCAGCTGGTAAAGATAATCTGATATACCAGGCTTCGATCCTTCATGTGATCGGAAATGGTGGAATATCCGATTCGGCCAAGTGCGTTACATGCCGCCGTAAGAGACGGAACAAAACTGATAATCATGGTAAGGGCTGCTGCCTTTGCAAAGGTGGAACCCAAAATCTGCTTTTCGTATGTGATAAGCATAAGTCCACAGTGAATATTTAAGAAAAAGATGAGCCAAATACCAACGAAGGTTTTATTGGATAAAAGTGAAGTCCATTTAAAGTCTTTGTCTTTGTCCGGATCTTCCACCCAGCCCTCCGGTTTACGAAGTAACAAGTGGCCCGCAAACATCATCACAAAGTAAAGCACACCTAAAATGTAGAACATAGCAGAGATGCCGTACTTATTCTGTAAGTATTCCATAATCGGAGTGGCGATGGCCTTTGCCAAACCAAATCCCATGATGGAGATTCCCGTGGCCAATCCCTTTTGATCCGAAAACCAAAGCATTAGGGTTTTTACCGGGGTAAGATATCCCACCCCTAGGCCGATTCCCATGATGCATCCGTAGAAAATATAGATGCCGATGAGTGCCGGTATACCTTTTGCAAACTGAATGATAAGTCCTGTTCCAAGCATGCCCACCGTAAAACAGATGCAGGAAATAAGGGAAGATCTGTGAATGTCCGCTTCTACGATGCGTCCCGCAAAAGCCGCAGACATTCCCAAAAAAAAGATGGCCAATGAGAACGCCCAACCGGTGCCAAAGGTACTGGTTCCGATTTGCGTCGCAATGGCCTCTTTAAACGTACTCCAACAATATACCGTTCCGATGGAACAATGAATCAATAGTGCCGGAATCGCTGCTCTAATCCACTTGTTATTCATTCTCTTCATTCTCCTCTTTTAAACACAACATTTTGTGACCGATACATATCATGGCACAATATATTGATATCGTCAAGAGGAAAAATCGCATAAAAAGATATCAGTTTCTAACGGTGTTATCGTTTAAAATCCCAAATTATCGTTAACCAGAATCACATGGATACGATCCGTATGACGGGAATATCTGGTGATCAAGAATTGGCAGCAAATGGTATCCGGAGATTTGCAGTTCATGCAGCTTCCGGTCTTTGCACAAGGAGTTGATAATCCAAAACGCTGAGCGTTGATAGGTGCCGCCACATTTCTGGCACGCTTCATGGCGCCGTCCACATCGTCACAGATTTTATTCATACCCACGATGAAAAGTACGTGCTTCGGTCCCTGAGCGATGGCAGATACTCGGTTGGAATTTCCGTCGATATTTACAATCACACCATCCTGGGTCATGCCGTTGGCACCGGCCAAGAAATAATCTGCATCATATGCCATAAGCATCGCCTGACGTCCGTCCTCATAAGCGTCACGATCGATAAAATCATACTCTCCGTTTTTTAAAGCATCTGTAAGACCGATTTCTCTGGCACTCATACATCCACCCATGGAAATGGAGCTTTTCTTTGGGATTAAATCAAGGGCAATTTGTAGCGCCTCTTCCTTACTACCCGCATAATATCCCTTCATGTTTCTGGACTCCAAACCCTTGATTACGGTCTGGGCCAAAAGTTCGTTTCGTTTTGTAATCGTTTCGTTCATAGTATTCCTCCCTGATGTGACTCATTCATTTACTTTTCATGAGTTTTATTATACATCAGTTAGGATTTTTAGGCGAAAGATAAAATCGTTACCAATAAAGCGAATCTCCGGATAATATCCTTCACAAAGGATAAAAGAAACTTTTACCTCGCTATCAGCGATTCTTGCAGGCAACCGATTAAAAACAATCTTTGCTTTTCTCTCGCAGGTAGTCTTTTTAAAGTAACTTGAAAAGATTAATTACATACGGTTTTTAATCTTGCTTCTCCATTATGCTATTATCTTTTTTTACATAGTAAGTATTTCACGATTGATGCGATTTAGGACATGCTTTTTGTCGGCACTCCACATAGGCGCCACCAAAATCTTCTTATCTCCGTCCCCGGTCAGTCGGTGAACTACCACATTTTCGGGGATGATTTTTACGTAGTCTTTTAGGATATCGATGTATTCGTCCTCGGTTAAAACCTGCACCATTCCCGCTTCGTATTCCTTTGCCAAATCCGTGCCTTTTAAAATATGTAAAAGTTGTAGTTTGATGCCCGTCGCCCCGCTGTCGCAAACGTATGTTACCGTCTTAAGCATTTCCTCCTTTGATTCTCCTGGAAGCCCTAAAATCACATGGGTGATGACCTCGATGTTTCTTTTTTTAAGTTCTTTCACCGCTTTATCATATATCTCTAACCCATAGCCTCTGCGAATGTATTCTGCGGTTTTTTCATGGATTGTCTGTAAGCCCAGTTCCACCCAAATAGGTTTAATTTTATTTAGTTCATCTAACAGTTCAAGGACATCCTGTCCCAAACAATCCGGTCGTGTAGCAATAGAAACAGCCACCACGTCCGGATGACGGATGGCCTCTTCATATAGTTTCCTTAATTTTTCTATGGGTGCATAAGTACCGGTATAAGCTTGAAAATAAGCGATGTATTTTCCATCCCTTGTTTTCTTCTCCACCCGTTTTTTTGCATCTTCAATCTGCTTTGTCACAGAATCCTTCGGATCGGAGGCAAACTCTCCGCTTCCTCCTGCAGAGCAAAAAATGCACCCACGGGTATCGATTTTCCCATCCCGTTTTGGGCAGGTAAATCCCCCGTTTAAAGCGATCTTATAAACTTTACAACCAAATCGATCTCGAAGATAGGAGTTTAATGTTTTCATAAATTCTATTTAAACACTTTTTGCATGCATCGCATCATTCATAGATAAAAGATACACGCAATACTGATTCATGCTTATTCCTTCTCTTTTTGAATGCTCCA